>CBIFVU010000007.1:0-40983 GCA_966185905.1 uncultured Lysobacter sp.
CCCGATGGGCCGGTTGGCCGACTTCGTCGGCCCGAAGCGGATCTGGGCGATCAGTGCCCTGATCAGCGCGTCCATGTTCGCGACGATGCCGTTCATCCACGGCTTCTGGGCCTACCTCTGCGTCATCGTCGTCTTCGAGGTCGTCAACAACGCGGGCGGCGCCGGCCGGAAGCGTGCGCCAGGCCCGGCCCGGACCGCCCGGGCCGGTGCGGCCGCGGCTGTTTACCGGCACGGATTGGGCTAGTCTGGACGCTCACCCATACCGCGCCCCGCCCCGATGTCCTTGCCGCCCCTGAAAACCCGCGAACGCCTGTCCGAAGTCCGTTACGAAATCCGCGGTGAACTGGCCCGGCGAGCTCGCGAGTTGGAAGCCCAGGGGCGCAAGCAGATCAAGCTGAACATCGGCAACCCCGGCGCCTTCGGCTTCCGCGCGCCCGAGCACCTGCAGCGGGCCATCGCCGAGCGCATCGCCGACACCGATCCCTACACCCACCAGCAAGGCCTGCCGGCCGCGCGCGAGGCCATCGCCGCGTTCCACAAGCGCCGCGGCACGCCCAATGCCTCGCCCGAGCGGGTGTTCGTCGGCAACGGCGTGAGCGAGCTGATCGACCTGTCGCTGCGCGCCCTGCTCAACCCCGGCGACGAGGTGCTGCTGCCCTCGCCCGACTACCCGCTGTGGTCGGCCGCCACCATCCTCAACGACGGCCGCCCGGTGTACTACCGCTGCCAGCCGGAGAACGGCTTCCTGCCCGACCCGGACGAGATCGAGCAACTGGTCTCCAGCCGCACCCGCGCGATCGTGCTGATCAACCCCAACAACCCCACCGGCGCGGCCTACCCGCGCGAGCTGATCGAGCGCATCGTCGCCATCGCCGCGCGGCACAAGCTGTTGCTGCTGTGCGATGAGATCTACGATTCGATCCTCTACGACGGCTCCTCCTTCGTGCCGGTGGCGCCGATCGCCGGCGACCTGCCCTGCCTGAGCTTCGGCGGCCTGTCCAAGGTCCACCGCGCCTGCGGCTGGCGGGTGGGCTGGGCGGTGCTGTCGGGCGATCCGGTGGCCAGCGGCGATTTCCACCACGCCATGGATCTGCTGGGCGCGCTGCGCCTGTGCGCCAACGTGCCGGGCCAGTTCGCGATCGAAGCCGCGCTCGACGGCGCCGACACCATCACGCCTCTGTGCCAGCCCGGCGGCCGCCTGTTCGAGGCCCGGCGCGCGGTGATCGAGTCGGTGCAGGCCAGCAAGCACCTGGAGCTGGTCGCTCCGGCCGGCGCGCTGTACGCCTTCCCGGCAGTGGTCGGCGCGGCCGCGCAGGGCTTCGACGATCACCGCTTCGCCCTGGAGCTGCTGGAGACCGAGGACGTGCTGGTGGTGCCGGGATCGAGCTTCAACGTGCCCTACCGCAATCACTTCCGCGTGACCTTGTTGCCGCAGCCCGAGCAGGTGCGCGAGGTGTTCGGCCGGATCGAGCGCGTGCTCGACCGCCACGCCGAACGCGGCCAGGCGGCCCAACACTCGGCCGTCGCCTGAAACGCGCATGGCCGCGAGCTATCTGGCGCTGGGCGACAGCTACACCATCGGCGAGGCCGTGGCCGAGGACGGCCGCTGGCCGGTGCAACTGGCGCGCGGGCTCGGCGCCCGCGGCATCGCGGTGCAGGCGCCGCGGATCATCGCCACCACCGGTTGGACCACCGACGAGTTGGGCTCGGCCCTGGACGCAGCCGAGCCGCTGGGCCGGGACTGGGACTTGGTCAGCCTGCTGATCGGCGTCAACGACCAATACCGCGACCGCGACCCGGCCGCCTACGAAGGCGCCTTCGCAGTGCTGCTGGACCGCGCCCTGGGCTACGCCGGCGGCCGCCCCGGACGGGTGCTGGTGCTGGCGATCCCGGACTGGGGCGCGACCCCGTTCGGCGCCCAGGATCCGCGCGGCCCGGCCCGGATCGGCGCCGAGCTGGACGCCTATAACGCCACCGCCGCGGCGGTGTGCGCACGCCATGGGGTGGCCTTCGTCGATACCGCGCCGGTCTCGCGCCAGCGCGGCGGCGAGCCGGCGATGTTGGCCGAGGACGGCCTGCACCCTTCGGCGACCCTGTATGCGCTCTGGGCCGCGCAGGCCCTGCCGGTGGCCGAGCGGCTGCTGGCCGGCGGCGAGGCCGCTTGAACCTGCGGCGGCTGGCCCGCCGCGCGGCGGGCCGGGCTCCTGAGTGCATCGCCCCCGGCTTTGCGTTTGCGGCGGCGCCCGGCCGGGGGCCGGCCGTTGCCGCGCTTGCCCGGCCCCTGGCCGCGCAAACGCCGGTACGGGCACGAACGTCCCATGGCGAGGCTTTCGGCGGCGAACGCTTGCGCTTCGCGCCTCCCGGCCGGGCGCCGCGCCCGGCGGCCCCGGCCTCGCCTGGCCTTGCCCTGGCCGGCGCCGGCTCGATTCACTCGCTCCCAGCCAGTCCGGCCCCGGCCGGCCAATTCCCCGGCGCGCGCCCCCGGTGTCACACTGTCCGCGCCCCCGACCCCGGAGCCCCGACCCCGCGATGAGTGCAGCGGTACGCGCCATGGCCCACGGACAGGCGGACCGCATCGCGCGCGCCTACCTGCCCGAGCACCCGCTCGGCAACCGCTGGGACTACTACTACAGCCGGGTCAAGCTCGGCAGCGACCCGCTCTACCCGGGCGTCAGCCAGGCCCTGCGCGGCAGCCGCGCGCCGCTGCTGGACCTGGGCTGCGGCCTGGGCCTGCTGGCCCACACCCTGCGCGCGGACGGCATCGTCCTGCCCTATCGCGGCGTGGACAGCGACAGCGCCAAGATCCGCCGCGCGGTTCGCGCCGCACAGCGCGCCGGGCTGGCGCAGGCGCAGTTCCAGACCATGGACCTGGCGCGCGAACTGCCCGAGCACCGCGGCAGCGTGGTGATCCTGGACGTACTGCAATTCATCCCCTACCCGGCCCAGGCGCGCGCCATCGACGCGATGATCGCCATGCTCAGCCCGGGCGCGCGCTTGGTGATCCGCACCGGCCTGGACGACGGCACCGGCCGCGCCCGCATCACCCGCGCCGCGGACCTGTTCTCGCGCGCGGTCGGCTGGATGAACGCGATGCCGCGCTATTACCCCGACGGCCAAGCCTTGCGCACGCGACTGGCCGCGGCCGGCCTGCTGGTCGATTTCCAGCCGCTGTTCGGCAACACGCCCTTCAACAATTGGCGGATCGTCGCGGCGCGGCCGGAGTGAGGCGCCTGGGATGACGGCGCGGGCCGGGCCGGAAGCGCGATGCCGGCCCACCGGCACAAGCTGGACAGCGCGGATCGGCCCGCACGGGTCGGATCGATGCGGAGCCGCTGTTCGGCAACACGCCCTTCAACCATTGGCGGATCGTCGCGACGCGGCCGGAGTGAAGCGCCTGGGATGGCGACGCGAGCCGGCCGGGGCGGAAGCGCGATGCCGGCCCACCGGCACAAGCCGGACAGCGCGGATCGGCCCGCACGGATCGGATCGATGCGGGCCGGATCGATGCAACCAGATCGAGAATCGCGGATCGACGCAGAGCGCAGGCGCCAACCCGCCAACGCGATCGCGCGCGGCAAACCGATCCGCATGATCGATCGCCATGGCGCGGCCACACGGCTCGACCGGCGCAACCCGACCGGCGCGGCCCAGCCGCCGCAAGCCCGCCCACAGCGCGCCGCCGAGCCTGAGCGCTGGCACGATTCGCCGCGCTGGCGCCGTCGTACCGGCCGGCGCGCCGCTCAGGCCGGCTCCGGCACCACGCAGCGATAGCCCAGCGCGTCCAGCCGCCGCAGCAGCGCGGCCAAGGTCTCCACATTGCGGCCATGGCCGGCGCCCTCGTGCATCAGCACGATCGCCCCGGGGCGCAGGCCGCGCTCGACCCGCGCCACCACCGTGGCCGGATCGGAGGCCACTGCATCGAAGCCGCGCGCACTCCAGGCCACCCGGGCCAGGCCGCAGTCGCGCAGCCAGCGGGCAGTGAACGGGTTGGCCATGCCGACCACCGCGCGGAACCAGCGCAGGTGGCCGGGCGGCAGCAGCGCGCGCAGGCGCCGGTCGGCCTCGACGATCTCCTCGCGCAGCGCAGCCGGGCCCAGGCGCCAGAACGCCGCGGAGGGGTGGCTGCCGCTGTGGTGGCCGATCTCGTGGCCGCGGCGCAGGATCTCGGCGATCAGCGCCGGCCGGGCCTGGGCGCGTTCGGCGACCACGAAGAAGGTGGCGCGGGCGTCATGGGCGTCGAGCAGGTCGAGCAGGGCCGGGGTGTCGTCGGACGGGCCGTCGTCGATGGTCAGCCAGACCACCGGCTCGCGCGTGGGCAGGCGCGAGAGCACCGGGCTGAACAAGGCCGAGCGCGGCCACAGGGTGCCCCAGACCAGGGCGCCGTGGCTGACCGCCAGCGCCGCCAGCCCGGCCGGCCAGCCCAGCGCCAGCCACAGCCCCAACGCGCCGGCCTGGGAGGCGGCGAACAGCCAGGCCCAGGCCA
This sequence comes from uncultured Lysobacter sp., assembly GCA_966185905.1. Lineage (GTDB taxonomy): Bacteria > Pseudomonadota > Gammaproteobacteria > Xanthomonadales > Xanthomonadaceae > Lysobacter. Next base: position 4,484 of record CBIFVU010000007.1, read on the forward strand.
GGGGCCGGCGCGGCGGACGGTGGGCGACGGCGATGCGGCTCATGCGCGGGCGCGCGGCTCCTGCGGCGGACGGGACGGGGCCGGCGCTGCGGCCCGCGGCGGCGGCCCCGCCATCCTACCTTGCAGCGTAGACTGCCCGCCCCCACCTTGGGTCCATCCCCGCCAGGTAATGCACATGTCCCTCGACCCCGCCCTGCGCTCGCGCATCGAGTCCCTGCTCCAGTCCAACCGCGTCGTGCTGTTCATGAAGGGCGCGCCGAACGCGCCGCAATGCGGCTTCTCGGCCAAGGCCTCCGGCGCCCTCAATGCGCTGCTGCCGCAGGGCTACGCCCACGTGGACGTGCTGTCCGACCCGGAGATCCGCGAGGGCATCAAGGCCTACGGCGAGTGGCCGACCATCCCGCAGCTCTACATCGACGGCCAGTTGGTCGGCGGCAGCGACATCGTCGAGCAGATGGCCGCCAGCGGCGAGCTGCACAGCGCGCTGGGCCTGCCTGCGCCGGACCGCAGCCCGCCGAAGTTGAGCATCTCCCCGGCCGCCGCGCAGATGCTGCGCGAGGCGGTGGCCAACGCCGGCGAAGGCTATGCCGTGCAGTTGGAAGTGGACCCGCGCCACAACGTGCGCCTGCAACTGGCGCCGGTGGACGCGGCGGCGATCGCGGTGGAGCTCGACGGGGTGCGGGTGCAGACCGACTGGGTCCACGCGCGGCGCGCCGACGGCGTGTCGATCGATTGGGCCGACGACGAGCGCGGCCGCGGCCTGGTGATCACCAACCCGAACGCCCCGCCGGCGGTGCGCGCGATCGATCCGGCCCAGGCGCGCGAGCGCGTGGCCGCCGGCGCGCTGCGCCTGGTGGACGTGCGTCCGGCCGAGGAACGCGCCCTGGCCCAGGCCGGCGTCGCCTTCGACCATTTCGATGCCGGCACCGCCTCGCTGGAGGCGCTGCCCAAGGACACGCCGCTGGCCTTCCTGTGCCACCACGGCGGCCGCAGCGCGCAGGCCGCCGAGCACTTCCGCCAGTTGGGCTTCCGCGAGGTCTACAACGTGACCGGCGGCATCGACGCCTGGGCCGAGGTAGAGCCGGGCATCGCCAAGTATTGATCGCGCGATTCGTTCGTCCTGTCATGCGAAGCCGCGGCCTTCGGGTCGCGGCTTCGCGCTTTTTGCGGCACGGTCGCGCCGAAAGCGGTTTTCCCCCTGCAGGCGCGGCGCGAGCCGCGACCGGCAAACCGACCCTCCGACGCACGCGCGTTGTCGCGGGCGCGGCCCGCGCCGCTCCTGCAGGCAGGCCATGCGGCCTGCGCGCCTAGCCTTTGAAGCCGCCGCCGTCGAGATAGGCCTGTTCCTCGGCCGTCGTCGCCCGCCCGAGCACCGGATTGCGGTGCGGAAAGCGTCCGAAACGCTCGATGATCTGCTGATGCAGCACGGCCCACTGCGCCGGATCGCCGCCGCCCGCCGCGGGCAGCGCGCGGTGCAGGTCGACCGAACGCTGCTGATCGGCCGGGTCTTCGGAATGCTCGAACGGCAGATAGAAGAACGGCCGCAGCGCCGGCTCGATGCTCTGGTCGTGGCCGAGTTCCAGCGCGCGCCGCGCATAATGGCGCGCGAGCGGATCGGTGGCGAAGGCATGCGCGCTGCCGCGGAACACGTTGCGCGGGATCTGGTCGAGCAGGATCAACAGCGCCAGCGCCGATTCGGCGTCGCGCTCGACCCAATCGTCGTGCTCGCGCCGCGCCGCGGCGTGGTGCGCTTCGAGGAAGCCGCTGCGGCAGCGCTGGTCGAACTGTTCGTTGCGGTCGAACCAGCGGTCCGGGCCGGCGTTGCGCCAGAACGCGACGACTTCTTGGGCGGTGACGGGCATGGCGGATCCGACGGGAGGACAGTGCCGCACCGTAGCACGGCGCTGCCGCGAAGCCGATGCCTCCGCCTGCAGGAGCGGCGCGAGCCGCGACCGCGATGCTCCGCATACGAAGCAAGCGGGCCGGCCTCCAGCATACGACGTAAACGAGGTTGCGCGGTTCGCGGCTTGCGCCGCTCCTACAAAACGCAGCGAACACCCCGAATCGCCACCCGCCTGCCCGCCCCCACCTGTCGGATCGGCGCGAGCCGCGACCGCGACCTACCGGATACGACGCAAGCCAGACTCCACGGATCACGGCGCGCCCCACTGCTTCGGCAAAGGGCCGAAGCCGCCGAGGCCTGCGGGCGCGGAGTCAGCCGCCTTCGCCGAGCTGGGTTTCCAGCTCGTTGATCCAGGCCACGGTCAGGCTTTCCATCGTCACCGCATAGATCAACGGCCGCACCGAGCCGGAGGTGTAGGAATGGGCGACGAAACGCGCGTGCCGCTCGCGGAAGCCCAGCCAGGCGGCATGCGCCTGCTCGAAAGCGGCGCGGCCTTCTTCGTCGAGCTGGTCGCGCAGGTGCGCCACCACCGTTTCCAGGCGCGCTTGTTCGCGGCCCAGTTCGGCCGCAGCCTGGCGGTTCATGTCGGCCTGGCTGACCGCGTCGTCGCCTTGATCGCGGGCGATCGCTTCGGCCTTGCCGAAATAATTGTCGGCGATGCGCGCGGCGGTCTCGGCCTTGCCGATCAACCGGCTCTCGAAACGGCGCAACTCCTCCACGCTGGTGTGGGCGCCGTCGAGTTCTTGCTTGAGCGCGAGCAACTGCTTGCCGCGCTCGATCGCATCGACCGTGCCGCGACGTTCGGCGATGCGCTGGATGAAGTAGAACGCCCAGGTCAGCAGGGCGCCGATGACGGTGAAAAGCAGCTGTTCCATGACCTGTCCTCCGGCCTTGGCGCACAGTGTCGTGCGCGGAGGTCTCAGGCCTTCGGATGTCGCGTGCCCTGCGTCGCAAAACCCCTTGGAAACAGCGGCAGCCCAGCCATCGCGGCGATGAACCGTTCAGCGCCGCGAAGCCCCGCCCGCGCGCAGGGCGCGGGCGGGGGCGCAGGCCTCACTCGTCGAAGCGCAGGTGGCGCACCGACTTGCCGTGGCGGCGGATCAGCTTGAGCGCCTCGATGCCCACCTCGATGTGGGTATCGACATAGCTGGCGCTGACCTTGGCGTCGGAGGCCTCGGTCTTGACCCCTTCGGGGATCATCGGCTGGTCGGAGACCAGCAGCAGCGCGCCGCAGGGGATGCGGTTGGAGAAGCCGGCGGCGAACACCGTGGCGGTCTCCATGTCGATGGCCATGCAGCGCATCTGCCGCAGGCGCTCCTTGAACGCCTCGTCGTGCTCCCAGACCCGGCGGTTGGTGGTGTAGACCGTGCCGGTCCAGTAGTCGTGGCCGAGGTCGCGGATCATGGTGGAGACCGCGCGCTGCAGGGCGAAGGCCGGCAACGCCGGCACTTCCGGCAGCAGGTAGTCGTTGGAGGTGCCCTCGCCGCGGATCGCGGCGATCGGCAGCACCAGGTCGCCGAGCTGGTTCTTGCGCTTGAGCCCACCGCACTTGCCCAGGAACAGCACCGCCTTGGGCATGATCGCCGAGAGCAGGTCCATCATGGTGGCGGCGTTGGGGCTGCCCATGCCGAAGTTGATCATGGTGATGCCGTCGGCGGTGGCGCTGGGCATCGGCCGGTCCAGGCCGACCACTTCGGCGCCGGTCAGGCGCGCGAAGGTGTGCAGGTAGCCGCCGAAGTTGGTCAGCAGGACATGCTCGCCGAACTGGTCCAGGGGCACGCCGGTGTAGCGCGGCAGCCAGTTCTCGACGATCTGCTCTTTGTCTTTCATCGGTTTTCGTCCTTTTTCTTGTTGTTGTGCCGCCATTGTCGCACGCCCATGCCGATAGTCAGGGTTGGCAGGGCCGCGGGGGCCGGCTACGGTTCCCGGGCTGGCCCGGCGCCAGTGCCGAATGTCCTTGTTCCCCGGGGGAAAACCATGCTTCGACCGTTCCTGGCCGGCTGCGGCCTGGTCTTGCTCGCCGGCGCCGCGCAGGCCGCCGCGCCCGCGCCCGCCTCGCGCTACACCCAGGATCCCTACCCCAGCACCTACCAGCCGCTGCGCTCCGGTCCGGTGCTGCTGCAGGGCGCCACCGTGCTGACCGGCACCGGCCAGCGCCTGGACGGCGCCGATGTGCTGCTGCGCGACGGCGCCATCGTCGCGGTCGGGGCCGGCCTGGACGCGCCGGCCGACGCCACCCGCGTGGACGCCAGCGGCAAGTGGATCACCCCGGGCATCATCGACGTGCACTCGCACCTGGGCGTCTATCCCAGCCCCGGCGTGGGCGCGCACAGCGACGGCAACGAGATGACCGGGCCGGTCACCCCCAACGTCTGGGCCGAGCACTCGGTGTGGCCGCAGGACCCCGGCTTCGCTACCGCCCTGGCCGGCGGAGTGACCTCGCTGCAGATCCTGCCCGGCTCGGCCAACCTGATCGGCGGCCGCGGCGTGACCTTGAAGAACGTTCCGGCCACCAGCTACCAGGGGATGAAGTTCCCCGGTGCGCCGTGGGGCCTGAAGATGGCCTGCGGCGAGAACCCCAAGCGCGTCTACGGCAGCCGCAACATCACCCCGGGCACGCGCATGGGCAATGTCGCCGGCTATCGCGCCGCCTTCATCGACGCCAGCGAATACCTGCGCAAGACCACGCCCAAGGCCGCCGCGCCGAAGAAAAAGCGCTGGTGGCAGGGCTCGGCCGCGGCCAACGGCGCCGACAGCGAGAAGGACACCGGCGGCAAGCGCGACCTCAAGCTGGACACCCTGGCCGGCGCGATCGCCGGCGACATCCGCGTGCACATCCATTGCTACCGCGCCGACGAGATGACCACCATGCTCGACCTGTCCAAGGAGTTCGGCTTCAAGGTCGCCGCCTTCCACCACGGCGTGGAGGCCTACAAGATCGCCGACCGGCTGGCCGCCGAGGGCGTGTGCGGCGCGCTGTGGGCCGACTGGTGGGGCTTCAAGATGGAGGCCTTCGACGGCATCCAGGAGAACATCGCGCTGGTGGACCGGCCGGCCAACAGCTGCGCCATCGTCCACTCCGACTCGGAGGAAGGCATCCAGCGGCTCAACCAGGAAGCGGCCAAAGTGGTCGCGCACGCGCGCCTGGCCGGGATCGAGATCGCGCCGGAGCGGGCGATCCGCTGGCTGACCCAGAACCCGGCCAAGGCCCTGGGCATCGACCAGCGCACCGGCACCCTGGAGCCGGGCAAGATGGCCGACGTGGTGGTCTGGAACGGCAACCCCTTCAGCGTCTACGCCAAGGCCGAGCAGGTCTACATCGACGGCGCCCGGGTTTACGACCGCGCCGATCCCGCGCGCCAGCCGCGTTCGGACTTCCTGCTCGGCCAACCGGCGGTGCAGACCGGAGGTGTGCGATGAGCCGCCGCGTGCTCCGCCCGCACCGGTCCGCCCGGCCGCTGCGTCTGGCGCGGCTGGGCGCCGCGTTGGCGCTGTGCGCCAGCTTCGCCGCCGGCGCCCAGGAGCTGTTGATCCGCAACGCCACCGTGCACACCGCCGGCGCCCAGGGCTCGTTGGAGAATGCCGACGTGCTGGTCTCCGGCGGCGTGGTGCGCGCGGTCGGCCGCGGCCTGGCCGCACCGGCCGGCGCGCAGGTGGTCGAGGCCGCCGGCAAGCCGCTGACCCCGGCCCTGTTCGGCGGCATCACCGAGATCGGCCTGGAGGAAGTCTCCGGCGAGAAGTCCACCGTGGACCAGACCGTGGCGCTGGGCGCGGACAGCAAGGAAATGACGGTCCGCCCCGAGTTCGACGTGACCCTGGCCTACAACCCCGATTCGGTGCTGATCCCGGTCGCGCGGATCGAGGGCATCGGCTGGACTGTGTTGGGCGCCGGCACCGCGCCGGGCGGTTCGATCGTCGCCGGCCAGGGCGGCGTGGAGCGCCTGGACGGCGGCGCGGACCCGATCGGCCCGCGCGTGCTGTTCGTGCGCCTGGGCAAGGATGGGCTGGGCCTGAGCGGCAGCTCGCGCGCGGCCCAGTGGATGATCCTGGACCAGTTGATCGACGAAGTGCGCGGGCGCATCGGCCCCGGCCACCACGCCGCGCTGCTGACTCCGGCCGGCCGCGCCGCCTTGCAGAAATACTTCGGCGGCGGCGGCCGGATCGTGTTCGGTGTCGATCGCGCCGCCGACATCCGCCAGTTGCTGCGCTGGTCGGCGCGCCACCAGTTGCGCATCGCCATCGCCGGCGGCGCCGAGGCTTGGCGGCTGGCGCCGCAGTTGGCCGCGGCCAAGGTGCCGGTGTTCGTCAATCCGCTGTCCAACCTGCCCAGCGATTTCGACCAGATCGGCGCGACCATGGAGAACGCCGCGCGGCTGCGCGCGGCCGGGGTGCCGGTGGGCTTCAGCGAGGGCGGCGCCTCGCACAGCGCGCGCAAGGTGCGGCAGTTGGCCGGCAATGCGGTGGCCGCGGGCCTGCCTTGGGCCGACGGCCTGGCTGGGCTGACCCGGGTGCCGGCGGAAACCTTCGGCGTGGCCGGCGAAGTCGGCTCGATCGCCCCCGGCCGGCGCGCCGACCTGGTGCTGTGGAGCGGCGATCCGCTGGAGGTCAGCAGCGTGGCCTTGCAGGTGTGGATGGACGGCCGCGCGATCCCGATGCGCAGCCGCCAGACCGAACTGCGCGACCGGTATCTTCGCGGCGACAACGGTCTGCCGCGGGCGTACCCAGCCACCGATCGCTGAGCATCGCCGACGGCGCGGCGCGCCCCCGGGCCGGCCTCGTCCCGGCCGGCCGAGCATCGCCGCCGCGATCCGTTCCGGAGCCCTGCGGCTCCTGCCCCGCGGCCTGTTTCGCCCATCGCCCCGCTGTTCCCCGGGAAAGGGGCAGCGGGATTGCGCTGCTCGAGCGAAGCCCGAAGCCCACCGCCTCTCCCGCCCGGGCGTATCCTGTCGCCGACATCGCCCCGCGGCCCCCAGGTAGGGCGGCCGGGTCCGCGCTGCGTCGAGACACACCCGGCCAGGACGGCCCGCCCACCCGGCCACCGCTTCGGAGCGCCCGCCATGACCCTGCCCGAGCTGCACTTCAATTGGTTGGCGGTCCTCGCCGCGACCGCCTCGTCCTTCGTCCTGGGCGGCCTGTGGTACGGCCCGCTGTTCAAGCGCGCCTGGTGCCGCGAGGCCGGTATCGACCCGGACGCCAAGCCCGGCCACCCCGGCCTGGTGTTCGCCACCGCCATCGTGTGCAGCTTCCTGGCCGCGCTGATGTTCGCGGTGTTCCTGCCGCCCACCGCCAACGCCGCCGACGGCTTCGGCGTGGGCTTCGTGGTCGGCCTGTTCTTCGTCTCGATGAGCTTCGGCATCAACTACGCCTTCGCCCAGCGCAGCGCCAAGCTGTGGATGATCGACAGCGGCTACCACATCCTCCAGTTCGCGCTGTACGGCGTGATCCTGGGCGCCTGGAAATAAGGACCGGCCATGGCCGAGCTGCGGTGGTACTTCGATTTCATCTCGCCCTTCGCCTATCTGCAATGGCAGCGGTTGCGGCCGCTGGTGCGCGAGCGCGGCATCGCCCTGGTGCCGGTGGCCTTCGGCGCGGTGCTGGCCGCGCGCGGGCAGAAGGGGCCGGCCGAGATCCCCGGCAAACGCGAATTCACCTATCGGCATGTGCTGTGGCTGTCGCGCCGCGACGGGGTCGCGCTGCGTTTTCCGCCGGCGCATCCGTTCAATCCGCTGGCGGCGCTGCGCCTGGCCATCGTCGCCGGCGCCACGCCGGAAGCGGTGGACGCGGTGTTCGACTGGATCTGGCGGCGCGGCCAGGCCGGCGACAGCGCCCAAGCCCTGGCGCCGGTGATCGACGCCCTCGGCCTGGACGCGCAGGCCCTGGCCAGCGAGGCCACCAAGGCCGCGCTGCGCGCCAATACCGACGCCGCCCTGGCCGCCGGCGTGTTCGGCGTGCCGACCCTGAGCGTGGACGGCGCCTTGTTCTGGGGCTACGACGCCCACGACTTCGCGCTTGATGCACTGCAACATCCAGGCTTGCTGGACGACCCGGAAATGCAGCGGCTGGCCGATTTGCCGGTCGGTCTCCAGCGGCGCGCCTGAACAGGGCGGCCGCCACCGGCCGCGCCCGGGTTTTCCACGGCCCGCGAGCAGGTATGCTCGCAGTCACACTTCGCCGTCTTCGCGCCAAGACCCGGGGGGCATCATGCGCATTGGACTGGTGGTCGACTCCGCGTGCGACCTGCCGCTGGAGTACCTGGAACGCAACCGCATCCACCTGTTGCCGATCACCGTGCGCATCGGCCAGGCGGTGTTGTCCGACCAGCGCAACGAACAAGCCACGCTGCAGTTCCTGCACACCCACCTGGCCGAGCGCGGCTTCGAGGCGGAGACCACGCCCTTCAGCGTGCAGCAGGTGCGCGACCTGTTCGTCAGCCAGTTCGCGATCGACTACGACTACGTGTTCTGCCTGACCATCACCAAGACCCGCAGCCCGATCTACGAGAACGCCAACCAAGCCAGCTTCGCCATCCTCAACGACTACAAGCCGGTGCGCAGCGCCGCCGGCTTGCAGACGCCGTTCTCGCTGCGGGTGATCGACACCCAGAACGTGTTCGCCGGCCAGGGCATCACCGCGGTGGAGGCGGTGCGCCTGCGCGATGCCGGCGAAGGCCCGCCGAAGATCCGCGCGCGCCTGGAATACCTGGCCCTGCACACCCATGCCTTCCTGATCCCGCGCGATCTGAACTACCTGCGCGCGCGCACCCGGGTGCGCGGCGACCGCAGCGTCAGCCTGCTCAGCGCGACCCTGGGCACCGCCCTGGACATCAAGCCGGTGTTGCGCGCCCACCGCGGCGAGACCGGCCCGGTGGCCAAGATCAAAGGCTACGAGCCGGCGGCGCAGAAATTGCTGGAGTTCGTCGCGCGCAAGGTCGCCGCCAATGCCTTGCTGACCCCGACCGTGTGCCTGTGCTACGGCGGCGAACTGGCCGAGATGCGCGCCCTGCCCGGCTACGAGGCCTTGCGCAACGCCTGCCAGGCCAACAACGTGGAACTGTTCGAGAGCGTGATGAGCCTGACCGGCATGGTCAATGTCGGCAAGGGCGCGCTGGTGGCGGCGCTGGCGACCGAACAGGGCGACTGGGAAGGTTGAAGCGCTGGCCCGGCCCGCCCGCGCCGGGCGGCGCCGAACGCAAACGAAAGCCCCGCCGGCATGCAGGTTTCGCCTGCGGCGCAGCTACGGTCGCGCAATCGGCTCGAACACGACTTCCAGCCCAGGCCCGGCGCCGCCGGCCGGGTTAGCCTGCGGACTTTGCCCGTCCCAGGTAGCCGATCGATGCCCAGTCTCCGCTTGCTCGCCCTCGCCCTCGCCAGCGCGCTGTCCGCTCCGGCCTTCGCCCAGACGCCGGCGCCCGCGCCGCAGGAGCGCAAGGACGCCCAGCCGCCGGCCGCCCAACTCGAGCAGGATGCGCTCAAGCCCGCCGGCACCGACCCGGCCCGCGCCCCGGCCCAGTCCGCCAAGGGCGCGGCCAAGGGCGAGAAAGACGACAAGAAGTGGGACATCAACGCCGCCCACGGCCCGACCAAGACCGTGCGCTTCGACACCGACGAAGGCACCTGGATGGACCTGGACGTGTCGCCCGACGGCCGCGAGATCGCCTTCTCGCTGCTGGGCGATGTCTATCTGCTGCCGATCGCCGGCGGCCAGGCCCGGCGCATCACCAGCGGCCCGGCCTGGGATGTGCAGCCGCGCTTCTCCCCGGATGGCTCGCAGATCGCCTTCACCTCCGACCGCGGCGGCGGCAACAACCTCTGGCGCATGCGCCGCGACGGCAGCCAGCCGGTGGCGGTGACCAAGGAAGACTACCGCCTGCTCAACAACCCAGCCTGGACGCCCGATGGCCAGTATCTGGTGGGCCGCAAGCACTTCACCGGCGAGCGCTCGCTCGGCGCCGGCGAGTTGTGGCTCTACCATGCCGCCGGCGGCGGCGGCGGCGTGCAACTGACCAAGCAGAAGAACGACCAGCAGGACCTGGGCGAGCCGGCGCTGTCGCCGGACGGCCGCTATGTCTACTACTCCGAAGACGTCACCGCCGGGCCGAGCTTCCAGTACAACAAGAACCCGCACGACACCATCTACGCGATCAAGCGCCTGGACCGCCAGACCGGCAAGACCACCACCCTGGTCGACAGCGCCGGCGGCGCAGTGCGGCCGCAGCCTTCGCCGGACGGCAAGTCGCTGGCCTTCGTCAAGCGCGTGCGCGAGAAATCGGTGCTGCACCTGCTGGACCTGGCCAGCGGCGAAGCGCGCCCGGTCTGGGACGGGCTGTCGCACGACATGCAGGAAGCCTGGGCGATCTTCGGCCCCTACGCCAACTTCGCCTGGCTGCCGGACTCGCGCTCGGTGGCGATCTGGGCGCAAGGCAAGCTGTGGCGGGTGGACATGGCCAGCGGCAAGCCGGCGCAGATCCCCTTCAGCGCCAGCGTCGAGCAGACCGTGGCCGCGCCGCTGCGCTTCGAGCAGACCGTCGACGCCGGCCGCTTCGCGCCGAAGATGATCCGCGACGTGGCCACCAGCGCCGACGGCAAGACCCTGGTCTTCCACGCAGTCGGCCAATTGTGGCGCAAGCGCCTGCCCGACGGTCGCCCCGAGCGCCTGAGCGGCAACGACAACCTTTACGAATACCAGCCCAGCTTCAGCGCCGACGGCGGCAAGCTGCTCTACACCACGTGGTCGGACGAGGCGATGGGCGCGATCTACGTGGCCAACGCCAGCGGCGGCGGCAGCAAGCGCCTGACCCAGCAGAAGGGCTTCTACTACGGCCCGCGCTTCTCTCCGGACGGGCGCCGCATCGTCTACGCCAAGAGCGGCGGCGGCGGCCTGACCGGCAGCCTGTGGTCGCAGGACCGCGGCATCTACGTGATGAACGCCGATGGCAGCCGCCCGGTGCGGGTGGCCGACAGCGGCGAGACCCCGCAGTTCAGCGCCGACGGCAGCCGCGTGTACTACCTGGCCGGCGGCGGGCTGAAGAAGAAGCTGATGTCGGTCGGCATCGACGGCACCGACGCGCGCGAGGTGTTCAGCCTCAAGTACGTGGACTCGATCAGCATCAGCCCGGACGGCAAGTGGGTGGCCTTCACCGAATTGTTCAACGCCTATGTCGCGCCGATGATGGCCGGCACCGCGCCGGTGGAATTGAGCAAGGACAGCAAGGCGCTGCCGGTGGCCCAGGTCAGCGCCGATGTCGGCAGCTACCTGCACTGGTCGGCCGACTCGCGCTCGCTGCACTGGATGGTCGGCAACCAATACCACTCGCGCGCGCTCAACCAGGCCTTCGCCTTCCTGCCCGGCGCGCCGGCGACGCCGGCCAAGCCCTCGGCCGACGAGCCGGGCATCGCGGTCGGGCTGGAGCTGCCGGTATACGCGGCCCAGGACACGGTGGCCTTCACCAACGCGCGCATCGTCACCATGCGCGATGCCGAGCAGCGCCAGGAAGTGATCGAGAACGGCACCGTGGTGGTGCGCGGCGACCGGATCCTCGCCGTCGGCGCGGACGCGGCGGTGCCGGCCGGCGCGCGCACCATCGACGCCAGCGGCAAGACCATCGTGCCCGGTTACATCGACGTGCACGCCCACGCCTCGCACTTCGGCCAGGGCGTGGTGCCGCAGCAGAACTGGGCCTACTACACCAACCTCGCCTTCGGCATCACCGCCATGCACGACCCTTCGGCCACCACCGAGTTCGTGTTCTCCGAGGCCGAACTGGTCAAGGCCGGCAAGATGGTCGGCCCGCGCGTGTTCTCCACCGGCACGATCCTCTACGGCGCCGACGGCGACTTCAAGGCGGTGGTCAACTCGCTGGAGGACGCGCGCAGCCATCTGCGCCGGATGAAGGCCAACGGCGCCTTCTCGGTCAAGAGCTACAACCAGCCGCGGCGCGAACAACACCAGCAGATCAACCAGGCCGCGCGCGAGTTGAACATGCTGGTGGTCGAAGAAGGCGGCTCGACCTTCAACCACAACCTGCCGATGATCCTGGACGGCGCCACCGGCATCGAGCACAACATCCCGGTCGCGCCGCTGTACAAGGACGTGGTCGAGCTGTGGCGGCAGACCGACGTGCGCAATACCCCGACCCTGGTGGTCAGCTACGGCGGCCTGTCGGGCGAATACTGGTGGTATGCGCGCGACAATGTCTGGGAAGACAAGAAGCTCAACCGCTTCTTCCCGCGCGAGACCCTGGACGCGCGTTCGATCCGCCGCGAGACCGCGCCGGACTGGGACTACTGGCATATCCAGGTGGCCAAGTCGGTGAAGAAGCTGCGCGACGCCGGGATCAAGATCCAGGTCGGCGGCCATGGCCAGTTGCAGGGCCTGTCGGCCAACTGGGAAATCTGGATGCTGACCCAGGGCGGCATGAGCAACTTCGAGGCATTGCGCGCGGCGACCATCGACGGGGCCGATTACCTGGGCCTGGCCAAGTCGATCGGCTCGCTGGAGCCGGGCAAGAAGGCCGACTTGGTGGTGCTCAACGCCAATCCGCTGGAGAACATCCGCGCCACCATCGACACCCGCTACGTGATGGTGGACGGCCGCCTGTTCGACGTGGACGCGGACATGGCCGAAGTCGGCAACCAGGGCCAGAAAGCGCCCAATTTCTACTGGCAGCGCCACCGCGACGGCCAGACCTTCGGCGCCGAGTTCGGCCCGACTTCGGTCTGCCACTGCCCCAAGGGCCATGGCCCGCACGCGGCGCACGACCACGAGGAAGACTGAGCCCGGGCCGTGCGCAGCGTGACCGATATCGCGCTGCGCACGGTCGTTCACGCCCGGCGCATGCGCGCCTGATTAGGCTGCACCGGCGATCCCAACGAGACCTGCGCATGGCCACCCGCTACTACCTCAGCCTTCCCGATGCCGACCGCGCGCGCGGCAGCGATGCCGAGTTGTCCTTCACCGCGGTCAGCGCCGAGGGCTTCGCCGCGCAACTGCAGGCCGCGCTGCGCGACGACGGTTTGTTCGAGCGCTGGCGCGCCAAGCAACCCGATCCCGACGAAGTCGACCCCAGCCTGGGCGCCACCGACCCCAGCGCCAGCGTGCAAGGCGAACAACGCGACCTGCGCATGGACCTGACCGTGGTGACCAGCCTGTCGGGCACCGTGCTCAAGCACCGGCTGAGACTGCTGGCCGGCAGCGGCTGGGAACTGCGCGACGTCACCGCGGCCTGAGCGCGGCTGGCGCCGGCGCGGTCGCGCTGCCGTGATCGCGCCGTCGTGGTCGCGCCGTCATGGTCGCGCCGTCGTGGTCGCGCCGTCATGGTCGCGCCGTCGTGGTCGCGGCTTGCGCCGCTCCTACAGTCGGGCGGCCCGCACTCGCCTTCCCTCTGTAGGAGCGGCGCGAGCCGCGACGCACTGCCCCCAACGGCTTCGTCTTCCACGTGTCGCTGCGGCGTCGGACGGGCGTATCGAGCGCCAGCGCCGGTCCCGGCTTCGCGAGGGCGACTCGGTCGTGGTCGCGGCTCGCGCCGCTCCTACAGTCGGGCAGGCCGCACTCGCCTTCCCCCTGTAGGAGCGGCGCGAGCCGCGACGCACTGCCCCCAACGGCTTCGTCCTCCGCACGTCGCCACTGCGCCGGACGGACATATCGAACGCCAGCGCCGGTCCCGGCTTCGCGAGGGGCACTCGCGCGGCTCGCGCCGCTCCTACGCGGCGGGTGGCGCGTGTTCCTGCTCGGACAGGGCCAGCAGGCTTTCGGCCATCGCCTGGATCTGCTCGCGCATCGCCAATCGCTCCAGCCACGCCGGCGGGATCGCGTCCACGCCGTAGTATGCGCCGGCGAGTTGGCCGCAGATGGCCGCGGTGGTGTCGGCATCCTCGCCCAGATTGGCTGCGCGTAAGATGGCGTCGCGGAAGGTGCCGGTATGCAGGAAGCACCACAACGCCGCTTCCAGCGAAGCGACGCTGTAGCCGGAGCCGACGATCTGCGCTTCGGGTTTGCCGGCGTAGCTGCGGGCATGGATCGCCGCGACGCTTTGGCTGGCCGGCACCGGCATGGCCGGGGTCAGCACCGCTTCGCGGCCGGCGCCCATCAGGGCCGCGCGCAGTTGGCTGGCGAACAGGCGCGAACAGTCCAGCGCCTCGGCCGCGCCGTGGGTGGTGCGGGTGGATTCGGCGGCGAAGTGGCGCACTCGCTCGGCATCGCGCCGCCACAGCATCGGCACCGGCGCCAGGCGCATCAGGGCGCCGTTGCCGGCCGCGCGCGGGCTGGGATCGCCAGCGAAAGGATCGCCGGTGCGCAGATAGCGGTCGAGCGCGGCGCTGACCGTGGCGCCGATGTCGAAGCACTCGCCGGTGCTGCTGAGGTAACCGTGCGCGCGCCAGTTGCAGTAGCGGTTCATCTGGTCGCGTGGGTCGAAGCCGCGGCGGTGCAGCAGGCTGGCGCCCAGGCACAGCGCCATCGAGGTGTCGTCGGTCCACTGCCCGGCCTGCAACGCGAACGGCCCTCCGCCGACCAGATCGGTCAGCGGGGCGAAGCTGCCGCGCGGCTTGAATTCCAAGGTGGTGCCCACGGCATCGCCGCAGGCCAGGCCGAGCAGGCAGCCCAGGTAGCGCTCGCGCAGGCCGACCGAAACGCTCATATCGCCTCCCGCGGCCGGCGCCGGGCTGATCGCGCTGTACGGCCCCGGCAGGCCTGGGCATCGGCCGGGACGGTGCCGGCCCGGCCGATGCCGCCCGCCGGGAGTGCGCCGACAGACCGGCGGCGAAGCGCAGGGCCGCCAGGGCGAACGGGACGATCTACAAGGAGCATGAGCGATGGCCGGCACAACCGGCGCCCAGTCTAGCCGCCTGCGCGCGCAGCCGGCTCGCTGCGCCGGTGCACGGGGTCGGACAGGACCCCGCCGGCTCGGCCGGCTCCGCCCGGCGCTCCGCGCTGCTGCGGCCTCAGGCGCCCACGCCGTGCGGCTGCACCACACCGGTGGCGATGCCGACGATGACCAGGGCGATCAGGGCCACGGAGAAGCCGATGCGGCGGGTCAGCGCATTGACCGTGCGCTTGCTGGTGCCTTTGTCCACCAACATGTAGTACAGGCCCGCGCCGAGGTTGTAGAGGATGACGGCGAGGAAGCCGGCGACGAACAGCAGTTTCATGATGCGGCCTTGCCCGGTCGGGCGGTGGAGGGAGAGGAGTCAGGACGCAGCGGCGGCGCGGCGCGCGCGCAACCAGCGCCAGCGCACGGCCAGCGCCGCGGTCATCACCGCCAGGAACAGGCCATAGGCCACCGAGGTGGCCAACACCTGCTTCCAGATCGCTCCGGCGTGAGGGTCGGCGTTGTACATGCCCCAGTGCATGCCCCAGATCGCCGCCGCCGTGGCCAAGCCCAGGCTGGCGCTGTCGAACACCGTGCGCGCGGCATCGCGCGGCTGGCGCGGATACGCCCAGAACAACCAGGCCAGGATCGAGAACCAGGGCACGAACAGGATCAACGCCAGATTGAGCTCGACTTGCGGATTCATGGCTTTGCGGGATCGCGCAGCTTTTGCTGCGGGGTCCATTCTTCGCCTACCGGCGCAGATTGCGTAGACTCAGATTCTGGATAAAAAACCGGATCAGTCGCTTTTTTTGGTGAGATTCGAGATTGGGGATTCGGGATTGGCAAAGGCCAAGAAGAAGCTGGCTGCTGGCTCTGACTAATCCCCAACCCTTGACCCTCTGACTAATCCCGAATCCCGAATCCCAAATCCCCAATCCCCGCCCCAATGCCCCGCTACCAGACCCTGGCCGAAGACATCGCCCGTTCGATCCGCCAGGGGCTGCTGCGCCCGGGGCAGCGGCTGCCGTCGGTGCGGCAGGCCAGTGCGGCGCGGGGGGTCAGTCCAGCGACGGTGTTCCAGGCCTATTACCTGCTGGAGGCGCAGGGCTTGGTGCGGTCGCGGCCGCGGTCGGGCTATTACGTGGCGCAGGCGGCGGGGCGCTTGCCGCCGGAGCCGGACGTGGCGTCGGCGCCGGACGGGCGGTCGCGGCCGGTGGATGTCAGCGCGCTGGTGTTCGAGGTGCTGGAGTCGGCGATGGCGCGGGAAATCGTGCCGCTGGGCTCGGCCTTTCCCAGTCCGGCGCTGTTCCCGCTGGTCAAGCTGGGACGGGCGATGGCGCACGAAGCGGTGCACCTGGACCCGCGCAGCACCGTGGACGATCTGACTCCGGGCAAGGTCGAGCTGCGCCGGCACATCGCCCTGCGCTATCGCGTCGGCGGGGTGGACCTGGACGCCAGCGACCTGGTGGTCTGCAACGGCGCGATCGAGGCGCTGAACCTGTGCATCGCGGCGGTGACCCGGCCGGGCGACACGGTGCTGGTGGAGTCGCCCTGTTTCTACGCCGCGCTGCAGACGCTGGAGCGCCAGGGCCTGCACGCGGTGGAGGTGCCCACCCACCCGCGCGAGGGCGTGGACCTGGCGGCGCTGGACGCTGCGATCCGCCGCCACTCGCCCAAGGCCTGCTGGCTGATGACGCGGTTCCAGAACCCCCTGGGCGCCAGCCTGCCGGAGGCCAAGACCCGCGAACTGGTGGAACTGCTGGCCCGCCACGAGCTGCCCTTGATCGAGGACGATGTCTACGGCGAGCTGCATTTCCACGCGCACCGGCCGCCGCCGGCCAAGGCCTTCGACCACCGCGGGCTGGTGCTGCACTGCTCGTCCTTCTCCAAGACCCTGGCGCCGGGCTACCGCATCGGCTGGGCCGCGCCCGGCCGCTACACCGAGCAGGTCGCGCGGCTGAAATTGACCCATACCCTGGCCACCTGCGTGCCCGCGCAGTTGGCCATCGCCCGCTATCTCCAGCGTGGCGGCTACGAGCGCCACCTGCGCGCGCTGCGCAAGACCTTGGCGGCCCAACAGGCGCTCTACCTGGATGCGGTGGCGCGGCATTTCCCAGCGGGCACCCGGGTGACCCGGCCGGACGGCGGCTATTTCCTGTGGATCGAACTGCCGCCGGGCTGCGATGCGCTGTCGGTGCAGCGGCAGGCTGCCCAGCGCGGCATCAGCATCGCGCCGGGGCCGATGTTCTCGGCCCACCGCGGCCACGCCCACTGCCTGCGGCTCAACTACGGCCACCCGCTGGACGCGCGCGTGGAAGCGGCGCTGGCCACTTTGGGCGCGCTTTCGGCCGGGCGATCGGGGTGAGCCGGGCGCGCTCGGCCTGGCTGGCCTCGGCCAGGGCCTGCGCCTGGCGCGCGCGGCTGAGGTTGCCCAGGGCGCGGCGGTAGGACCAGTCCACCAGTTCGCGCAGGTAGTCGGCCGGCACGTGGCGCACGTCCACCACCGTCACCCAGTGGTGCCGGCCCATGAACCGCGCCGGCTTCGCGCCGGGCTGGCCGGTCAGCTCCAGGAAGCGCTCGGGCGTGGCCTTGAAGCTGAAGCGCCAACGCTCGGGCTGGCTGGTCTTGAAGTAGGCGAAGAACTTGCCGCCGACGCTGTAGACCAGGATGTTGGACGGTGCGGCATGCAGGGTCTCCTGCGCGCCGGGGTAGGCGCGGCAGTAGCGCTTGAGGGCGGAGGTATCCATCGGGGCGGGCGTGGCGGAGTGGCGTCGGAGTCGGAGTCGGAGTCAGGGTCAGGGTCGGGGCCGGAGTCGGACTGGGCTGGGCTGGACGCTTGGGCGGCGGCGGGCGCGTCGCCCTGGGGCGTGCGGCTCTGGATCTTGCCGCGGCATCGTGCGGACCGGGACGATGCGGCAGCGCAACTTGCAGCGCCGGGACGTGCTGGCGCTTGCCGATCGGGGACGTGCCGGCCAGGAAGGTGCGGATGCGACCGCGCGGCCCGGCATCGGCCAGGAGGGCGGCGGCCCCTCCGGCCTGCCGCGCACCGAGCGCGCCCCCGCCGCCCGCTCACAGGTGCGAAGTGACCCGGGGCAGCTCGAACCAATTGTTGTGCCGACCGTCCATGAACCTGACCGGCGCGGCGGCCAGCACCTCGTGCTCCACGTCCAGGCAGGCGACGTTGATGGCGTAGTACTTGCCGCCCAGCACCTCCAGCTCGCCGGCGCCGAAGGCGTGCACACCGCAGTGGCGGCAGAAGTGGTGGTGGCCGCTGAAGGTGCCGAACTGGTAATCGCCCAGGTCCTCCGGCGCGCCTTGCAGCAGGCGGAACGCATCGGGCTTCACCAGGGCCGTCCACTTGCGCAGCTTGCCGCAGATCGAGCAGTTGCAGCGCGAGGTGCCGGCGTCCAGGTCGAGATCGACCTCGTAGCGGATCGCGCCGCAATGGCAACTGGCCTGGAAGGTCTGGACGGTCATGGCGTTCTCCGGAGCGGCGGGGGCGGGCTGCCCCAGGACCCGGACAGGGTAAACCTTATCGAGGACAGGATATGTCCTCGATAGGTTCTACACTGGCGCCATGCTCAAGACCTCGACCCGCCTGCTGCGGCTGCTGTCGCTGCTGCAATCCCGCCGCCATTGGACCGGCGCGGAACTGTGCGAGCGCCTGGAAGTGGACGCGCGCACGGTCCGCCGCGACGTGGACCGTTTGCGCGAGCTCGGCTATCCGGTGCAGGCCTCCGCCGGCGTCGGCGGCGGCTATCGCCTGGCCGCCGGCGCCACCCTGCCGCCGCTGCTGCTGGACGACGACGAGGCCGTGGCGATGGTGGTTGCCCTGCGCAGCGCCGCCGGCAGCGTGGCGCGCATGGAGCAGACCGCGCTGGGCCTGCTCGGCAAGCTCGACCAGTTGCTGCCCGCGCGCTTGCGCCGCCGGGTCAGCGCGCTGTATTCGGTGACCGTCGCCCTGACCCTGCGCGAGCCCGGCCCGGACGTGGACACCCTCACCGGGCTGGCCAATGCCTGCCGCGACCACCGCCTGCTGCAACTGGACTATCTCGACCGCGAAGGCCGCCAGAGCCGCCGCACCATCGAGCCGCTGCGTCTGGTCAGCAGCGGCCGGCGCTGGTACCTGCTGGCCTGGGACCGGCTGCGCGAGGACTGGCGCCTGTTCCGCGCCGACCGCATCGCCGCGGTGCGCTGCGAAGGCGGCGGCTTCGCCCCACGGGTGTTCCCCGAGGATGTGGCCGGCTATGTGGAACGCGCGATCAGCCAGCCCCAGCGCGGCGACTGCCTGCGCGCGCGCCTGCGCGGCTCGGCCGAGGCCCTGGCGCCGAAGATCCCGCCTTGGTGCGGCGTGCTGGAGCACATCGACGACGCCAGCTGCCTGCTGCATGTGCGCGGGGAAAGCGCGGAGGAAATGATCGCCTTGCTGGCGCTGGCCGGGGTCGAGTTCGAGCTGGAGCTGGACCAGGCGGCGCAGGCGCAGCGCGCCGGATTGCGCGCGGTGGTCGAGCGCTTGCAGCGGGCGCTGGCGGCGGGGTGAGCCGGCCGCGAGCGGGGCGTGGGCGAGCCCGGCCAGCGGCGCGATGGCTTCGGCGCGCTTTCGCGGCGCCGCTCCGCGGACTGCTCGCCTGATCGGACTATCGGACTATCGGACTATTGGACTGCCGGCCTGACGGACTGCACAGGGCCCCGCAACGCGGGCGCGGCGCTGATCCCGGTCCTATCGCGCCCATCGCCCCAGGGCCAGCGGCTCCGCCATTGGGCCATCGGCCTGGAGGAAACCCGGGGTTCCCGCCTGCGCGGGAACGACGGATCGTGGGTACGCGCGGGGCCCGCCGCGTTCCCGCCAAAGGCAGGCCGCCGGCGGCCAACGCGCGACCGACCAAGCGCCCCGCCTGTGTTCAAGGCCGCAGCTCGAACAAGGCCGGCAGCGGCGGACGGTCGGAGGGCACCTTGCGGAAGCGGCCGAAGCCGGCGGCCTCGGCCATCGCCCGCGCGCGCTTCTCGCCCATGAAGGCGCCCAGGCCGGCGCCGCCGTGGGACAGCGAGCAAGTCATGCAGTACAGCGTGCTCTGCGGGTACATCACCCGGCCGAACAAGTTCATGTTCTCGTGCAGTTCTTCCGACAGGTTGAGCTCGACCATCAGGTACGTGCCGTCGTCGGCCGTGGCCGCGCGCAGGTCGGCCAGCATCTGCTGCGGGTCGGCGGCGTCGTGGATGACCACGAAGGTGGTGACGAAGTCGAACTTCTTGCCGACCAGGGCATCGGAATCGGCGACCTCGAAACGCACCCGCTCGCCCAGCCCCGCCGCAGCGGCGTTGGCGCGCGCCCGCTCGATCGAAGGACCGTGGAAATCCACGCCCACCACCTGCGCCTTGGGGAAGGCCTGGGCCATGGTGATCGCGGCCAGGCCGCTGCCGCAGCCGAAATCCAGCACGCTGCCGCCCGCTTCCAGCTTGGCCTGCACATCGGTCAGCGAGGGAATCCAGCGCTGCACCAGGAAGTGCTTGTACCAGGGCATGGTCATGCGCTCCATGCCTTGCCAAGTCTCGATGGGATAGGCCTCCTCCGGCGCGCCGCCGCCATTGCGGAAGGCTTCGACGATGCGCGGGGCCATGCTCACGAAGGGCACGCTCAATTGCAGGATGCCGCCGGCGAAGTACGGCGAATCCTCGTCGGCCAGTACCGGCGCGAACTCGGCGGGCATGCGGTAGCGGCGGCTGTCCGGGTCGTAGGCCAGATAATGGCCGGTGGCCATGGCGCCGAGCCATTCGCGCAAATAGCGCTGGTTCAGGCCGGTGCGGGCGGCCAGTTCCTCCAGGGTGACCGCGCCGGCCTCGGCGAGGGTCTTGAACAGGCCCAGCTGGTCGCCGATGTAGAGCATGGCGCCGCGCAGGGTGTTGCCGTAGTCCTCCATGATCCGCGCCGAGAATTGCTCGACCTTGGTCGGATCCACCCCGATGTCCACTCCGATGTTCTGCGTCATTGCGCTCTCCAGATCGATGATGCGGCGTAGGAAAAGGCGGCGGGCTCAGCAGCGGCGATGGCCGAGCTGGGTCAGCACGCTGTCGACGATGGTGCCGGCCATGCCCAGGTGGGCCTGGGGCTCGAACAGGTGCGCGAGCCGGCTCTCGCCGACGGCGGCGCGCACGCGCGGGTCGGACTCCACCGCCTGGCGGATCGAGACCCGGTCGCGCTGGCAGGCCTGGGTCAGCTCGAAGATGATTTCGTAGGCGCTGCTCTTGCCCAGCGTCCGCGCCATCTCGAACACGAAGGCCTCCATGCAGATCGCATCGCCGAAATCGCGGGCGTTGCGCTCCATGGCCTGGTCGTTGACGGTCAGGCCGGCGACGGTCTCGGTCAGCAGGCCGACCGCGACCAGCGCGTAGTGGGACACATCGGCCACCGCGCACCACTCCAGGCGGGTGCCGCGGTAGTCGCGCTCGTGTTCCAGGATCATCGCATCCAGCGCCAGCACCACCTGCGCCTTGGCCAGGCGCGCCATCACCACCACTTGCTCGCAGCCTTCCGGGTTGCGCTTGTGCGGCATGGTGCTGCTGCCGATCTGCTGGTCGCTCCAGCCGACCTCGACCTCGCCGATCTCCCAGCGGTTGAGGGTGCGGATCTCGTCGGCGATGCGCGCCATCGAGGCGGTGGCCATCGCCAGCACGCTGACGAACTCGGCCACCCGGTCGCGCGCCACGTGCCAACCGGCCAGCGGCACGGCCAGCGACAGCCGGCGCGCGAAGGCGTCCAGCAGCGCCATCGCCTGCGGCCCGAACGCGGCCATGGTGCCGACGCCGCCGAACAACTGCACCACCAGCAGGCGTTGCCGCGCCTGGGCGAGGCGGTCGCGATGGCGCAGCAGCTCGTCGATCCAGCCGGCGACCTTGAGCCCGAAGGTGGTCGGCAACGCCGGGATCGAGTGGGTGCGCGCGACCATGACCGAATGGCGGTGCTGGTCGGCCAGCCGGGCCAGTTCGGACAGCAGCCGCTCCAGCCCGACCTCCAGGCTGTCGAAGACATCGCGCATTTCCAGCGATTGCGCGGTGTCCTGGATGTCCTGGGTGGTGGCGCCGTAATGCACGTACTCGCGCGCGCTGAGGCTGCAATTGTCCTGCAGCGCGCGCAGCAAGGGCATCAACGAGTGGCCGGTGCTGGCCACGCCCTCGGCGATGCGGTCCAGGTTCATCGCCGACAGCTTGGCTGCGCGCTGGATCTCCAGCGCCGCCTGGCGCGGGATGATGCCCACGTCGGCCTGGGCCAGGGCCAGCACCGCTTCCACGTCCAGCCAGCGCTGCAGGCGGCAGCGGCTGCAGAAGATCGCGCGGGTGACCGTGCCGGCATAGCCGCCGCCGTGCACTTTGGAATCGACGATATGGCTGTGTTCGTGCCGGCAGGGCTCGGCTTCGGCCGGCACTGCCACCGGGCGCCCGCGCGGCTCGCTGCGAGGGGTGGGCGGCGCGGCTTGGACAACTTGGGGTTCCATGGCATGACCCTCCGGAAGGGATTGGGCGACTGGAAACACAGGGGCGCCGGCGCGGTCGCGGCCGGTGCGGACACCGCGCGAAAGGAGGCGGGCGCGGGCAGTGCGGCCGGCAAGCGGGCGGCGGCGGTCATCGTGGTGGAGGCTGGCCGGCGTCGCCGTCGAGGCGATCGACCATGTCCGCGGCCAGGCCGACATAGGTCACCGGGTCGAGCAGGTCTTCCAGCGCCTGGGCGGTGAAGCTGCCGCGCAGGCGCTCGTCCTTGAGCAGGGCGTCCTTGAAGGCGATCTCCTCGCGCCGCGCGTGCAGGGAGATTTCGTGCACCAGTTCGTGCGCGCTCTGCTTGCCCATGCGCGCACCGAGGGCGAGCATCACCCGCTCGGACAGGATCTGGCCGCCGAGCAGGTCCAGGTTGTCGCGCATGCGCCGCTCGCGCACCTCCAGGCCGGCGGCGAGCACCTCGTCCATGCGCGCCAGCAGCGCACCGGCATAGACGAACAGTTCCGGCAGTGCGGCCCATTCGATGCGCCAGGCGGTGCCGTCGCGCTCGTGCTGGTGGAAGGCCGCGTCGGTCAGGGCCAGCCACTGCGCCCGCACCAGGCGCGAGAGCGCGCCGATCAGGTCCACCGTGGATGGGTTCTGCTTGTGCGGCATGGTGCTGCTGCCGACCTTTCCGGGCGCGGCGCCTTCGCGGACCTCGTCGATCTCGGTGCGCTGGAGGTGGTAGATCTCGGTGCCGATCCGTCCCAGCGTCACCGCAACCTGGCCGATCAGCCCGGCCACCTCCAGGATGCGGTCGCGCGCGGCGTGCCAGCTGGTGCGCGGCGCGCCCAGGCCCAGCCGGGCCAGGGTGCGCTCCTGCAACTGGAAGCCCTGCGCGCCGAACGAGGCCAGGGTGCCCACCGCGCCGGTCAGGTTGCCGACCATCACCCGCCCGCGGGCTTCCTCGAAGCGCGCCAGGTGGCGGTCGATCTCGTCCACCCATACCGCGACCTTGTAGCCGAAGGTGGTCGGCAGCGCCTGCTGGCCATGAGTGCGCGCGGCCATCGGGGTGTGCTTGTAGCGCCGCGCCAGGGCCAGCAATTGCGCGCGGATCGAACCCAGCCGGGCCAGCGCCTGCTCCCAGGCCTCGCCGATCTGCAGCACCAAGCCAGTGTCGAGCACATCCTGGGTGGTCACGCCGTAGTGCACGTACTCGCCCCAGTCGCCCTGGCAACGCTGGGCCAGGGCGCGGATGGTCGGCACCAGGACATGGCCGGTAGCGCGGCTTTCCTGGCCCAGCAAGTCCAGGTCGTACAGCTCCACCCGGGTCCTGCGCGCGATCTCCTGCGCCGCCTCGGCCGGGATCAGTCCCATCTCGGCTTGGGTCAGCGCCAGCGCCCGCTCGACATCGAGCCACTTCTGCACTTGGTTGCTGTCGGAGAAAATCGCCGCGAACCGGGGCTCGGTATAGACGCCCCCGTAGATGCGCGATTCGGTCGCGTGGCTCGGCATGCTGGCTGCCTCGGCTGCTGTGGCGATGATGGCCGGGCCGGCGGGGCCGGCTGGCTCGGGACGGCGCGCAGGCTCACTGCACCCGCTGCACCTGCTCCCATACCGCGTCGTAGTAGGCGCGCTCGACCTCGAAGTGCTGCTGCATCGAGCTCAGGAACGAGCGCTGGAAGCCCAGGTCGGGGATGCGCTTGGCGATGAGTTGCCATTCGCGCTTGGCCCGCGGCGGCACCAGGCTGATGTGGATCTTGTAGTACTCCGCATCGTCCTCGCTCAGCCCGGCCTTGAGCAGGGCGTTGTAGAGCTTCTCGTGGTTGCCGGGCACCACGATCTCGGTGACGTAGAACACCGCCAGGCCCCAGCCCACGTCGGGGTTGCGGAAGCTGCGCACACGGTTGTTGAGGTAGGCGATCTCTTCGGGCAAGGCGCTCAGGCCCTGGAAATCGGCCTGCAGGCCGATGGCCTCCAGCAGCTTGGCCAGCAGGCGCGGATGCGAGCGGCGCTCGTCGTCTTCGCCCAGCTCGCCATGCAGATAGCGCGCCAGCGCCGCGGCTTCGTCCACGTCGACCAGGTTCACCAGCAAGTCGGCGGCCTCGCGGTACAAGCGGAAGGTGCGGAACCACTGGTGGCGCAGGAACACTTGCAGCTGCGCGCGCGAGGCCGAGCCGCCGAAGATGTACTGCGACATGGGATGCTTCTCGCGCGAGCGCGAGCCGACTTCGTGCTCGATCCGCGCCAGGAACTCGGCCTCCGACAGCGGCCGCGGCAGATCGACCGCGGGCAGGCTGCGTTCTTCCACCGCATAGGCCGCCTGGGCCAGCCAGCGCCGGGTCAGCGCGGTGGCGGGATCGTCGCTCAGCGACAGGATGTAGAGCAATTGCTGGTACTCGCGCTGGTGCTCGGCGCGCGCGGCCGGATCGCCGCCGGTGGCCTGTTCGGCCAGCGCGGCCAGCGCCTGGGCCGCGGCGTCGTGGCGGGCCTGGCCGGCGCCGGGTTCCAGCGCGCGGGTCAGGATGCGCGCGCGCTCGGTGCCCAGCGCGCGCAGTTGCGGCAGCCAGTGGTTGGGCGAAGGCTGCCAGTCGGCCGGATCCTGGGCGCCGTCCACGGCGATGGCGTGGGCGACCGCCGGACCGACGGCCTCGGGGCGCTCGGCCCGCAGCGCGAGCGAGGGTTGCAGCGAGTGATTGCGGTTCATGTGCGTGGACCTTGTCGGGTGGGCCCTTGGCCGGGCCGGGTTCAATGGACGGGCTGGCCGCTCATCTGCTGCCACAGCAGGTCGAAGTAGGCGCGGTTGATATCGAAGTGGCGCGCCAGCGACTGCATGAAGGTGCGCTGGAAGGCCGGATCGGGCGCGAACTTGGCGATCAGCTCCCACATCTCCTCGGTATCGATCTCGTCCTGGGTGCCGTGCAGGCGATGGAACTCGCTCGGGCCTTCGGGCACGCCCATGCGCTGGAGCAGTTCGTAGATGCGCAGGTGGTTGACGCAACTGACCGATTCGACCGCGTACAGCAGCGACAGGCCCCAGGCCACATCGGTGTGGCGCACGCAGCGGATGCGGTTGTTGAGGTAGGCCTTCTCCAGCGGGTGCAGTGCGGCGAAGTCGATGCGCAGGGGGATGCCGAAGTGTTCCATCAGCCGCGCCAGCAGCGCCGGGTGCGATCGCTCGGGGGTCTCGGCGCCGGCTTCGCCGTACAGGTTGCGGTAGAACACCGAGGCGTCGCGAATGTCCTCGAACCGGAACGCCAACTCGGCCAGCAGGCTGTAGAAGTTGTAGGAGCGGGTCCAATGGTGCTGCAGGAAGCTGCGCACCTCTTCGTGCGTGGGCGTGCCCTGGAACAGGTGCAGCGACATCGGGTGGCGCACGCGGGTGCGCGCCTGGATCTCGGCATCGATGCGCGCGCGGAACTGCTCCACCGGCACCGGCTGGAAGTCCGGCAGTTCCGGCGCGAAGCGATCCTCGACCTGGTAGATCTGGCTGGCCAGCCAGCGCCGGGTCGGCTCGGTGCGCGGCTCGCCGGGCAGGTGCAGGTCGAGCAGGATCGACTGATACTGGGCGTAGGCGCCGGCATCGCCGGCCAGCCCCTTCTCGGTCAGCTCCTGCAACACCTCGGCGGCGAGCGCGATCTGGGAATAGTCGGCGCCGGGCTTGAGCGCTTCGGCGAGCAGGGCCGGCGCGCCGGCGGCGGGCGGCATCGCCCTGGGCGCGGCGGTCACGGGATCGGTCTGGCGGAACGCACTGGCCTGGTTCATGAGGGTCCTCGTCTGCTGGCGTTGGGAGTGCTGGCGCCTGGAAGGCGCGCAGGCGGGCGCGCCGCGATCGGGATCGCGGCCGTGGGTCCATGGGTGGTGCCTGGGCCGGGAGCGGCGTGCGCGCGACGCCGGCCCTGCCGAGCCGTGCGCCGGCCGCATGCTGTCGCGGCCCTTCCAACTGGAGCCGGCGAATGCGGCCCCGATGCGTGCTGCGTGGACGATTGCTGTGCCGTCTACTGCGATGCGTGGTTCTGTCTCGGGTGGAGCGGTGCGGGCTTGAGCGGTATGGCTTGAGCGGTACGGCTTGGGCTGCGTGGGTGGAACTGCGCGTGCCGGGCTGCGTCGCGGAGCGGTATCCGGACACCGCCTGCGGCGGCGTCCCTTTGGTCGGACCAGGCGCTTGGGCAGGCCTGCCCGGGCCCGCTCGGACCTTCCCGGCCTTTGTCGGACTCGATCAGGCTGGGTCAGGCCTGGCCAAGCCAGGCCTCGTCCGGCGCGGGCGACCGCGGCCCCGGCGTCCCGGGCCGCGCGCTCCGGCCGGGCGCGGTCAATCGATGAATTCCTGCTGGCAAGCCGACGAGCAGAAGTAGTAGTCCACGCCGGCGCGGGTGGCGTGGTGCGGCGTGGTCGCCGGGTCCACCGCCATGCCGCAGACCGGGTCGTTGGCGCTGGCCGCGGACTGGGCGCCGCCCTGGCAGGCGCGCGTGGCCGAGCAGCACGTGGCTTCGGCAGGCGCCTCGGTCTGGCCCTCGGCGCCGTGCGGGTGTCCGGTGTGCATCGAGTGTGCGTTCATCTGTTCTTCTCCCTCCAGGGCGTTGAGGATCGGGCAGCATTCCACCGCGCCGTGGCCCGGGCAGGAGTCCAGCAACATCCGCAGCCCGTTCCGTATCCGCTTGAGTTCGGCGATCTTGGATTCGACGTCCGCCAGCTTCTGCGTCGTCGTGGCCTTGACCGTCGCCATGTCGCCACCGCGCTGGTCGGAGAGCGCGAGCAACTCGCGGATCTCGGCCAGGGTGAAGCCCAGGGTCTTGGCGCGGCGCACGAACTGAAGGCGGGCGATGTCCTTGGCCTCGAAGCGCCGGTAGCCGGAAAGCTGGCGCATCGGCAGCGGCAACAGGCCCTGGCGTTCGTAGTAGCGCACCGTGTCGATGCCGACGCCGGCACGTTGCGCGAGTTCGCCGATCTTCATCGTGCACCTCCTTGTTCCCAGCGGGTGGTGTCGCGGTAATTTCGGCCCCGGACCATGGTCCAGAGTCAAGCTTGATTGCGTGTCAGGGTTCCTTCCAAAGCTTGACCGTCTTCGCTAAGCGGCCATACTCCGGCGTTTCCTGAGGAATTTACGGTGATGCGCGGCGCTACAGGACAGCGCGCGCGCAAGTGGCGAGGCTGAACTTGCCTACGCGCGCACAGTTCGGCCCGCAACGCCGGAGCTGCCCGGCGGCCGGATCGCGCGCGCAAAAAAAAGCACCGGACGCAAGGTCCGGTGCCCAGGGCAGGGCCCACGCCGCACGGTCGGCGCGGGCCCCAAGGCGATCGGCGGCTCAGTGGTCCACGGCCGGCCCGATCTGCGCGGCCGCGGCCACCGCCGCACACGCGATGTTGTTGTCGGCATGCAGTTGATCGTAGCTGCGCTGTCCCTCCGGCAACGGCGTGGGCTGGGCCGGCAACAGGCTGCGGTACTGCGGGTCGTAGGTCGCCGCCAGGAAACAGGCCGCGGACTGGTCGTGGAAGCTCAGGCGGCCGTTGCCGTAGCTGGCATCGAAGCCGGCAGCGCCGAGATCGTTGCCGCCGGTGCTGGCGACATAGACCAACGAATCGTAGACCGCCCCGGACAGGTGCACACGGCGTTGGCGCAGCAATTCGGCACGCTCGTTGCGCTGCTGCTCGGTGGCGCCGGCCGGCAACGGCGCCGGCACGGTGGCGTCGGTGAGCTGGCGCTGGTGCTGCAGGCCGAGCAGGGCCAGCGCAGCTACGTGCGGGGTCGCCGAGGAGGTGCCGTTGAACGTGTCGGCGCCGTAGGAGACGGTATCGACGTTGGCGAAGTTGGCCAGGTCCGGCTTGGCGTTGCCGGCGGCCTGCCCGGCCGGGCGCGCGCCGCCGGCGGCCAGCACCGGGCCGCGCGAGCTGTAGTCCTCCAGGTTGGAGGTCGCCGCATCCAGCGCCGCCACCGTCACCACCTGGGCCGAGTCGGCCGGGTGGATCAGCGAGCGGTCGGCCACGCCGTACTGGAAGCCGTGGGTGCCGCCCATCAGGCGCAGGAAGTTGGCCACGTTCGCGGTCTTGCGCACGATGCGCAGGCCGAAGATGCCGCCGCCGGCGAAGCGGTTGTTGAAGACGTTGTTGCACAGGCTGGTGCGCGAGGCCGCCGGCGGTTCGTAGGCGATGCGCTCCAGCGGCAGTTGTCCGTCCAGGCCGGTCTGGCCGTAGTCGGAGTTGGCCGCCGCCACCCAGCGCGCCGGCGTGACCACCACCTCGCGGCCGCCCTGGCGCCGGGTCACCGCGTCGGCCCAGCGCACCAGCTCCAGGCGGTAGTCGGCATCGGTGCGGTTGGCGCCAGCGGTCCAGTCGTTCCAGCCCAGGAACACGTCGATGGCGAAGTTCGCCCGATCGGCAGCGCTGACCGCGCCCACCGGGATGCAGCGTCCGAACTGGTCGCCGAAGCGCAGTTCGTTGATGTTGTCGGCGATCAGCGCGCCGTTGGCATCGCGGTTGCCGACCACGAAGTCCTGCAGCACGTTTTGCCCGGCGCCCGCGGTGCTGTCGGCGTCCCAGTGCGCCTGGGCTTCGTTGCCGGCGGCGTTGAGCACCAGCACGCCGTTGCGCGTGGCCGCTTCGATCGCCTCGTACAGGCCGAGCAACGGGCTGCCGGCGCCGCTGCCGTCGCCAGGAGCCAGCAGGTTGAAGCCCAGCGATGCGGTGATGACCTGCGCGCGCGGCTCGCCGAGAGAGCGGTTCTGCGCGTCCAGGTTGGCCGCGTCCTGCACCGCGCTGACCCAGTCGGCCGCACCGGAGTTGTCGTAAATGCGGTACTTGGCGTCCGGAGCGATGTCGTAGACGATCTCGGTCACCGCGTTGCCGTGGGCCTCGCCGCGCCAACCGAACACGCCGCCGGCATCGGGATCGGAGCTGGCGGTGAGGCGGATCTTGTCGGGCACCTCCTCGCTGTTGCTGGGCCACTCGCCGGCGTCCTGCAGGCCGGCGATGGTGCCGTCGAGGTCGCCGAACTGGTCGATCACCGCGATGGTCAGGCCAGCGCCGCGCAGCGGGGTCCGCAGGGCTTGGGCGACGGTCTGGCTGTTGCCGAAGGTGCGCAGCAGGTCGATGTTGCTGGCGGTGGCGCCATCGCTGAACACCGCCACCTCGCTGAGCGAGCGCAGCGATACCTGGGCCACCGTCTCCAGGCCGGCCACCCACTCCAGGCGCGCCAGCGGCACGGTGGCCTCCAGGGTCGGCGAGCCGTTGACCGATCGCGCGTCCAGGCCCGCGCCGCGCAAGGTTTCGCGCAGGCTGGCGGTGGCGCGTTCGAGCAGGTTGGCATTGGCGATCTGGTCGGCGGCCAAGGCGACATCCACGTTGACCTTGATGCTCTCGCCGGCGCGGTAGCGCAGCGGCAGGCCAACGCGGTCGAGGATGGCGATCTGCGCATCGGCGCTGGCGGCGCTGCGCGCGGCCGTGGCCGGCCCGCTGGCGCCCTGGGCCGCGCCGGGCGCAGCGGCGGCGGCCTGGGCCTGCTCGAACAGCTGCACCGCTTGCAACAATTGGCCGCCGCCGAGCTTGGCCTGCGCCGGCGTGCGCGGCACCGGCGCGGCGAACGCGACCGGCTGCACGAACGCGGGCGAGGCGACGGCGGCCGCATTCGCGGCAGCGGCGAACGCGCCGCTCGCGCGGGCGCCCGAGGCCGGGCCCGGCGCCGGGGCGCGCGTGGCCAGGAGCACGCTCGCGCAAGCCGCGGCCAGGCCGAGGACGGCGAACTGCTTCTTGGAGATCTTCTTCATTAAGTCGTTCCTGTGCGATATGCGGACCTGGGTCGCCGCCCGCGGCGACGCTTGGGGCCGACGACGGGAAACCTCGATGCGAGCCGCCCCGCCGCTGCGGGCTACGTGCGGACTCAGGAAATAGAACGTGTGTGCTGCGCACCCTCCCTATCCCGTCATGGCGATCGGGTGATGACGAATCGCCATATACGCGCGCGTAGGGGATCGGCCCGCGCAAGCGTTGCGGGCGGCAGCAGCATGTCGGCGCATTCGCGGTTTACGCGCGCGCGGACGAATGCGCAGAACGCGTAAATCCGTTCAAACCGAAGGGCTCGACCGGGTCACGACGCGGCGTGGGCGGCGGTGCCTGGCGGGCGCACAACGCGCCGTGTCTGCGCCGCTGCGGGCACCGGCGGGGCGCGCAGCCCCGCGTTTCAACCCTGGGTCGCGCTGCGGGCCTGCACCGCTTCGGCCCGCGGCGGCGCGCCGAACAAGCGCTTGTACTCGCGCGAGAACTGGGATGGGCTCTCGTAGCCCACCCGGTGCGCGGCGGTCACCGCCTCCACGCCGTTGACGATCATCAACCGGCGCGCCTCGTGCAGGCGCAGTTGCTTCTGGAACTGCAGCGGCGACAGCGTGGTCACTGCCTTGAACTGGTGGTGCAGCGAGGAGGTGCTCATGTGCACCTGCTCGGCCAGTTCTTCGATGCTCAACGGATGCAGGTAGCGTTCGCGCAGCACCGCCACCGCCTTGGCGATGCGCTGCGAGCGCCCGTCGCCGATGGCCAGCGCGCGCAGGCGATGGCCCAGGTCGCCGACCAGCACGCGGTAGAAGATCTCGCGCAGCGCCAGCGGGGCCAGCACCGGCAGGTCGCGCGGGGTGTCGAGCAGGCGCATCAAGCGCAGCACCGCGTCCATCAGCGGCACATTGATGCGGGCGGCATACAGGCCCAGGTCGGCCTCGCCGCGCGCGCCGGCCGGCGCCGGCGCGGGACCGGCGTCGGCGATCAGCTCGGCGATCTCGTTCGGGTCGATGTCCAGGCGCAGGCACAGGTAGGGATGCTCGGGCGTGGCCTGGACCACCTGGCCGATCATCGGCAAAGTCACCGACACCACCAGATAGTTCAGCGGATCGTAGTGGTAGGTGCGGTCGGACAGCGTGACCACCTTGCGCCCTTGAGCGACCACGCACAGGCGCGGCTCGTACACCGACGGCGAGCACTCGGTGGGGTGGCTGATCCGGGCCAGGTTCAGGGCCTTGACCGCAGTCGGGTGCAGACCGTCGGCCGGCGTCAATCGGGCAATCCGATCGACCAGTTCGGCCTGCGCAGCGCAACTGCCGCGGTGCGCGATGGATTCGGCGGAAGTGCTGGCGCTCATGGCTTCCCGTCCTGTACCCGGTGGCCGGGATTATCGGGAGGAATCTGCCGCCTGGGTGTGCCGGTTCGGCTCAATTGCAGGATCGGGCAAGAATGCGACAGTAATGTACTAACGCAGCGGCGTCCGGGCGTCTACCTTGGTCGCACTCCCCGGCGGCGCTCGCAGCGGCCGCCGGGCGGCGATTCCGGCCCCGCCGCGGCGGACGGCCGCGGCGCCGCGCCGGCTCCTGGACGGGCCGGCGGCCAGGCGCGGAGCGCGCCGCCGGACCCGACACCAGCGAGGCCAGCCAGACCCCGGGAACGATCCGCCCCACGCCCCAGCGGCGCCCGCGCCGGCAACTGACGAATTTGTCAGCGCGGCGACAGCCCCGCGTAGGCATGGCCTGCCTAGAGTGCCTGCAGGGCGCTCGCGCTCGCCGCCCGCGCGCGGACGCCGCGGACGCCGGTGTTGCGGCACGCACACGAACCATTCCACCCGGCACGGCTGCGCCACGGCCGCGCCGCGCGGACACTTCGCCTTCTCATCCAGCCATCGGAACCCCCATACGATGTGGATCGTCCAATACGCGCTCAGCCGCCGTTACACCATCGGCGTGCTGGCGATCCTGATCCTGCTGTTCGGCGTGCTGTCGGCGCGCAAGATGCCCACCGACATCCTGCCCGAGGTCGGGATTCCGTCGGTCAACCTGGTCTGGACCTATTCCGGCCTGCCGGCGGCCGACGTCGCGGCCAAGATGACCTCCTTCTCCGAGGCGGCCATCCTCAACACCGTCGACGATCTCAAGGAAGTGCGCTCGGAGACGCTCAACGGCGCCAGCATCGTGCGCATCGACTTCCAGCCCACGGTCAGCCTGGACCG
Source organism: uncultured Lysobacter sp. (assembly GCA_966185905.1). Taxonomy (GTDB): domain Bacteria; phylum Pseudomonadota; class Gammaproteobacteria; order Xanthomonadales; family Xanthomonadaceae; genus Lysobacter. The sequence goes on from CBIFVU010000007.1 coordinate 36,638, forward strand.
CGCGCTGGTGCAGATCACCGCCGTCTCGCAGACCATCCTGCGGCGCATGCCGCCGGGCACCTCGCCGCCGCTGGTGGTGCGCAACAACGTCTCCTCCACGCCGGTGCTGCAACTGGTGCTGTCCTCCGACTCGCTGACCGAGCCGCAGCTCTACGATTACGCCCGCCTGCAGTTGCGCTCGCAGATCCAGACCATCCCCGGCATCCGCATGACCCTGCCCTACGGCGGCGCGCCGCGGCAGATCATGGTCGATCTCGACCCGGCCAAGCTGCAGACCTACGGCCTGACCCCGGCGGAGGTCACCACCGCGCTGGAACGCGGCAGCCCGACCCTGCCCTCGGGCTCGATCCGCGAGGGCGCGCGGGAGATGCAGATCTCCATCGACACCAGCCCGGCCACTGCGGCCGAGTTCCTCGACATCCCGGTGGCTTCGCGCGCCGGCACCGTGGTCTACGTGCGCGACATCGCCTCGGTGCGCGACGGCGGCGCGCTGCAGACCAACGTGGCGCGCATGGACGGCTCCAGCGCCGTGTCGGTGGCGCTGATCAAGCTCGGCGGCGCCTCGGCGGTGGAGATCGTGCGCGCAGTGCGCGAGCGCCTGCCCGAGATCGAAGCCTCGGCGCCCCCGGGCACCCGCATCCATGCGATCTTCGACCAGTCGGTGTTCGTGGACAACGCCATCGGCTCGATCCAGCACGAGGCCCTGCTGGTCGGCCTGTTGGTGGCACTGGTGGTGCTGGTGTTCATCGGTTCCTGGCGTTCGAGCCTGATCGTGCTCTCGGCCATCCCGCTGGCGCTGCTGGCCTCGGTGGCGATGCTGCAGTTGCTGGGCTACACCTTCAACGTCATGACCTTGGGCGGGCTGGCCCTGGCCATCGGCATCCTGGTGGACAACGCGGTGGTGGACGTGGAGAACACCAACCGCAACATCGCCCTGGGCAAGGACGTGCGCACCGCGATCCTGGACAGCGCGCGCGAGGTGGTGTTCCCGGAGATGGTCTCGACCCTCTCGATCTGCATCGTGCTCACCCCGATCCTGCTGATGACCGGCCTGTCGGCCTGGGTGTTCACGCCGCTGGCGCTGGCGGTGATCTTCGCCATGCTCGCCTCGTTCCTGCTTTCGCGCACGCTGATCCCGGTGCTGTGCTATCTGCTGCTGCCGGCCGACATCCGCAGTCGGGCGAACCCGCGCTGGGCGCCGGAGAAGCTGCTGCTGAAGGTCAACCACAAGGTCGAGCACACCCTGGACGGCCTGCGCGACAAGCACCACGCCCTGCTGGTCAGGCTCGGCCACCATGGCGGGGTGCTGGCGGTCTCGGCGCTGCTGGTGTTCGCGCTCGGCGCGGCCTCGGCGATGTCGCTGGGGCGCGAGTACTTCCCCCAGGTCGATGCCGGCCAGTTGCGCCTGCAGGTGCGCCTGCCCACCGGCACCCGGCTGGAGGAGACCGCGGCCAAGCTCAGCGAAATCCAGCGCGAGATCCGCGCGATCATCCCGCCGCGGGAGTTGCAGACCGTCTACGAGCAGATCGGCGTGCCCGATGCGATCAACCTGTCGCTGGTGGACAGCACCGTGGTCGGTTCGTTCGAGGCCGAGATCATGCTGCAGTTGCGCGCGCCGCACGCCAACAGCCACGACTACCTGGTCAAGATCCGCAAGCGCATCGCCGAGCGCTTCCCCGAGGTCAAGCTGTTCGAGCGCCCGCCGGACGCGACCAGCCGGACCCTGGCCGGCTCGGCGGCGGCGGCCTTCGAGGTGCGCCTGATCGGCCGCGACGTGCCCGGCAACATGGCCGCCGCGCGCGAGATCGAAAAGCGCCTGCACCAAGTGCCCGGGGCGGTCGATATCGCCCTGCGCCAGGTGTTGGACCTGCCCGAGTACCAAGTGCGCATCGACCGCACCCGCGCCGCCCAGCTCGGCCTGGACGCGCACCAGGCCGCGCGCGCGGTGCTGGCGGTGCTGGGCTCGGCCGGCACGGTCTCGCCGGTGTACTGGACCGACACGGTCAACGCCATCGCCTACACCGTGCAGGTGCAGGCGCCGTTGAACCAGATGCAGGACATCGACCAGTTGATGAACTCGCCGCTGCGCATCGGCGCCAACGGCGAGGCGGTGCTGTTGCGCAACATCGCCACCGTCGCCCCGCGCAACGTCCCGGCCAGCATCGCCCGCACCACCCTGGCGCCGACCATCAGCGTGATCGCCAACGTGGAAGGCACCGACCTGGGCTCGGTCTACGACCGGCTCAGCGCGATCACCAAGGAGTTGAGCGGCCAGCTCAAGCCCGGAAACCGCATCGAGATCGTCGGCCAGGCCGGCGAGATGCAGAATGCCTACAGCGAACTGGCGGCCGGCCTGGTGATGTCGGCGATCCTGGTGTTCCTGGTGCTGGTGGTGAACTTCCAGTCCTGGATCCAGCCGGCGGTGGCCATGTCCGGCCTGCCCATCGCCATCGCCGGCGCCGCCATCGGCCTGTTCGTCACCGGCACGCCGCTGAGCGTGCCGGCGCTGATGGGCGTGATGATGGTGATCGGCGTGTCCACGGCCAACTCGGTATTGGTGACCAGCTTCGCCCGCGGCTTGATCGCCGACGGTCACGACCCCGAATTGGCGGCCTACGAATCGGCCGCGGTGCGCTTGCGCCCGGTGCTGATGACCGCCAGCGCCATGATCCTGGGCATCGTCCCGATGGCGATCGGCCTGGGCGACGGCGGCGAGCAGAACGCGCCCCTGGGCCGCGCGGTCATCGGCGGCCTGTTGTTCGGCACGCCGGCCACCTTGATCCTCGTTCCTTCCATCCTGGCCGTCGTCGGCCGCCGCCGCAAACCCGCGGCCGAGGCCGGCGACACCGGCCCGGCCGGCGCCGAACCGGACGACCGCACCCCCGCAGGAGCTTCCGCATGAACCGCACGATCCGATCCTTCCCGCCGGCGCGGACCGCGCTGGCCCTGGCCGTGCCGGCCGTCCTGCTGGCAGTGTTGGCCGGCTGCGGCCGCAGCGCCGCCGAAACGCCCGCCGCAGCCGCGGCCGCGCCCGAGGTGCTGACCGTGCAGGCCAAGGCCGCCGACGGCGCCTACGACCTCGCCCTGCCGGCGCGCGCGCAAGCCGGCGAATCGGCGCAGCTGTATCCCCGCGCCACCGGCCTGATCAGCGAGCGCCGCGCCGACCTGGGCGACAAGGTCGCCGCCGGGCAGGTGCTGGCCACCATCTCCGCGCCGGAGATCGACCAGGCCGTGCGCGAGGCGCGCGCGGTGCTGGCCCAGGCCAACGCCGATGAGGAACTGGCCAAGGTCAACTACCAGCGCGCACAGCAGTTGATCGGCTCCGGTGCGGTGTCCAAGGAGTATTTCAGCGAACGCAAGGGCAACTACGACGTGGCCGTGGCCGCGCGCAACGCGGCGCAGGCGCGGTTGACCTCGGCGCTGGAGCGGCAGTCCTTCACCGCAGTGCGCGCCCCCTTCTCCGGGGTGGTGGTGGCGCGCAACATCGAGCGCGGCGACCGCGTGGTCGGCGATTCGGCCGGCGGCGGTGCGCCCATGTTCGAGGTCGCGGTGCTCGACCCGCTGCGGGTGGTGGTGGACGTGCCGCAGAACGTCTCGCTGCAGATCAGCAACGGGCTGGAGGCGGAAGTCAGCTTCCCCGAGCTGCCCGGCGAGCGCTTCCCGGCCCAGGTTGCGCGCAGCGCGCGCGCACTCTCGCGCGATGCTGGGGTGATGCGCACCGAATTGCGCCTGCCCAATCCCGACAGCCGCATCCCCGCCGGCATGGTCGGCACCGCCCGGCTGCACCTGCCGCGGGCGACACCGGCGGTGGTGCTGCCGGTGTCCGCCGTGATCCAGCGCGCCAGCGGCACCCAGGTGGCGACCGTCCAGCCCGATTCGACCCTGGCCTATCGCAGCGTGACCCTGGGCCGCAACCTGGGCAACGAGATCGAAGTGCTGGCCGGGGTCGGCCCGGGCGATACCGTGGTATTGGCGCCGAACGCGTTGCTGGCCGAGGGCAACAAGGTCAGCGCGAAGGCGCTGCCGCCGCCGGCCAAGAAGTCGTAAGCCGCTGGCGTCCCGACGAACCGCCCACCCTAGCCGCCGCCCTTGTAGGAGCGGCGCAAGCCGCGACCGCGATACTGCGGCTACGACGTAACCCACGACGCGACCTGCGACCCCGCAGTCGCGGCTTGCGCCGCTCCTACAGGCGGATCGCGTAACTGCGGAAACCCTTGTAGGAGCGGCGCAAGCCGCGACAGCGACACTGCGGCTACGACGAAACCCACGACGCGAGCCACGACCCCGCGGTCGCGGCTCGCGCCGCTCCTACAGGCGGATCGCGTAGCCGCGGGAACCCTTGTAGG
>CBIFVU010000008.1:0-40533 GCA_966185905.1 uncultured Lysobacter sp.
ACTCCGAAGCCGACGCCGATGCCCAGCACGTGCGCCAGGCCGACGAGGCCTACCCCATCGGCGGGCCGCGCCCGGCCGACAGCTATCTGCGCGGCGAGGCCATCATCGAAGTCGCCAGCCGCAGCGGCGCCCAGGCCATCCACCCCGGCTATGGCTTCCTCAGCGAGAACGCCGACTTCGCCGATGCGGTGGAAGCCGCCGGCCTGGTGTTCATCGGCCCCAAGGCCGCTTCGATGCGCAAGATGGGCAGCAAGGCCGGGGCCAAGGAGCTGATGCAGGCCGCCGGCGTGCCGGTGGTGCCCGGCTACACCGGCGAAGACCAGGACCCGGCGCTGCTGCAGCGCGAAGCCGATCGCATCGGCTACCCGCTGATGATCAAGGCCGCCCACGGCGGCGGCGGCAAGGGCATGCGCATCGTGCGCGAATCGGCCGAGTTCGCCGCCCACCTGGAAAGCTGCCAGCGCGAGGCGCGCAACGCCTTCGGCCGCGACCGCGTGCTGCTGGAGCGCTATGTCGAGCGCCCGCGCCATATCGAGATCCAGATCTTCGGCGACGACAGCGGCCGGGTGATCCACCTCAACGAGCGCGAATGCTCGGCCCAGCGCCGCTACCAGAAAGTGCTGGAGGAATCGCCCTCGCCGTTCCTGGGCCCGGAGCTGCGCGCGCAGATGGGCGCTGCGGCAGTGCTGGCCGGACGCGCCATCGACTACGTCAATGCCGGCACGGTGGAGTTCATCGTCGGCCAGGACGGGCAGTTCTATTTCATGGAGATCAACACCCGCCTGCAGGTCGAGCATCCGGTGACCGAAGCGGTGACCGGGCTGGACCTGGTGGAATGGCAGTTGCGCGTGGCCGCGGGCCAGGCGCTGCCGCTGGCGCAGGAGGCCATCGTCCAGCGCGGCCACGCCATCGAGGTGCGCCTGTACGCCGAAGACCCCGAAGCCGGCTTCCTGCCCGGCTCGGGCCGGCTGGAGCGCCTGCGCCTGCCCGCCGCCGACGCCCAGGTGCGGCTGGATTCGGGCGTGGTCGAGGGCGATACGGTCACCATCTTCTACGACCCGATGATCGCCAAGCTGATCGTGCACGACGCCGACCGCGCGCGCGCGCTGGCGCGGCTGCGCGCGGCGCTGGCGCAGTGCGCGATCGCCGGGCCGAAGTCGAACATCGCCTTCCTCGAACGCCTGGCGCGGCATCCGGCCGTGGTCGAGGGCCGCATCGACACGGGCTACCTGGATCGCCACCTGGACGAGTTCATGCCGGCCGCCAGCCACGATCCGGCCGCCGAGCGCGACCTGCGCGTGGCCGCGGCGACGCTGGAACTGCTGGCCCAGGAACGCGACACCCGCGCCCGCGCCGCTGCTTCGGCCGATCCCACCTCGCCGTGGGCCATCGCCGATGGCTGGCGCCTGGGCCACGGCGGCCGCCGCAGCCTGGCCTTCCTCCAGGGCGAACAGCGCCTGGCCCTGGCCGCGCACGGCAGCGGCGGCGATTACCGTATCGAGATCGCCGGCGAGGACGCGCCGGCGCAGGTGCAGGGCGCGCGCCTTGAGCCCGACGGCGTGCTGAGCCTGCGCATCGACGGCCGCGCGCGGCGCATCCGCTCGCTCGGCGACGGCGCCCGCCGGGTCGTCCACGACGGCCAGCACCGCCTGCGCCTGGACGCGGTGCCGGTGTACCGCCACGAAGGCAGCGCCGGCAGTGGGTCCGGCCACCAGGTGACCGCGCCCATGCCGGGTCGCGTTGTCGTGGTCCGCGCCGCCGCCGGCGAGGCCGTGGAGGCAGGCCAGGAAGTGATGGTGATCGAGGCGATGAAGATGGAACTGAGCCTGAAGGCGCCGCGCGCAGGCGTGATCGCGCAGGTGCGCGCGGCCGCCGGCGATTTCGTCGAGGCCGACGCGGTGCTGGTGGCGCTGGAAACCCCCTGAACGCGGCCGTATGCTGCATCGATAGCGCCGCCACCTCCGGCCAGGACGCCGGGTGCCGCGGCCGCCGGGGTCCGGCGGCTCACGCGCTGCATCCGCTCAAGGAGGGGGTTCCATGCCAGCTTCATCGCCCTGCCGCTCGACCGACCGCGGCCCTGCCCGCCGCACCGCGCCGCCAAGCGCCGGGCGCCGGGCGCGCACTGCCGCCACGGTGGCGCTGGCATCGGCCGTCGCCCTCGTCGCGACCGGCTGCATCACCGTGCAGACGCCGCCCTCGGCGGCCCTGCCCTGCGACCCGGCCCTGGTCGGCCAGTGGCAGCTCACCGCGCTCGGGGTGTCCGGCGCGATGGAGCGGGCCGAGCCCATGCCCGCCAGCTCCACGCCCCAGCCGGTGCTCTACATCGACGCACAGTGCCTGCTGCGCAGCGGCGACCGGCAGGTGCAGTTGCACATCTACGAAGCCGACGGCCATCGCTACCTCGGCGCCGACGCGGCCACGGCCATCCCGCTGCTGGCCGGCGGCGAGGGCGAAGGCCAGCAACTGGCCGAGTGGCAGGCGTGGAAGGCGCGCTTTCCCGATGCCGTGGCGCTGGCGCGCTACCAGGCTGCGCCCGGGCACCTGGACGTGGACCTCGGCCACCCCGGCGACCTGCCCGAGTTCAAGGCCGCCACCGCGATCGACCCGGCCACCGGCAAGCGCAAGCCCGGGCCGGTGGGCGAGCCGCTGACCGTGCTCGGCGACGCCGCGCAGATCCGCGCCAAGCTCGACGGTCCGCAGGGCGCCTTCGGGCGGCCGGAGTTTCCCGTCGTTCACCGTTACACCCGTTTGAAGCCTTCTGCGCCCTGACCTCTGCCCCCGACCGCCGCCATGCTCCGATCCCTGCTCCGCCGCGCCCCGCGCGCGTCCATCCTCCCGGGCCTGGCCATCGCCGCGCTGCTCGCGCTGCCCGGCTGCGTCGCCTTCGAGCACGCGCCCGCGCAGGCCCAGTGCGACCCCGAACTGCCCGGCACCTGGCTGCTGGAAGAAGGCCCGACGACCAAGACCGTGCGCGTGGATTCGCGCTGCCACACCGAAGACTGGCCCAACCCGCGCGAGGAGTCTGTGGCGCTGGACCTGACCGGCTTCCGCATCGGCGAAGACCGCTATCTGATGTTCGACCCGGCCGCGGCCCAGCGCGCCATCGGCGCGGAAGGCGAATCGCTGACCCGCACCGCACCGCCCGGCTCGGTGTTCCTGGTGCGCTACCGCATCCAGGGCGATGTCATCGACGCCTGGCTGGCCGACCCCCAGCCCGCGCTCGCCGGCATTGCCGCCGGCAAGCTCCAAGGCCGTCGCCTGGAAGACCATTTCGCCCTGCTCGGCGGCAGCCCCGAACAGTTGCGCACGCTGCTGTCCGAACACGGCGAGGTGTTCTACGGCACCGGCCAGAAGTCGTTGAAGCTGCGGCGCGCCGCCGCGAACCAGGAGGCCCGCTGACATGACCCAGCCCGCAGCGGTACGCATCGTCGAAGTCGGTCCGCGCGACGGACTGCAGAACGAGAAGACCCACATCGCTACCGCCGACAAGATCGCCCTGATCGACCGGCTCTCGGCCACCGGCCTGCGCAGCATCGAGGCCACCAGCTTCGTCAGCCCCAAGTGGGTGCCGCAGTTGGCCGACGCGGCCGAGGTCTTCGCCGGTATCCGGCGCGCGCCGGGCGTGCGCTATCCGGTGCTGGTGCCCAACGAACAAGGCTATGAGCGCGCGCGCGCGGTCGGGGTGGAGGAGATCGCGGTGTTCACCGCCGCTTCGGAAGCCTTCAACCGCAAGAACATCAACGCCTCCATCGACGAATCGCTGGCCCGCTTCGCGCCGGTGCTCGAACGCGCCCGCGCCGACGGCGTGGCCGTGCGCGGTTATGTCTCCACCGTGCTCGGCTGCCCCTACCAGGGCGAGGTGCCGGTGGCCGATGTGGTGCGCGTGGCCCGCGCCCTGCACGCGATGGGCTGCTACGAGGTCTCGCTGGGCGACACCATCGGCGTGGGCACCCCGGGCAAGGCGCGGGCGATGTTCAAGGCGGTCGCCGCCGAAGTGCCGGTGGCGGCGCTGGCGGTGCATTTCCACGACACCTACGGCCAGGCGCTGTCCAACCTCCTGGCCTGCCTGGAGGAAGGCGTGGCGGTGGTGGATTCGGCCGTCTCCGGCACCGGCGGCTGCCCCTACGCCAAGGGCGCCAGCGGCAATGTCGCCAGCGAGGACGTGGTCTACATGCTGCACGGGCTGGGCATCGACACCGGCGTGGACCTGGACGCGCTGGCCGAGACCGGGCGCTGGCTGGCCGCGCTGCTGGGCCGCGAGACCGGCAGCAAGGTCGGCAAGGCCCTGGCGGCGGCGTGACCCGCGAGCCGCCCCAGGCTCCGACCTCTCCCCCGCCGCCGCGGGCGCCGGCCGACGGCATCGCTTCGGCCGAACCGCCGGCCGCCGCTCCCGCCGCCCTCGCCCCGGCGCTGGCGCCGACGCACGACGCCGGGCACGACCGCGAACAGGCCGCCGGCCCAGTCTCCGCGCCCGCTTCGCAGCGCAGCCCCGAGCCCGCCGCCGAGCCCCCGGCGCCGTCCGCGCCCGAGCTGGAGGCCACCCTCGCCACCCTGGCCCAGGCTCAGGCCGACCCGGCGCAACCGGCGGCCCTGCGCGCGGCCCTGGCGGACGCGCTGGCGCGCTTGCGCGCACCGGCCGACTCGCTCTACCGCGCCGCCTTCGACGCCATCCCCGACCTGGTCACCGTGCTCGACGAGTTCGGCACCGTGCTGGAGATCAACCGCCACGGCAACCAGGCCCACCGCCGCGCGCGCGAGGACATCATCGGCCAGCCGATCCACGTGCTCAATCCGGAACTGCCGCGCGACCACCTGGCGCCGGTGTGGGAAGCGCTCAACCGCGGCGACAGCTACCTGATCGAAGTGACCAACAAACGCGGCGACGGCAGCCGCTTCCCGGTGGAAGTGCATTCGGCCGGTTTCCTCCACCACGGCCAGCGCCGCATCGTCGCGGTCGCGCGCGACCTGAGCAGCCGCAGCGACAGCGAGATCCGCTTCCGCGAGCTGGTCGAATCCATCGACCGCGGCCTGATCGTGCAGGACAAGTCGCTGCGCATCGTCTACGCCAACAGCGCGGCCATGCGCCTGTTGTCGTTGCACGCCGGCGCCAGCATCGCCGACGAGTTGCGCTCGGGCCACTGGATGGTGATCGACGAGCGCGGGCGCGAACTGCCGCCGGCGCTGTACCCCTCGCGCCGCGCGCTGGAGAGCGGGCGCGTGGTCGAGAGCGAGGTGATCGGGCTCTACCACGCGCAGCGCCGCGAGCTGATCTGGCTGTCGGTCACCGCAGTGCCGCACTTCCCGGCGGGCGGGCACCGCCCGCACCAGGTGTTCTCGCTGTTCTCCAACATCACCGAGCTCAAGCGCGACAGCGCCCTGTTCGACCGCGCTCAGGCCCTGGCCCACATCGGCGGCTGGGAATGGGACGCCGGCCGCGACCGGCTCTATTTGACCTTCGAGGCCGCGCGCATCCTCGCCCGCGAGCCGGCCCCGGCGTGCCTGGAGGAACTGCTGGAGTGCCTGCACCCGCTGGACCGCCACCGCCTGCGCACCGCGCTGGAGCGCGCCCTGGCCGGCGGCCGCGGCATCGACCTGGAACTGCGCGGGCTGCGTCCGGACGGCAGCGGCTTCTGGGTGCGCGCCATCGGCGATGCCGGCGCCGACGCCGGCGAACCGGTGCGGCAGATGCTCACCGGCACCCTGCAGGACATCACCGAACGCAAGCTGGCCGAGGAACAACTGCGGGTGCAGGCGCGCAGCGACCCGCTCACCGGCCTGCTCAACCGCGACGCGGTGCTGGCCGAGCTGGAACGCCGCCTGGACGCGTTCCCGCACTCGCCGCTGGCGGTGCTCTACATCGACCTGGACCGCTTCAAGATCGTCAACGACGTGCTCGGCCACGCCGCCGGCGACCGCCTGCTGGCTTCGGCCGCGCGCCGCATCCGCCAGGCAGTGGGCGAACAGGCGCAGATCGCGCGCTTCGGCGGCGACGAGTTCCTGGTGGTGTGCCAGCTCGACGAGGACCCCCAGCGCAGCGAACGCCTGGCCGACGCGATCCTGGCCGCCTTCGGCGACAACTTCCGCGTGGACGGCGAGGAGTTCAGCATCACCGCCAGCATCGGCATCGCCCAGGCGCCGCTGGACGGGCGTTCGGCGCAGCAACTGATCCAGAGCGCCGACATCGCCATGTACGACAGCAAGCGCCGCGGCCGCAACAGCTGGCAAGCCTTCACCCCCGAATTGGCCGAACAGCAACTGCGCCGGCTGCAGTTGGAGACCCACCTGCGCCGCGCGGTGCACAACGACGAGTTCCACTTGGTCTACCAGCCGCAAGTGGACCTGCGCGACGGCCGCGTGCTCGGCGCCGAGGCGCTGATCCGCTGGCGCAACACCGCCCTGGGCGAGATGCGCCCGGACCGCTTCATCGACCATGCCGAGACCACCGGCGACATCGTCGGCATCGGCGACTGGGTGCTGCACGAAGCCTGCCGGCAACTGCGCGCCTGGCGCGAGGAAGGCCTGAGCATCCAGCGGGTGGCGATCAATGTCTCCTACCGCCAGTTCCTCGGCGACGACCTGGCCGCCAACGTCGCCGCCGCGCTGGCCGAACATGGCCTTCCGGGCAGCGCGCTGGAGCTGGAATTCACCGAGCGGGTGCTGATCGAGGATGCGCCGGACACCGCCCGCACCTTCGCCCGCCTGCGCGAGCTCGGGGTCAGCCTGGCCATCGACGATTTCGGCGAGGGCTACAGCGCGCTCAACTATCTGCGACGGCTGCCCATCCATGGGCTCAAGCTGAGCCAGTTGTTCGTGCAGGGCGTGCCGGACAACCAATCCGACGTGGCCGTGTGCCAGGCGGTGACCGGCATCGCCCGCAGCCTGGGCCTGGGGCTGGTGGCCGAGGGCGTGGAGACCGAGCGCCAGCGCGCGTTCCTGCGCGAGTTGGGCGTGTTGGTCGGCCAGGGCTTTTTGTTCGCGCCCGGGCTGGCGCCGGACGCGCTGCGCGATTACTGCCGCGCGCAGACCGCCGGCGCCTGAGCCGCGAGCGCGGACCGGGCCGGCCGGCGCGGAATCAGGGCAGCACCAGCACGTCCTGCCAGTCGCCGTCGTCCTGCTCGCGCAGCCCGGCGCCGAGGTCGGGGAAGGGATCGACCAGCGCGGTGCGCTGCAACTGCGCGATCGAGATCACCTGGCAGGCCGAAGTCTCGCGGTTCTGGCACCAGTACGCGCCGGCCACGCCGGCGTCGGGCACGTACACCGCTTTCCAGGTCTGGGTCGGCACCACCACCCGGCCGCTGTCCAGGGTGGTGGACAAATCCTCGAAGTCCGGGCCGGTGACCACGTAGACCTCGCCGTAGCTGGTGGCCAGCATCCGCACGATGCTCTCGATCTTCGCCCAGGGCCCGCGGTTGAGCGTGCCCACCTGCGGCACGATGTTGGCCACCGAGAAGGTCTCGCGCTGCGCGGTGGTGGTGGAGGCATCGCCGGCCGGCATCATGTGGCCGCGGTCGTAGCCGCTGTTGGTGTAGCTGTCGTGGCTGGTGTCCAGCCCGTCTTCCTTGAAGAAGCGCATGCTGATGCGGCTGATCGACTCGGCGCCTTCGACCTTGGCCCGGGTCAGGCGCTGGGCCGACCACAGGTTGCCGCCGGTGACGGTGGATGCGTAGAGATTGTAGTCGCGATAGCACAGCGCGATGGTGCTCTCGGTCAGCGCATCGTTGTCCAGCACCGGCTTGCGCCCGCCGAGGTACTGGCCGTTGTCGGCGCTGGTGCAACTGCCGGCCCAGGCCTGCGCGGCGGCGAGCGAAAGCAGCAGCAGGGCGAAAGAGCGGAGCGTTGTGCGCATCGTGGACACCTCGGCGTGATGGAAGCGCCACCGACAATGGCGGCGGCATACAACATCCGAGTGACAGTACGGTTGCGAACGGCCGCAGACCGAGAACCAGCGCACAGAGCAGCCCACGCACAGTAAGCACTGCGCGCGTGACCGCCCTACTTCTGTGGCGGGGGCATGAAGTCGCAAGGCGAGCCGTCCGGCGCGCACACGTGCACCATCGCGGCGATGGGCGGGCCCGACTCGGGTGCGCGGCAACCGCGATACCAGACCAGGACATGCTGGCCGACTGCCGGCCGCAAGGACTCGAACTCGCCGCCATAGGCGGTGAACACATCCGCATCCGCCGGTAGACGCATGCGCACTACCGCGACCTTGGCGTAAGGCCGCACCGCAGGCCGCACCCACAATTCGCCGCGCGGCACCGCCGCCACTTGCCCGCTCAGCGACGGCGGCGAATGCCCGCCGCTGTCCTCGCCGCTGTAGGGCAGCACGCAGTCCCCGGCCACGGCGGTCTGCGCCATGCACCACGCCGCGAGCGCGAGCACGAGCGCCGCGCCAACGCATCGCGCGCGCAGATGCGCAGGGTTCATCGCTCCTGCAACCATTCCAGCACCTCCTCTACGTCCCCAGCCTGGACCTGCAGCAGCAAGGCGGCCGCGTCGAACCGCCCGGTCGCCGCGGCCGTCGCGGCCAAGGCCGAGCTGCACAAGGCATAGTCCCAGCCGGGGAACGCTGCGGCTGCGGCCAGCGCCGGCAATCGCGCCAACGCAGCGCGATAGGCCGGCGCGAGCCACTGCGGCAAAGGCTCGCCGGTGCGCTCGCGCGCCAGTTCGATGCTGGCCGGCAGCAGGAGATGGCTGATCCTCGCGCGGCGCGGGTCCGCGGCCAGCGCGGCGACCACGTGCGGCAAGGCGGCGAAGGAGGCCGGATACACCTCGCCCTGGTGGCACAAGGCGCTCCACAGGCCGAACCAGGGCGGGTCCTGGCAGGAATCCTCGGCGGGAAAATCCGCCAGCGCGCGCAGCAACGGCGGCAGATCGGCGGCCGAACCATACGCATGGCGCAGCTCGCGCCAGCGCGCATCGTCCAAGGGCAGCGGTGCGGGATCCGGGGCGAGGCTCATGTGATCCTATGCGTCGGGGGGGGGCTACTACATCCGCGGGCCGCGGCCGGGCTCGTCCTGGGTACGCTGGACGGCGTCCTGCGCCTGCTTCTGCTCGCGCTGCTGGTTGAACGCCTGCGCCTCGCGCAGGGCGTCCTGCAAGGCCGGCGCCGGCTCGGACAGCGAAACGCCGGTGTGGAAGCCCGGCGTCTGCGCGCCCAGCCACAGCTTGCCGTTGGCGACGCCGACCGGGCCGATGCTGTCGGCATCGGCGATGCCGTTGCGCTTGGCGGCGAGTACCGCCGCCGCCACGTATTCGTCCGGCACCGTCGCCGGCGCACCGGCCCGGACCTTGCCGAACATGGCTTGGTCGGCGTGCGACCAGCGCGCGGGCTCGGCGGCTGCATCCGGGTCCCAGTCCGATGCCGGGCGCGACCGCTCCATCGCGGGCCGCGCCCTGGGCGGTTCGGCCAGCGCGATGTCCGTCTCCGCCGGGCGATCGGCCGCAGCGCCCGCGCCCGCCATCGCCACCGCTTGCTTGGCGGCCTGCTGGATCTCATCGCGCACCAAGCCGAGGCGGTTGGCTTCGCGCACCACTTGCTCCAGCGCATCGTGCTGCTGCGGCGACAGATGGGCGACGCGCAACTCCGGCGGCTCGGCCGCGCTCGGCAACGGCGAACGCTGGTCCAGCAGGGCCAATTGCACCTCCAGCGCCGTAGTGACGGCCTGGACCCGGTTGGCGCCGTCGGCATCCCGGCCGATGTGCTGGATCGGACTGTCCACGTCGAAGCCGCCGCGCGCGTTGGGCGCCAAGTGCAGCGACGTAGCCAACGCAGCCACGCCCTGGTCCTGTTGGGTGCGCCGGACCGCTTCCAGCGCGGCCTGCAACTGCTCCGGGCCGGGAGCGACACCGTGGGCTTGGTAGGTCCACAGCAAATCGGCACGCTCGATGTCCTCCAGGGTGGCCGCCGCGCGCGCCGGCACGGCGGCCAGTTCCTGCCGGTGCCGCGCCAGATCCGGCTGCAAGGCCGCGCGCGTGCTCTCCAGTTCCTGGCGCAGCTCCGCGCTGGCCACGGCCTGCCCGCTGCCGCGCAGCCACTGGCCGTGTTCGTCGCGCAGATAGCGTTGCCCGTCCGAAGCGGTCAAGGCATCCTCGCGCAGGACCGACTGTATCTCCGCCGGCACCGGGCCGAACCGCTGCCAATCGGCGCTGCGGTGCACGCGTTCATAGCGCGCCGCCATCGGCACCGGGCCGTTGGCGATGTTCTCGCCGATGACCTGCGCCGCGGCGCGGTCCAGCTCGGCCGCGCGCTCGGGGCCGGCCTTGTCGAACTGGGTCATCGGCAGGCCGCGCTGCTCGTAGCCGGTCACGACGGTGCGACCCCAATCGCCGCTGGCGGGATCGCGCTTCCAGTCCGCCGGGCGCAGACTCGGGGCATCGCCGTCCGCGGCCGGTTGCGAATACGGATTGCGCGGCGGCGCGAGCTGGCCCATCGCCTGCCCCATCGCGACATTGCTGGCCAGATAGCTCAGTTCCTCGGCCTTCTCGCGATCGGCGGAAAACCGCTGCCGGACCGGGTTGTTGGCGCCGTCGTCGGTCATATCGCCCAGGTCCTGCCGGACCCACTGCCGCCCGTCGGACCGCCACTGCACGCCATCGCGATCCTGCTGCTGGAAGACCTCATAGCTGTCGAGCACCGTGGCGACATGGTCGCCCACCTTGGCCCCGGCCATGGCCGCACCGCCGATCACGATGAAACCCACCGCGCCGGGACCGCTGGCTGCGGCGGTGGCGACCGCGCCGGCCGACGCGCCGCCGATCCAGCCGCCCGCGTTGCGCGCCACGGTATGTCGCGCCTCCGAACGCGCCGCCGCCGGGTTGTCCTGGTCCAGATGGGTGGCGATGCGCTGCACGCTGGGAATCGCATCCACTCCCGACATCGCCAGGCCCGCCGAGCGCAGCAAGGTGTGCTGGGGCGATTCGCCTACCAGCAGATCTCCCGAAGCGAAGCCGCGCTGCCCTTCGGGGCCGCGCACGGAGGGCGCGCCATCGGGAGGGTCCAGGGGGATGCCGGTGAGGGCGGGGTCGAAGGCGCGGAGGCGGGGGCTGTCCTGGAAGGGTTTCAGGGAGAGGTAGGCTGATACGTGCTGCTTGTACTCGGCTTCGGTGATGAGGCCCAATCTATGAGAGTGATCAAAAAAAGAAGCGGTGGCGGACAGTTTAAGGTTCGGCAGATCACGCTCCATCTGGCGGCGAATCTGTGGCGAAGCAAAGTAACCGTCGTCCGACCAAATCATCACCCCGCGGCCCTCTGCATTTTCGCGCGCAGCGATCTCGATCAAGGAACGCTCGCCAGCATTCTTAGTAACCCGGTCGAACTCGACCTTGTCATCGATGGCCTGCGCCAGCTCAAAATCTGTGATTGGAGATTCAACCAGATTGACCTCTCTGCTCACTATATAATCGGTCAATTCAGCGCCAAGAGGACCTTTTTCTATCTCGAGGAAGACTATTCCTGAGATAGCGAGCTGATATCCCTGAGTCTTGGCCAATTTGCGATATAAATCCAGCAAATCAGTCCCGCCAGCCTTATAAGCAAAAACAAGACTATTGGTGTCGGCCAAAACGTAGCTCACGGTGAATCCTCCTTGATCAATCCGACCGAGACCTTACATGCGCGCGAAAAAGGTTAAACATCCCAAGGGAATCGATAGAATTGACCCCCGGCATCCATCTGGAAATCATCCTCATAGCCCTCCATGCCGACCATGACGAGATCTCATTAAACTCCATTTCCTGCCGCAAGAACTCAACGTAATCCTCCGGACTCTCTTCCTTGAAATATTGAGCAAAAGCCTCCACCTCGTCGCTATGCCACCTTCTTCTCCGAGCTCTTTGCTCATTAGCGGCCTTGCGACCGGCGACTACCGTCTCAAAAATAACCTCATCACTCGCACGCCCCTCCGGCGGAAGCGCTAAAATATCAATTATCTCCGCCTTAAGCGCCTCATCTTCTAATGCATCGATCTTGGCCTGCAATTCTGGATTAATGGACACGACAACACCCTCCGAATTTGCACACAAAAACTGCCTGAATACAAATCAATCAGAAAAATAAAATCAATAAATATCGGCACCTCTCCGAAATCGGAGAATTCGCCTAGACCGAGATACCTGCCCCCGGGGCTGCCGGCCGGTCGCCGACCTAACATGGTCCCTGAGCCTCCCCAACAGCCCCCTGGAGTCGGCAGAACTCACCCCCCACTGCCATATTAATTTGTAAACGCTCCATCCAAGCAACCTGTCAATTTGATTGAACTCCCTCTCCTGCCGAACGAACTCAGCATACCCCTCCGGATCTTTCTCCTTGAAATAGTGCGCAAAAGCCTCGACTTCATGGTGCTGCCACACTTTTAGCCGGGCCTGCTGCGCTTTGGCCTCAAGAAAAGACTCGGTGATCAGATCGAAAATCTCCTCATCCGTCGCCAGCTTCTTTCCGGTACTCGTGAGAGCAGCAACAACCCTTTCCCTCAAATTTTCATCTTCCAACGCGTCGATCTTGGCCTGCATTTCCGGACTAATAGCCACGACAGAACACTCCGATTTTATGTGCGCACCAACCATTCAAACACAACCCAGCCGCCATGGCCAAATCAAATAAACATCCGCAGGACATTGCGACCCTAACCTCAACAGCACCAATAATCCAAATATCAAAATCACGCACACCCTTGAAGACCCCCCTTCATGCCGGCATTGCATTTTGCCCACACGCATTTCCGCGCCACATCTTCAAACCGAACGCGCCCCGACATATTCACGAAGCCCTAGAAACAGACTGGAGCGATCATCATAATCCAAACCCGGAATCCATCGACTCATAATGCGGCGGACATCCCAGGCCAAGTCCGACTCGATACGATTGAACTCCAATTCCTGGCGAACAAATTCCTTGCACGGCTCTGGAAATTCCCTCTCAAAATACCTAGCAAAATCCTCCACTTCATCAGCCTGCCACTTCCTTAGCCGAGCCTGCTGTTCCTTGGCCATGGCGTAAGCAGCCACAGCGTTCTCGAAGATAGCCTCATCGCTGACCAACGACTTTCCTGGCATCGAAAGGGTTCGAATAATCCTGTCTTTTAGAACCTCGTCCTCCAAAGCATCAATTTTGGCCTGCAGATCAGGACTGATATTCATATAAAGAGACCTTTTAAATTCCAACCACAAGACCGACCAAGCTCGCCCTTGCGCGCCCACGAAGCTTTACAAATAATTCACCATTATCCATCAGATCCAACCCCGGCATCCATTCCCAGATCAGATCGCGAACCTCCCACGCGAGATCCACATCAATTTCCCCCAACTCCCTCTCTTGCTTGATAAATTCGAAGAACCGCCCCGGAAGCTTTCGTTCGAAATACTCGAGGAAGGCAATCACCTCCCCATCCCGCCACACCCTCAAACGAGCCTCCTTTTCCTCAGCCTTCCTATAGCTAGAGACGATCATTTCAAATATTTCCTCGTCACCAATCTCCTTTTTCCAAGGCCCCAATAAAACGTCCAGAACCTGGGACTTGAGATTTTCATCCCCAAGCGCGTCGATTTTTTTTGCAGTTCAGGGCTAATAGCCACGGCAAAGCACTCCGAATTCATGTGCGTGCCAACCATTCAAACACGACTCAGCCGCCTGGGCCAAATCAAATGAACATCCGCAGGACATCGCAATCCTAAAACACCCCAACCAAGGCCTGCGCACAATCTGTCATTCGACTACCGAGACAAGCCCGGAATCAAGACACAACACTCTCACCAACCTCAAAACTCAAGCATCGCCGCCGCAAGAATGCAAGCCGGCATAATCACGAAACTTCACAAACAGCTCTCTTCGGCTCGCATGATCGAGCCCAGGCATCCATTCATTCATCAGCCTGCGCGCCTCCCAGGCCAGATCGAGATCGATCTCGTCAAGCTCTCTCTCCTGCCTCAGAAATTCGCGGAAACCTTCCGGGTCTCTCTCGCAGAAAAAGCAGGAGAAACGCTCCACGTCATCATTCGACCAACTTATCAGCAGCGCTTTCCGCTGCCGGACCATCGCATGCCCAAGCATCATCGACTCGAAAATTTCTTCGTTAGTCGCATATTTCCGCCCCGGACTATTGAGAATATCAAGAATTCGGACCTTAAGCCCCTCATCCTCCAGCGCATCGATTTTGGCTTGCAGTTCCGTGCTGATGGGCATGGCGAGGTTCCGTAATAACCGGGGCGTTGGCGAGAGGCCCACAGGCGCGGGCCGGATGCGGCGGGATCGATCAGGACGACGAGCATCGCTTTCGCCCAGCCGGTGCGCGAAAGCCCGCGCACCGCGCACGCCCGGCAGCGGGCCATGAATCGCCCGCCCCGCTCTCGGTCGCCTGGGAGTCTCGCCCGCACTGTCCGTGTCCGATCTGCATCGCTCACCTCGCCGCGCATCCTGCGTAGAGAGAACCTCGCGCGTACTGCGGGCACGCTTGCAGAGGTTGGGCCGAGCGGAACACCGGTCTCGGCGTGTCCGCGGCATCAATGGTCCGGAGCTTGAAGGCCGTGCGTTCGGAGTGTCAAGACGAACATCACAGACCGCGATTGCAAGGTTTATGGAGATAGTTCCGGCGCGCTAACCAACACCGAAAACACCGCGCCGGGCCTGCGAAAGGCAACCCAGGCATCGCACCGCGAGCGGCATCGCTGCGCATGCGCACGCCGGGGCCACGATGCCGCTGCAGTGCATGCGCAAGTCGTTCGTTCGACCGCGCTCCAGCGAAAGAGACGTCGCGCTCGATTCGCTGCTTCGCCTCGTGCTGGTCGGCGCTGCGGCCTTCCTCTTACAGGGCGGGCGCCTTGGGCGAAACCGCAACGGCGGCGCGCTTGCGCTTGCCCTCCGGGGTCCAGCGCAGCGGCACCTGCGCGGTCACGCGGGTGAAGCAGTTGTTCTGCTCGCGGCCGGTCGCCGCAGGCGGCAGGCAACCGCTCTCGTAGCGGTAGGCCACTTCGCTGGCGGCCACCGGCACCAGTTGCCGGGCCATGCGTGCGTTCAACAACACCACCGAAGCTTCCACCAGGGTGCGGCACTGCGTCCGCAACGCATCCTCGGTCTCGCCGAAGAAGGCCATCGGGCATTCGACGCGGACCGGGCCGGTGTGGGCGTGCAGCGCCGCTTCGTCGATGCCGGGCAGGAAGGCCGGGGTGCAACGGTGGGCCTGCGGCCAGCACTGCGGCAGGCCGGCGGCGTCGAGGGCGTGGCGCTGATCGCCAGCGCCTTGGCCCAGGCTCGCGCAGGCGCTTAGGGCCACGATCGGCAACAACAGGGCGAAGCGGGGGCGCGGCAGACGCATCGGGGGTCCATCCCTGGGTGAAGGCGGGTGCGAGTTTAGTGGCATCGGCGCGGCGCAGCCATGGGCGTGGCGGGCGGCTGACGGTGCGGCCCTGGGCGTGGGCGGTGTTGGTTTTCGGGAAACAGCGCGCGATCGGCTTGCGTCGCTGCTACCGGCCTCCCAGCGTGCAGAAGCGGCGCGAGCCGCGATCCCGGCCGCACCCCGGATTCCGCCCTCGCTGGCGAGGGACGAACGCGGTATCCGGCGGGGCCAGGCCTCCGCCGGGCGGTCGGCGAGATCTGTGCCGCGCCCCTCTTCGCAGCCGCCCCGACCTGCGCGAGGATGGGGCCCTTGCCGCCCAGGAGCCTTGCCCGCATGCCTCTGCCACCCGGTGTCGTTCTGCGTCCCCTCCAGGCCCGCGACGATGCGGGCTTGGCCGTGATCGCGCGGCAGGTACGGGCGGAATTCGCCGCGCCGCCGGCCAGCGATCCGGAAGTCGATGCGATGCAGCGCGCCTACAGCCGGCCGCGCTGCGCGTATTTCGTGGTCGAACGTGAGGGGCGCTTGGGTGGCGGCGCAGGGATCGCGCCGTTGCTGGGCGCCGACGATGGGGTCTGCGAGTTGCGCAAGTTCTATCTGCTGCCCGCGCTGCGCGGGCTGGGGCTGGGGCAAGCCTTGCTGGAGCGGTGCCTGTCGGCGGCGCGCAGCCTGGGCTATGTGCAGTGCTATGCCGAGGCGCTGGACCGGATGGATGAGGCGCAACGCTTGCTGCGGGCCCACCAGTTCAACCTGCTGGAGGCGCCGATGGGTTATGGCGAATTGCGCGGTCAGCACAGTTGGTATTTGCGTTCGCTGTAACCGGCGCGCAGCCCGGTCTATCGCCAGGGCGCCGTAGCGCGCAGCCGCCGCCAGGCTTGCGCCACCGCATGGGCACACTCGGGCAGATCCGCCGCGGCTGCCGGCGCGCAGCCTGCGCAAGCGCGGGCGCGCGCCCGCACCCTCGGCCCGCACCCTCGGCCCGCACCCTCGGCCCGGATTGCCGGCCCAGTCCAGCCCCGCCCATCCCGCGCTCCTGAACGCAGGCCCGGGCGCGGACCGGGGCCGCTCCTTTAGAATGGCGCCCTTTCCGCCCTCAGGAACGCCCATGCAACTCGACAACGCCCGCGCCGTGATCACCGGCGGCGTCTCCGGCCTCGGCCTGGCCGTGGCCCAGCACCTCGTCGCCCGCGGCGGCAAGGTCGCCTTGTTCGATCTCAACGACGACAAGGGCGCTCAGGCCGTGGCCGCTCTGGGCCAGGACAAGGCGCGCTATTTCCGCACCGACGTCACCGACGAGGCCGGCGTGGCCGCCAACCTGGAGGCCGCGCGCGAGTTCCTCGGCGGGCTCAACGCGGCCATCAACTGCGCCGGCATCCTCGGCGCCGGCCGGGTCCTGGGCAAGGACGCGCCGATGGCGCTGTCGCAGTTCCACACCACCGTGCTGGTCAACCTGGTGGGCAGCTTCAACGTGGCCAAGGCCGCGGCCAACCTGATGCAGCACAACGAGCCCGGCGCCGACGGCGAGCGCGGCGTGATCGTCAACACCGCCTCGGTGGCCGCCTTCGAGGGCCAGATCGGCCAGGCCGCCTACTCGGCCAGCAAGGGCGGCGTGGTCGGCATGACCTTGCCGATGGCGCGCGAACTGGCCCGCTTCGGCATCCGCGTGATGACCATCGCCCCGGGCATCTTCTGGACCCCGATGGTCGATGGCATGCCCGAGTCGGTGCAGCAATCGCTGTCGGCCTCCATCCCCTTCCCCTCGCGCCTGGGCAAGCCGGAAGAATTCGCCGACCTGGTCGCCTACATCCTCGGCAACACCTACCTCAACGGCGAGACCATCCGCCTGGACGGCGCGACCCGGTTGGCGCCCAAGTAAAGCCGGGATCCGGCATTGGGGATTCGGGATTCGCCGATGCGAATCCCCCGTGCCGCGCGACCGCCTCGACCCATCCCCAATCCCAAATCACCAATCCCGACCCAATGAAAGCCTACGACATCAAGAAAGGCAACGTCATCGAGCACAACAACGGCGCCTACCAGGTGCGCGACATCGAGCGCAGTTCGCCGCAGGGGCGCGGCGGCAATGTGCGTTTCCGCTTCACCATGTATTCGGTGCCCGGCGGCAACAAGCTCGATGCCAGTTTCGATGGCGACGATGAACTCAAGGAAGTCGACCTGACCCGCCGCCAGGCGACCTTCTCCTACATGGACGGCGATGCCTTCGTGTTCCTCGACGACGAGGACTACACCCCCTACACGCTGGAAGCCGCGGCGGTGGGCGATTCGGCCGGCTACATCGTGCCGGACCTGTCGGGCTGCTATGTGCAGATCATCGACGATCTGCCGGTGGGCCTGCAGTTGCCGCAGAGCGTGGCGCTGGAGGTGATCGAGACGCCGCCGGAGCTCAAGGGCGGCACCGCGACCAAGCGGCCCAAGCCGGCCAAGCTGCAGACCGGCATCGAGATCATGGTGCCCGAGTACATCGGCACCGGCGAACGCGTGCTGGTCAACACCACCACCGGCGAGTTCGCCGGCCGTGCGGACTGACAGCGCGCGCTGGATCGCCGGCGCCGCGCTGGCGGCGCTGGCGATGGCCTGTTCGCGTCCCGGCCCGGGCGCGGACATCGGCGCGGGCGCGCCGGCGCCCTCCGGCGCCGCGGCGGCAGCGGCCTGCGCCCTGCCCGAATCGCTGGCGGCCGCGCACCGCGGCGGTTGGTGCGACTTGCCGCGGGACCTGCGCGGCTTCGTCGCCGGCCATGAGGAATTCCGCACCTTCTCCGGCGGCGAGCCCAGCAATGCCGAAGGCCTGCAAGAGTTGGCCCGGGTCCATGACCGACGCGTGCTAGAGCAAGCCGCGCAATGGGCGCAACTGCGCCAACGCCACGGCCGGGCGCCCGCCGTCGCCGCCTGGATGGACCGCTACGGCCAGGAGTACGGCCTGCCATGAAGGATGCTTCCGATTACCGTTTCGCCGCCGCCGATGCCGCCGACATCGAACGCCTGGTCCCGGTGCTGCGCGAGTTCTACGCCGTCGAGCATCTGCCCTGGAACGAGGCCGCGCTGCGGCGCGCCCTGGGGGTGCTGGTGGCCGACCCCACCGCCGGCCGGCTGCGCCTGTTGCTGCGCGATGGCCAGATCGCCGGCTACTTCGTGCTCGGTTTCTGTTTCAGCCTGGAGTTCGGCGGCCGCTTCGGCCTGCTGGACGAGTTGTTCGTGCTGCCCGCCCATCGCGGCGGCGGCCTGGCCAAGCGCGCCCTGGCCGAGGCCGAGGCGCTGTGCCGCGCCGAAGGCCTGGCCTGCCTGCGGCTGGAGGTCAACGACGACAACGCGCACGCGCGCGGCATCTACGAGCGCGCCGGCTACGTGGCCCATCCGCGCCGGTTGATGACGCTGTGGCTGCAGCCGGCCGCCTGAGGCCCGGCGCCCGGCTGCCACCGCGCGCCTGAGCCAGCGCCGCCGCGCGCGCATCCGCACGCGGCGCACGCGTGCGCCACGGCGAACGCACGTACGCGCACCCAGCCCGCGGCGAATGCCGCGAATTCCGACCCGGTTCACGCCGGCGAGCGGACCTGGCGCCCGCCCGGGGCTTGCGCTCCGCGCCGCGGGCATCCCCGCAGGCGCTTGCCACGAACCTGCAATCGCAGCCGCACAGGCTTTATCGTTGCCCTGCGGCCCGCCCGCGCCGCGCCTGCCCGGAGTCGCCCCGCCATGCCGTCCCCGTCCCGCCGCGGTTTCCTCAAGTTCGCCGGCGCCAGCGCCGCCCTCGCGCTGTTGCCGCCGAGCATCCGCACTGCCCTGGCCACGCCGGCCGCGCGCGTGACCGGCACCATCGCCGACGTCAAGCACGTGGTGATCCTGATGCAGGAGAACCGCTCCTTCGACCATTACCTCGGCGCGCTGCGCGGCGTGCGCGGCTTCGACGACCCGCGGCCGATCCCGCTGCCCGGCGGCAAGAGCGTGTGGGAGCAACCCAAGTCCCCGCGCACGCCCGACAACGTGGTGCTGCCCTTCCGCCTGGACACTACCGCCACCGCCGCGCACTGCCTGGCCGACATCGACCACAGTTGGAAGGGCGCGTATTCGCGCTGGAAGGACTACAACGCCTGGGTCTCGGTCAAGGGCCCGATGTGCATGGGCCACTTCACCCGCCAAGACCTGCCGTTCTACTACGCGCTGGCCG
Organism: uncultured Lysobacter sp.; assembly: GCA_966185905.1. GTDB lineage: Bacteria > Pseudomonadota > Gammaproteobacteria > Xanthomonadales > Xanthomonadaceae > Lysobacter. The sequence goes on from CBIFVU010000008.1 coordinate 19,507, forward strand.
ATGCCTTCACCGTCTGCGACGCCTACTACTGCTCGCACCACGGCCCGACCAATCCCAACCGCATGCACTTGTTCACCGGCACCAGCGGCATGACGGTGGGCGATTTCGGGCCGCAGGCGGTGGACAACGCCGACGACGGCAACTGGAGCGCCGACATGGCCCGCGACAAGCCCGGCTTCGCCGGGCATCGCTGGACCACTTACGCCGAGCGCTTGCAACAGGCCGGCATCGCCTGGCGCGTGTACCAGGAGCACGACAACTACGGCGACAACTCGCTGGCTTACTTCGCCGCCTTCCGCAATCTGGACCCGGCCTCGGAGTTGTACCGCCGCGGTCGCGCCTGGGTGCCGGGCTCGACCGAGGCCAATGCCAAGACCTCGCGCGGCGAGCACTTGGTGGCCGAGTTCGCCCGCGATGTGCGCCAGGGCACGTTGCCGGCGGTGTCGTGGATCGTGCCGTCCTACATCATGAGCGAACATCCCGAGGCCACGCCGGCCTATGGCGAATCGCTGACCGCGCGCCTGCTGGAGGCATTGGTGGCCAATCCGGAGGTGTGGGCGAGCACGGTGTTCATCGTCAACTACGACGAGAACGGCGGCTTCTTCGACCATGCCGCCGCGCCGTTGCCGGCGATCGCGCCGGCGCTGGGCAAGAGCACGGTGGACACTGCCGCGGAAGACTACAACGGCATCCCGGTCGGGCTGGGAGTGCGCGTGCCGATGTTCGCGATCTCGCCCTGGAGCAAGGGCGGCTGGGTCAATTCGCAGGTGTTCGACCACACCTCGGTGCTGCGCTTCCTGGAGGCGCGCTTCGGCATCGCCGAGCCCAACATCGGCGCGTGGCGGCGCACGGTGGCGGGCGATCTGAGCACCGTCTTCGACTTCGCCACCCCCGACGCGCGCTGGCCGTCGCTGCCCGACACCTCGGCCAGCATGGCCGGCGCCGACGCCAGTTGCCGCCTGGCCCGGCCCAAGCCGCCGTCGCGCCCGCGCTTGCCGCGACAGGAGCCCGGCCGGCGTCCGGCGCGCGCGTTGCCCTATCGCCTGCGCGTGGACGGGCGCATCGACGCCGACAGCGGCCGCTATCGGCTGGAATTCGGCAACGACGGCATCGCCGGCGCCTGCCTGAATGTCTACGCCTGCAATCGCAGCGATGGCCCCTGGTACTACACGCTCGATCCGGGCACGCAGTTGTCCGACGACTGGGACGCGCGCCGGTACACGCGCGGGGTGTACGACCTGGCCGCCTACGGGCCCAACGGTTTCTTGCGCGCCTTCCGCGGCGACCTGGCCCAGGCGCTCGCCGAAGGCGCGGCGCAACCGGAACTGCGGGTGGAGGAAGACCCGGCCCGCGACGCGCTGACTCTGGTCCTGCGCAATCCGGGCGCGAGCGCCTGCCGGCTGAGCCTGGCCGCCAATCGCTACGCCGACCCGGCTCCGCAGCGCATCGAACTGGCCGCTGGCGCCGAGATCCTCCAGGCCTGGCCGCTGGCCGACAGCGGCCGCTGGTACGACTTCAGCCTGACCAGCGAGGGCGATCCGGAGTATCTGCGCCGCTGCGCCGGCCGCGCCGAGAACGGCGAACCCGGTTTCAGCGATCCGGCCATCGGCGCCTGAGCGCGGCGCCTGCGGCAGCGCGCGCCGTACCGATCGCGCTGCACCGCGCCGGCCGGGCCGGCGGCTTGCGCACGGTCCTGGCAGCGCGGGCAGCGTCTGCCCCTGCGCCTGCCGCACCTGCGCCCGCCGGGCCGGCGCCTGTCAGGCCCGCTCCGGCGATGCTTCTTGCAACGGCCCCCGCCCCGGCCGCGCCGTGTCTTTGCCGGAAGGAAACCACACGGCGATCGCCGCGGCCGCCAGGCCCATCGCCATCGATCCCAGGTACAGCCAGGTATAGGTGCCGTAGCGGTCGTACAACCAGCCGCCGACCAGCGGACCCAGCGCCATGCCCAGGCTGGAGATCATCGCCGCCGCGCCGAGCACGCTGCCGAGCATGCGCGGGTCGAAGGCATCGCGCGCCAGCGACGCGTACAAGGGCATGGTTCCGCCGTAGGCCATGCCGAACACGATGGCCACGGCATAGAAGCCATCGAGCTGGTTCACTCCCAGGTAGGCGACCGCGCCGACCGCCTGCACCAGCAGGCCCAGCACCAGCATCGGCTTGGCGCCGTAGCGGTCGGCGAGCACGCCGAACAGCAACCGCCCGCCCAGGCCCGCCGCGCCTTCCATGCTGTAGATGGTGACCGCGGCGGTGACCGACAGGCCGCAGCCGACCGCGTAGCTGACCGTGTGGAAGATCGGCCCGGAGTGGGCCGCGCAGCAGGCGAAGAAGGCGCCGGCCAGGACGATGAAGGCGCGCGACCGCAGCGCCTGGCCCAGGCGCTGGGGCGGCGGCGCCGCGGCGCCCGCGGCCGAGGCCTGCGCAGCGATGGAGCGCGCCGGCACGAACCAGGCCGCCGGCAGGGTCAGCGCCCAGGCCAGCACGCCGACGATGAACAGGGTTTCGCGCCAGTCGTAGCGGCCGATCAGCCAGGCCACCAGCGGCGAGAGCGTCATCGGCGCCACGCCGACGCCGGCGGAGACCAGCGACACCGCCAGGTTGCGCCTGCGCTCGAACGCCGCCGCCACCGTCGCCGTGACCGGGGCGAAGAAACTGGCCGCGGCCGCGCCCAGCAGCACGCCATAACTGAGTTGGAACTGCAGCAGGCTGGTGGCGCGGCTGGCCAGCACGCAGGCCAGTCCCAACAGCACCGCGCCGGCCAGCACCACCCGGCGCGGGCCGAAGCGGTCGCTGAGCAGGCCCCAGCCGAAGCCGGCCAGGCCCATGCTGAGGAAGCCCAGGGTCATGGCGCTGGACAACCCGGCGCGAGACCAGCCGGTGGCGGTGCTCATGGGCTGCAGGAGCACGGCCAGGGAGAACACTGCGCCGACAGCGACGCAGCCCATCAGGGCGCCGGCGGCAACCAGCGGCCAGTGGCCTCCGGCGGGAGTGGCGGGGTTGGGCGCGGGCGTCATCGGGCGATCCTCGGGGTGGATACCGGGACGACGAAGCCGGGAGGCCAGGATCGACATCCCGCAGCGGCGGCGCCCGCCGCCCTCAGGCTCTCGAGGGCGCCCATGCCCGAACTCATCCCGACCGGTTGCGCCGCGGTCTGCTGCGCTCGGGTCGACCTAGCGCGGCTGCCTGTATGGACGATGCTGTCCGGGCTGGGGCGGTCCGGGCTGGGAGCGCGGCGGGCGCCGCTCCTGCGGGGCGATGGGGCGCGCGGGAGACGTATGCCCTGCGCCCTTCGGCGTGCAATCGCGTGTTCGGCGCAGCCACCTGTTGCTGGGCGGGATCGCCTCGGACTGGCGATCGCGGGCGCGGCTACTACACGGACCGCTCCTACACGGACCGCTCCTACTCGGACCGCTCCTGCTGGGCCCGCGCCAGCCATTTGCGCGCCAGCCGCCGCATCGATTCGTCGGCCTGGGCGTCCTCCAGCAGCGAGTGCACCTCGCGCCAGGCCAGGGCCAGGGATTCCTCGCTGACCACGAACTCCTCGTCTTCGCCGGCCCAGACCACATAGCGCAGGTCGTAATGCCAATGTCCGGGCACGTCGCCGCGCTCGGGAATCCAGTGCCGGTCCAGGTCGAACAACTCCGGCTCCACGCGCAAGCCCGCCAGCCCGGATTCTTCCTCGGCCTCGCGCAGGGCCACCGCCGCCAGGTCGCGGTCGCCGTCGGCATGGCCGCCCAGTTGCAGCCAGCGGCCGAGCTTGCGGTGGTGGGTCAGCAGCACGCGCTCGCCGCGGCGGTCCACCAGCCAGGCGCCGCCGGTGAAGTGGCCCTCCAGGCGCTCGCGCTGGAACGGATCGGGCCGCGCGGCGCTGGAGGCAGCCGCCCCATCGTGCTGCGACGCAGCATACGCTGCAGCGGCGGCGCTGCCCGCTGCGCTTGCCTGCCCGTCTTCCGCCGCTTCTTCCAGCAGCTCCAGAAACGGTTGCGTATGTTCGGATTCGTGCGGCCAGCGGCGGGCGTAGTCGAGCAGGCAGGAGCGAAGATCGGCGAGTGCGTCGGGGCGTTGCGCAGGCATGAGGCGAGGATCGGTCGGTTCAGGCAGGAGGCCGATTATCGCCGCGCGGACCATGACCGTGTGCGCTTGCCGCCAATTTCCACAGTGGGTTAAGGTGGCCCGCCGCCCCGCTCCGGGAGTCGGTCACCGCCGTCGCTAGAACGGCGGGTACGGATCACTTCTTACGAGAGAGAGAGGGGAGTTCGATGTCGAGAGGCCTGTTCATCACCAAACCGGTGGCACCCGCCGGCCATGTCGACGCCGGCGAGCCCGTCGAAGGCAGCCTCCAAGGCGAGGCGACCCTCAAGCGCTCCCTGACCGCGACCCAATTGGTGATGCTGGGCATCGGCGCGGTCATCGGCGCCGGCATCTTCGTCCTCTCCGGCCACGCGGCGGCCGAACACGCCGGCCCGGCCATCGTGCTCAGCTTCGTCCTGGCCGGCGTGGCCTGCGCCTTCGCCGGCCTGTGCTATGCCGAATTCTCCGCGATGCTGCCGGTGTCCGGCAGCGCCTACTCCTATTCCTACGCCACCCTCGGCGAGTTCGTGGCCTGGTTCATCGGCTGGAACCTGGTGCTGGAATACCTGTTCGCCGCCTCGACCGTGGCGGTGGGCTGGTCGGGCTATCTCAACAGTCTGCTGACCACCTTCGGCGTCGGCCTGCCGACCTCGCTGGCGGCCGCGCCGCTGAACGTGGTCGATGGCAGCATCGTCCACACCGGTGGGCTGATCAACCTGCCGGCGGTGGCCATCGTCGCCGCGCTCAGCGGCCTGTGCTACGTCGGCATCACCCAGTCGGCGTTCATCAACTCGATCATCGTGGCGATCAAGGTGGTGGTGATCACCCTGTTCGTCGCCTTCGCCATCAAATACGTGCAGCCGGACAACTGGCAGCCCTTCATCCCGGAGAACAAGGGCCCGGGCAAGTACGGCGTGGACGGCATCATCCGCGGCGCCTCGGTGGTGTTCTTCGCCTACATCGGCTTCGACGCGGTCTCCACCGCCGCCGGCGAGGCCAAGAACCCGCAGCGCGACATGCCCATCGGCATCCTCGGCTCGCTGGTGATCTGCACCATCATCTACATCATCGTCTCCGGCATCCTCACCGGCCTGCTGCCCTACCACATGCTCAGCACGCCCAAGCCGGTGGCCACCGCGCTGGAGGCCTACCCGGCGCTGACCTGGCTCAAGCACATCGTCGAGATCGGCGCCATCGCCGGCCTGAGCTCGGTGATCCTGGTGATGCTGATGGGCCAGCCGCGCATCTTCTATTCGATGGCGAAGGACGGCCTGCTGCCGCAGTTCTTCGCCAAGGTCCACCCCAAGTTCCAGACGCCCTACGTGGGCACGGTGATCGTCGGCGTGTTCGCCTGCATCCTGGCCGGCTTCCTGCCGATCGGCCTGCTCGGCGAGCTGGTCTCGATGGGCACCCTGCTGGCCTTCGCCACCGTCTGCATCGGCGTGCTGGTGCTGCGCAGCACCCGCCCGGAGCTGCCGCGCCCGTTCCGCGTGCCGGCCGCGGTGATCATCTGCCCGCTGGGCGCGTTGATCTGCCTGTACCTGTTCTGGCAGCCCTTCGCCGAGCACTGGCCGCTGATGACCGGCTGGACCGCGATCGGCCTGCTGATCTACTTCGGCTACGGCTATCACAACAGCAAGCTGCGCAAGGCCGCCGGCGGCGAAGCCTGAGCCGCGGCTCCATCGACCAGGCCGGCGGCGCTCCCGCCGGCCTGTTGCTTTCCAAGCCACCCCGTCTGTAGCACGATCGGGCGCAGGCCCGCCCGCCGCCTCCGCGGACGGCGCGGCGCCCGCCCCTGCCGCATCAGGAAGAACGCACCATGCTGGGACAACTCTGGGCGACCAAACACCCGCACGCCGCCCACACCGAGGCCGAGGGACTGAGCCTGCACCGCACCCTGGGCCCCTGGGGCCTGACCGCGCTGGGCATCGGCGCGGTGATCGGCGGCGGCATCTTCGTCATCACCGGCAAGGCCGCGGCCGAGCACGCCGGGCCGGCGATCATGCTGTCCTTCATCCTGGCGGCGATCTGCTGCACCTTCTGCGCCCTGGCCTACGCCGAGTTCGCGGCGATGGTGCCGGTCTCCGGCAGCGCCTACACTTACACCTACGCCACCCTGGGCGAGCTGTCGGCCTGGTTCATCGGCTGGATGCTGATCCTGGAGTACGGTGTATCGGCCTCGGCGGTGGCGGTGAGCTGGACCGGCTACTTCCTGAGCCTGTTGCAACACTTCGACATCACCCTGCCGCCCGCGCTGGTGCAAGCGCCGCTGGACGCCAAGCTGCGCCCCACCGGCGCCATCGCCAACCTGCCCGCCGCGGCGATCGTGCTGCTGCTGACCTGGCTGTGCTATGTCGGCATCCGCAAGTCCTCGGCCATGAACATGGCCATGGTGCTGCTCAAGTCCGGCCTGATCGTGCTGGTGATCGTGGTCGGCTGGAAGTACGTCAATCCCGAGCTGTGGACGCCCTTCATCCCCGAATCCCAGGGCCCGGGCAAGTACGGCTGGGAAGGCGTGCTGCGCGGCGCCTCGATGGTGTTCTTCGCCTACATCGGCTTCGAGGCGGTGTCGGTGGCGGCGCAGGAGTCGCACAAGCCGCAGAAGGACATGCCCATCGGCATGATGGCCTCGCTGGCGATCTGCACCGTGCTCTACATCGGCATGGCCGCGGTCATGACCGGCCTGGCGCCCTACTACACCCTGGGCACCGACGAGCCGGTGGTCACCGCCATCGCCGCCCACCCCTCGCTGAACTGGCTGCGCGTGGTGGTCGAGGTCGGCGCCCTGGTCGGCCTGTCCTCGGTGGTGCTGGTGATGATCATCGGCCAGCCGCGCATCTTCATGATCATGGCCCGCGACGGCCTGCTGCCGCCGGTGTTCACCAAGATCCATCCCAAGCACCGCACCCCGCACATCAACACCGTCATCACCGGCATCGGCATCGCCCTGCTGGCGGCGCTGTTCCCGCTGGACATCCTGGGCGACATGACCTCGATGGGCACGCTGATCGCCTTCGCCGCGGTCTGCGCCGGCGTGCTGGTGCTGCGCCGGACCCAGCCGGACTTGCCGCGGCCGTTCCGCATCCCCTTCGCCTGGCCGATCTGCCTGGCCGGCATCGGCAGCTGCCTGGTGCTGTTGTCGACCATGAGCGCGCACAACTGGATGCTGATGGCGATCTGGACCGCGATCGGCTTCCTGATCTACTTCGCCTACAGCTTCCGCCACAGCCGTCTGCGCGGCCAGCAAGGCGGCTGAACGCCGCCACCGAGGGCGGGCGCGCCGCCCGCGCAGCCCGCCAGGCACACTGCCCGACCTGCTCCCGGGGCCGGGCTTGCCGGGTTTCCGGGCTTTCCAGGGTTTCCGGGCTTTCCTGACTCGCCGCACGCCGCACGCCCGCCGTCGGCCCACCGGCGCTCGCCCCGCCGAGCCGGCGCCCTTTCTCCCGCCGCCGCGGACCATGGCGCCGCCGCGTCCGCCGGCACACTGCGTTGCCGCCGGAGGCAGCAGGCGCCGCCTGCGGGCGGTAAACTGCGCCCATGAACAGCGCCCTGCCCTACGACCCGCACCGCCTGTCGCACTGCGCCGGGGAAATCATCGTCAACGTGCGCGAGCTGTCCCAGCGCGGCTGGACGCCGGCGACGAGCAGCAATTTCTCCCGCCGCATCGACGCCGGCCACGTCGCCATCACCGTCTCCGGCCGCGACAAGGGCCGGCTGACCGAGGCCGACATCATGGTGGTGGACCTGGACGGTCAGCCAGTGGCCACCCAGCACCGCCCTTCGGCCGAGACCTTGCTGCACACCCAACTCTACAAGCGCTACCCCGAGATCGGCTGCGTGCTGCACACCCACTCGCAGACCCAGACCGTGGCCTCGCGCCTGTACGCCGGCCAGGGCCATGTGCACCTGGAAGGCTACGAACTGCTCAAGGCCTTCGCCGGCACCACCACCCACGACACCGCGCTGGACCTGCCGGTCTACCCCAACACCCAGGACATGCCGACCCTGGCTGCCCAGGTCGATGCCACGCTCGACCGCCAGGACCTGTGGGGCTACCTGATCGACGGCCACGGCCTGTACGCCTGGGGGCGCGACATGGCCGAGGCCCGGCGCCACCTGGAAGCGTTCGAATTCCTGCTCGGATGCGAACTGGAACTGAGGAGACTGCAGCGATGAGCCGCCTGCGCATTTTCGCCGAGGACCAACCCGAGGCGCCCCGCCTGAGCACCAGCGACCAAGCCGAGATCGCGCGCGAACTGGGCAAGATCGGCGTGGGCTTCGAGCAGTGGCGGGCCACCCAGCCGGTGCAGCCGGGCGATACGCCCGAAGCGATCATGCAGGCCTACCGCGCCGACATCGACCGCCTGGTCGCCGAGCGCGGCTTCCGCACCGTGGACGTGGTCAGCATCGCGCCCGACCACCCGCAGCGCGAAGCCATGCGAAGCAAGTTCCTGGACGAGCACTACCACAAGGAAGACGAAGTGCGGTTCTTCGTCGCCGGCTCGGGCCTGTTCACCCTGCACGTGGAGCCCAACGTCTACGAGATCCGCTGCGAGCAAGGCGACCTGATCTCGGTGCCCGACAGCACCCTGCACTGGTTCGACATGGGCCCGGAACCCAGTTTCGTCGCGATCCGTTTCTTCACCGAGCCCGATGGCTGGGTCGGCCATTTCACCGGCACCGACATCGCCCAGCAGTTCCCGCGCTTCGAGCGCGGCCAAGCGGGGTGAGGGGTCGAGGCGAGCGAAGAGCGGAGAGGAGTGAGGAGCGAGACAGGCTCCTGCGCTTTCTCCGTCCCGCGCTCGCCCCGCTTCCGCTCGCTCCTCGCTCCTCACCCCTCTCCGCTTCCCCTCGTCCAGCCCCATGCCCATCCGCGCCATCCTCACCGACATCGAAGGCACCACCAGCAGCATCTCCTTCGTCAAGGACGTGCTCTTCCCCTACGCGCGGCGCGCCTTGCCGGGCTTCGTGGCCGCGCGCGGGCGTGAGCCGGGGGTGCGCAAGTGGCTGGACATGGTGGCGCTGGAGAACGGCGGCGCCTGCCAGGATTCGGTCATCGTCGAAGTGCTGCAAGGCTGGATCGACGAGGACCGCAAGCACACCGCGCTCAAGGCGCTGCAGGGCATGATCTGGGCCGACGGCTACCGCAGCGCGGACTTCACCTCGCACATGTATCCCGATGCGGCGCCGGCGCTGCGCCGCTGGAAGCAAGCGGGGCTGCGGCTGTATGTGTACTCCTCCGGCAGCGTGCCGGCGCAGCGCCTGCTGTTCGGCCACAGCGATGCGGGCGACCTGACCGAATTGTTCTCCGGCTGGTTCGACACCGAGGTCGGCGGAAAGCGCGAGGCGGCCAGCTATGAGCGCATCGGCGAGAGCATCGGCTTGCCCGGGCAGGACATCCTGTTCCTGTCGGACGTGGTCGAGGAACTCGACGCCGCGCGCGAGGCCGGCCTGGGCACGGTGTTGCTGGACCGGCGCGAGGATTATCCGCAGCCGCGCGAGGGCGAGGCCACGCACGGGCATGTGCGGGCGACGTCGTTCGAGCAGATCCAGGCCTGAACCCCGACCCGGCAGCTCTCCCGCTGGGGCGGGGCCCGCTTCCAAACCGGGTGGTTTGGTTCTGGTGGAGCTTGGCTCCGGTGAAGCCGCGCATCGGCGCCTTGCCCAGGCAGCGCGCTGAAGCCTCTGGATCCCCGTCTTCGTGGGGATCGCGGCCCGGGGGCGAAGCACGGCGGGCCGGAACGGCGCTGACGGCTGAAACGGCGCGGCTCCAGTGCCCGCCATCGAAGCGATGGCCGCTCTCGGCGCTTGGCCGCCGAAAGGGCGCTGCTTTTCGGCTCTCGGCTTCCGGCTACTGGAAGAGCGTGTCTTTTCGGCTCTCGGCTCTCAGCTCCTGGGAGATCGCTGCTTTCGCCTTTGGTCTCCAGTCTCCGGGCTAGCTTCGCCGTAAACCCCAGCCGTCATTCCCGCGAAGGCGGCCACCCAGCGCTTCATCCAGCCAACGCACCCAGATCCCGGCCACCGCCTGTGCGTGGACGAGCGCCAGGACGACGCGCTGCGGATCGGAACGGCGCCCGCCCCGACTACAACAAGCGGCTGAGGTTGCGCACCCGCACCTCCTCGCGCTCCACTCCGTGCTCCCGGGCGGCCTGGCCGCGGATGCGGTCGAGCAGTTCGGCCGGATCGAAGCGGCCCGGCTCGACAGGCGCATAGTCCAGCGTGGCCTGGCCCCAGACGATGAAACGTCCGCCGACCAGGATCTCGTAGTCGGCGAAGTAACAGTAACGCTCGGACATGGCGGCCACCGCTCAGGTGCCCACGTGCACGTCGTTGTCGCTTTCCGCGCAGCCCAGGTGCTCCAGCGCGATCGACAGCGCCAGGGTATAGCTGTGCGCGGCATAGCCGTGAACCGCGCGCACCCGCCGGCCGCAGCCGGGCGCCAGCGAGGGTTCCAGGGCGTCCGTGTGGTCGTCGTGCACTTCGATGTAAGGCACCGGCGAGGCCGACAGCGCCGCGCGCAGGGCCGCGCTGGCCGGCAGGCAGGCGCCGGGATCGAGCAGCAGCAGTTCGGTGTTGGCCGCGCGCAGGCTACGGATGCAGGCGACCAGTTCGCCCTCGCTGCGGCAATCGCGCAGCGCCAGCGCCTTGCCGGCGCCGGCGGCGCGTTCGACCAGGGCCGCGCGCACGGCGCCGGCCAGCGCCGGCACCACGGCATCGACGCGGACATCGTTGTGGGGGCCGCGCAGGATCAGGATGGACACGTTGGCACTCGCCGCGCACTCGGGGCGGTGCGCTTGGCGACACTCTAGGAAGCGCAGGCATAAAGCCGCCATGCCGCTCGCACCGGAGCGGCGTAAACAATGCGTCAATCCTGTCTCGCTGCCGCCGGGCGCATGCGCCAGGCCCGGGGCGCCCGCCCTGCCCGCCGCGGCCGCGGGTCCATCAAGGCTCGGCGTCCACCAGCCGATAGGCCGTCGCCAGCCGCTGCTCGCCTTCCCAGGCATCGAACACCCGCACCTCGATGCGGTGCTCTCCCGCGGCCAGGTCGGTCGGCAGCGGTGCGTTCCACAGGTGCGGACTGGGCGTGGCGATGGCGGCGCGGTCGTAGCCTCGCAGCGCCTGGGCGGCATCATCGCGCGCGTTCTCCGCCTGCAAGGCCGGGTCGGCCTGGTCGACCCGGCGCATCGGCGTCCATTCGCCCTGGCCGATCCGGTATTCCACCCGGCTGCCCTCGCCGCCCATGAACACATTGGCGTAGACGCCGCGGATCGGATAGGAGCCGCGCCGCAGAATGCGCGGCGCATACACGCGCAGGAAATCGCTGCTCACCGACGCGCCGGCCAGGGCGCGTCCGGCCGACGGCGCCGGCTGCCAGCGCAGGCGGTAAGCGGCATCGGCGCCGATCCGCAGGCGCGCATGGCCGTTGGGCGTGCCGTCGCTCATGGTCGCGTCCGGCAGGCCGTCCGCGCCCTTCAGGCCCGACCAGAACGCACCGCAAGCGGCGCCGACGTTGTACTCGTGCAGCGGCCGCGCACCGTGCCAACCGCTGCGGGCGTCGTGATGCACGTGGCGCTGGGTATGGCTGTGCCCGCTGAGCACCAGCACGTGCGGGAACTCGCGCAGCAAGGCGAACAGCCGCTCGCGGTCGGCGCGGCGGAAGCTCTCGCGCCCGGGCGCGGCATCGAACAAGGGAATGTGCAGCCCCAGCACCAGCAGCCGGCGCCGGTCGGCGCTGGCCAGGTAAGCCTCCAGGAACTGGAACTGGTCCTCGCGCAGCCCGCCGATGTAGTCCGGCTTTTGGCCGGGACGGTAGATCACGTCGTCGAGCAGGACGAAGTTGGCCTGCGCTTCTTCCCAGGCATAGGTATCCGGGCCGTAGACATGGCGATAGCTGGACAGCGCGTCCTCGTCGCTGGCTGCATCGAAGTCCAGGTCGTGGTTGCCCGGCGCGTGCAGCCAGGGCACGCCCAGGCTGGCGGTGGCGGCGTTGAGGCGGGGATACAGCGACAGATCGTCGTGGACGATGTCGCCCAGGCTCAGGCCCAGGTCGGCCGAAGCGGCGGCGGTGCGCAGCGGATCGACGATGCTGCGGCGGTAGTAGGCCACATCTTGCTCGTTCTTGGTCTGCGGGTCGGCGAACACCAGCACGTCCAGTTCGGCGCGCGCACGGGCCTGCGGGGCCAAGGCGTAGTCGCGGCAGGCGGCGTCGTTGCGCGGCAGGCCGCCGTATTTGAGCGCCGGGCCGTCGGTAGCGGCGCGGTTGAGCCAGTAGTCCGGCAGGCCGCTGTCGGCGCGCGCGGCCACCCGGTAGCCGGCGGGCTTGATCAGGAAATAGCTGGCGCGCTCGTGCAGCGGCAGGCGATAGCGGCCCTGCGCGTCGGTCAGGGCGATGCGGCGGCCGTCGGACACGCGCTGCCCGGCCAGGCCCGCTTCGCCTGGGTCGCGGCGGCCGTTGCCGTTGTGGTCGGCGTAGACCACGCCTTCGCAAGCCGGCGCGGCCGGCTCGGCTGCCAAGACCGCAGCGGGCGCGGCCAGGGCGAACGACAGGGCGGCGGTGAGCGCGGACAGGCGCATCGGCAGGGCTCCAGGGGACCGGCCGCCATTATGCGACCGCCGCGGCGCCGGCGCCGTGCCGATCTGCGCCCAGGCACGGACAAACGCGGGCGAACTCGCCCAGGCCTGCTTGAAGCTGCCCGAGCCTGCTCGCACCTGCTCGCATCTGCTCGTACCTGCACGCCCCTGTCCGAACCTGCCCCGACCTGCCCCGACCTGCCGAACGGATGTTGGCCGCAGGCACTGCTCGGCCGCGGTGCCGCAGGAGCCGCGCGCGCTTAAGCCCATTGCGACCCTCGCCGCTGCGCGGGCGGCGCGCTCGCCTCAGCCCGCGCCGCCCCGGTGCGGCTTGCCATGGCGCTCGCGCAGCACCGCCACCGCATCGGCCAGCGACAGTCCGCGCGCGCGCAGCAGCACTTGCAGGTGGAACAGCAGATCGGCGGCCTCGCCGCGCAAGGCCGCCTGGTCCTGGGCCACTGCGGCCAACGCGGTTTCCACGCCCTCCTCGCCCACCTTCTGCGCGATCGCGCGCACCCCCTGGTCGAACAAGGCGGTGGTGTAGCTGCCTTGCGGCCGCTCGCGCTCGCGCTGGGCGATGAGCGCGTCGAGTTCGGCCAGGAAGGCCAGCGCATCGCCGGGCGCGTCGGCAAAGCAACTGTCGCGGCTAAGGTGGCAGGTCGGACCGTGCGGCCGCGCCCGCACCAGCAAGGTGTCGCGGTCGCAGTCGGTCTCGATCGCGACCAAGTCGAGGAAATGCCCCGAGCTTTCGCCCTTGGTCCATTGCCGCTGCTTGCTGCGGCTGAAGAAGGTGACATGGCCGCTGGCCAGGGTCGCGGCCAGGGCGGCGCGGTCCATGTAACCCAGCATCAATACGCGCAAGGTGTCGGCATCCTGGACCACGGCCGGCAGCAGGCCGTCCTGCTTGTCCCAGTCCAGCGCCTGGATCTGCTCCGCGTCGAGCGCGGCGGTGGCCGGCAGCGCGGCCATCAGTGCAGCTCCCGCACCGGCACGCCCTGGGCGCTCAGCGCGCGCTTGAGCTGGGCAATGGCGATGGCGCCGGAGTGGAACACGCTAGCGGCCAGCGCCGCGTCCACGTCGGCCTGCAGGAAGGCCTGGCCGAAGTGCTCGATCGCGCCGGCGCCGCCGGAGGCCACCAAGGGCACCTGGCAGACCGCGCGCACCGCGGCCAGTTGCTCCAGGTCGTAGCCGCTGCGCACGCCGTCGCTGCCCATGCAGTTGAGCACGATCTCGCCCGCGCCCAGGCGCTGCGCCTGCACCACCCAGTCCAGGGTGCGCTTGGCCAAGGCCCGAGTGCGCGAGGGATCGCCGGTGTATTGGCGCACCCGCCATTGGCCGTCCGGATCGCGCAGACTGTCGATGCCGACCACCACGCATTGCACGCCGAACTCGGCGGCGATCTCGGCGATCAACTCCGGGCGCTCCAGCGCCGGGGTGTTGATCGAGATCTTGTCGGCGCCGGCATTGAGCGCGCCGCGCGCCTCATCGACCGAGCGAATGCCGCCCGCCACGCAGAAAGGAATGTCGATGGCGCGCGAGACCCGCTCCACCCAGGCCCGGTCCACGCTGCGCCCCTGCGGGCTGGCGGCGATGTCGTAGAACACCAGTTCGTCGGCGCCCTGGTCGCGATAGCGCAGGGCCAGTTCGACGATATCGCCCATGTCGACGTGATCGCGGAAACGCACGCCCTTGACCACGCGCCCGTCGCGCACGTCCAGGCAGGGGACGATGCGGCGGCTCAGGCGATTGGCGGGGGGCGTGGCGATCAGCATCGGCGGACCTGGCGCAGGGCCTCGGTGAGTTGGAAGCGGCCTTCGATCAAGGCCTTGCCGAGCACCGCGCCGCTGCAGCCCACACCATCGGCAGCGACGATGTCGGCGATATCGCGGATGCCGCCGGACGCTTGCAACTGCACCTCCGGCGCGATGGCGTGGATGTGCCGGTACAGCTCCAGGTTGGGACCGGTCAGGGTACCGTCGCGGGAGACATCGGTGCACAGCAGGTGACGCAGGCCGGCCTGGGCGTAGCGCTCCAGCAAAGGCTCCAGGCGCAGGCCGCTGTCCTCGGTCCAGCCGGCCACCGGCAGCTCCCACTCGCCGTGGGCGCCCTGGCGCACGTCCAGGGCGATGGTGATGCGCTCGGCGCCGAAGCGCTTGAGCCAAACGACCACCTGGGCGGGGTCGCGCACGGCCAGCGAGCCGACCACGACGCGGTCGGCGCCGGCATCGAGGATGGCTTCCACATCGGCCTCGCTGCGCACCCCGCCGCCGGTCTGCACGCGCATCCAGCTGGAGGTGGTGATCGCGCGCAGCAACGGCGCCAGGGTGTAGCCGCCATAGCGCGCGGCATCCAGGTCGATCAAGTGCAGCCACTTCGCGCCGGCCTCGGCATAGCGCGTGGCCAGGGCCAGCGGCTCGGTCTCGTAGCGGGTTTCCTGGGCGTAATCGCCCTGGTGCAGGCGCACCACGCGCCCATCGCGAACGTCGATCGCGGGATAGAGTGTGCTGTTGCCCATGTTCACGCCTCCAGCGCCAGGAAGTTGGCGAGCAAGCGCGCGCCCACGGCGGCCGAGCGTTCCGGGTGGAACTGGGCGCCGAAGCAGCGGCCGCGGCCGACCACGGCAGCGAAGCGCTGCCCGTAGTCGGTACTGGCCAACGTGTCGGCGGTCACCGGCGCGGCGTAGCTGTGGACGAAATAGGCTTGGTCGCCCTCGCCGAGCCCGGCGAGCAGGGCATCGCGACCGGCCCCCGCGTCATGTTTCTGGAGAATGTTCCATCCCATGTGAGGCACACGAACTCCTGGTCCGGCTGGCAGCTTGGTGATACGGCCCGGCAGCAGGCCGAGGCAGGTCGCCTCGCCCTCCTCCGAGGACTCGTACAGCAACTGCATTCCCAGGCAGATCCCGAGCAGCGGCTGCTGCAAGCGGCGGATCGTTTCGACCAGGCCCAGCGCACGCAATCTCGCCATCGCGGGGGCAGCGGCGCCCACGCCCGGCAAGATCACGCGATCGGCGGAGGCGATCGTCGCGGGGTCCGCGGTCAATACCGACCGGGCACCCAGCCGCTCCAGTGCATAACGCACCGAGCCCACGTTCCCCCCACCCGAATCGATGACTGCGACGACGGCCATCACAGAACCCCTTTGGTGCTCGGCAGTTCGCTCCCTTGACGCGCGATGGCTTGACGCAATGCCCGGGCCACGGACTTGAAGGCCGCCTCGATCTTGTGGTGATCGTTGTCACCTTCGACGTTCAGGTTCAGGTTCAGGCCGGCGCTTTCGCACAGCGAGCGGAAAAAATGCCCGACCAGTTCGGTCGGCAGATCGCCGACCCGCTCGCGGGCGAAACCGCCGCTGAAGACGAAATAAGGCCGCCCGGAGAAGTCCAGCGCCGCCCGGGCCAGGGTCTCGTCCATCGGCAGCACGAACTCCGCGCTCCGCCCCTCGGCGCCCAGCCCGGCCGCGGACGGCGCCTGCGGAGCGAAGCCGTAACGGCCGATGCCGCGCTTGTCGCCCAGGGCCGAACGCAGCGCCTGGCCCAGGGCCAGGGCGCAGTCCTCCACGGTGTGGTGCTCGTCGATCCGCAGGTCGCCCTGGCACCGCAACTCCAGGGCGAAGCCGCCGTGCTTGCCCAGTTGTTCGAGCATGTGATCGAAAAAGCCCAGGCCGGTGTCGATCTTCGGCTCGGCGGCGCGGTCCAGGTCCACCGCGACCTCGATCCGGGTCTCGCGGGTGTGGCGCGACACCTGCGCGGTGCGCGGGCGGTCGGCCAGGGCGTGGGCGATGCCGTCCCAGTCCCACTGGCCGCCGAATTGCTCGGTGCGCAGTTGGAAAGCGCGGATGCCCAGGTTGGCGGCGAAGGCATTGTCGGTGTCGCGGTCGCCGACCATCGCCGAACGCTCCCAGTCGATGCCGCGGTCCTTCATCAGCGGCAGCGCCAAGGCGATGCCGGGCTTGCGCGTGGGCCGGTTCTCGGCCGGGAAACTGGTGTCGATCAACACCTCGCGGAAGACGATGCCCTGGCTCTGGAACACTTGCAGCATCAACTGGTGCGGGCCGTCGAAACTCCAGCGCGGGAACGACTCGGTGCCCAGCCCGTCCTGGTTGGTGATCATCACGAACTGGTAGCCGGCATCGCGCAGGCGCAGCATCGCCGGGATCACTCCGCGGACGAAGCGCAGCTTGGCGTAGCTGTCGATCTGGAAATCCTCCGGCTCCTCGATCAAGGTGCCGTCGCGATCGACGAACAGGATCGGCACGGGCGCGCTCATGCCGCCGCTCCCTGCCGGGCGGGCGCACGGCCCAGCACTTCGACCACCGCCGCGTTCTGCTCCGGCGTGCCCAGGCTGATGCGCAGCGCATCGCCCAGCCCTGCCGCGTGGCGGAAATCGCGCACCACCACGCCCGCCTGGAGCAGCGCGTCGAAAGCCGCCTGCGCATCGTGGAAGCGCACCAGCAGGAAATTGGCCTGCGAGGGGTACACCTGGCGCACTGCCGGCAGGGCCGACAGCGCCTGATGCAGACCGCTGCGCTGCTCGACCGCCGCGGCGATGCGCGCCAGCGTCGCCTTGGCCGGCACTCCCGCCAAGGCGCGCAGCGCCAGCTCCACGCACGGCGCGGGCAAGGGATACGGCGCCTGGCAGCGCTGCAGCGCCGCGATCAGGCCAGCGTCGGCGATCACGCTGCCGATCCGCGCCGCAGCCAGCGCATGGGCCTTGGACAGGGTGCGCAGCACCGCCAGATTGCGCTGCCTCGGCAGCGCCGACACCGCCGAGGCGCCGTCGGCGAACTCGATATAGGCCTCGTCCACGACCACCAAGGCGCGCCCGCGCAGGCGCTCGGCCAGCGATTCGATCCGGTCCAGCGGCAGCAGGCTGCCGGAAGGATTGCCCGGCGAGCACAGGAACACGAGCCGGGCGGCGTGGGCCTCGGCCGCTGCGGCGACCGCATCGAAATCGCAGGCGAAACCGCCGGGAGTGTCGCGCAATGGCACTTCGACCACGCCGGTGCCGTGCAGGCGGGCATTGACCGCGTACATGCCGAAGGTCGGAGGCGTGGTCACGATGGCATCGCCGCCGGGGCGGCAACAGGCGCGCACCAGCACATCGATGGCCTCGTCGCTGCCGCGGCCGGCGAGCAGCTGCGCAGGCTCGCAGCCGTACAAATCGGCCAGGCGCTCGCGCAGGCGCTGCGGCTGCGGGTCGGGATAGCGGCGGACCGCGCCATCGACATCGGCTAGGCTGGGCCAGGCCGCCTCGTTGGCGTTGAGCCAGACCCGGCCGCCGACGCGCTCGCTGCGCGCCGAACGGTAGCCGGCGAAATCGCGCAGATCCTCGCGCAGCAATTGCAGGGGGTCGTGGTCGATCATGGGGCGGGAATCCGATAGTTCGTCGACTGCGGGGTTCGCTGCGGGCAGCATCGCGGGCGCCGGGGCGCTCATGCCCCGGCCGCGCGGGCCGGCGCCCGCGCCAGTTCGGCCAGGCGCATCGCCACCGCTTCGCGGTGGGCGTCCAGGCCCTCGGCGTCGGCCAGCGTCACCGCGCAGGGGCCGATCGCGCGCAAGCCGCGCGGCTGCACTTCCTGCACGGTGATGGCGACCTGGAAACTGGCCACGCTCAGGCCACCGGCATGGCGCGCCGCCCCGCTGGTCGGCAACACGTGGTTGGTGCCGCTGCAATAGTCGCCGAGCGCCTCCGGCGCCCAATCGCCGAGGAACACCGAGCCGGCCGCCTCGACCCGCTCCAGCCAGGCGCGCGGTTCGCGCACCGCCAGGATCAAGTGCTCCGGCGCATAGCGATTGCTGACCGCCAGCGCCGTGGCCAAGGAGTCGACCAGGATCGAGCGCGAACCGGCCAGCGCCGCGCGCGCGATGTCGGCGCGCGAGAGTGCGGTCAACTGGACCTTGAGCTGGGCATCGACCGCATCCAGCAAGGCCGCGTCGTCGCTGAGCAGGATCACCTGCGAATCCGGGCCGTGCTCGGCCTGCGACAGCAGGTCGGCGGCGACGAAGTCCGCGCGCGCGCCAGCGTCGGCGATCACCAGCACCTCTGAGGGACCGGCCGGCATGTCGATGGCCGCGCCGCCTTCGGCCAGGGCGACCTGGCGCTTGGCCTCGGTGACATAGGCGTTGCCCGGGCCGAACAGCTTGTCGCACTTGTCCACGCTCTCGGTGCCGAACGCCATCGCCGCGATCGCCTGGGCGCCGCCGAGCTTGAACACGCGCTCGATGCCGCAACGCCGTGCGGCGTAGAGCACGGCCGGGTCGGCGCTGCCGTCGGCGCGCGGCGGCGTGCACAGGATCGCATCGCGGCAGCCGGCCAGCGCCGCCGGCACCGCGAGCATCAAGGCGGTGGAGGGCAACGGCGCCGAGCCGGCCGGCACGTACAGGCCGACCCGGGCGATCGGACGCAGCATGCGCTCGCAACGCACGCCATCGGCGGTCTCCAGCGCGTAGGCGGCGGTCATGCCCGCCTGGTGGAAACGGCCGATGCGTTCGGCAGCCTCGTCGATGGCCGCGCGCAACGGCGTCGGCAATTGCGCCTGCGCGGCCTCGAACTCGGCCGCCTCCACGGCGAAGCGATCGGGCGCGCAGCCGTCGAAACGTTCGGCGTAGCGGCGCAAGGCCGCGTCGCCGCGCTCGCGCACCGCGGCCAGGATCTCGGCCACCGCCTCGGCCGTGGCCGGACGGGTGAGCTGGGCGGGACGGCGCAAGACCTCCTCTTGCTCGCGCGGGTCCAGCGATTGCCAGTGGTAGCGTTGCATCAATGCGTTCATGCCAGCATGCCCTCCACCGGCAGCACCATCAGGCCGCGGGCGCCGGCGCGCTTGAGTTCTTCCAGCCGCTGCCAGGTGACCGCGCCGTGGCACAGCGCTTGCAGGGCGATGTCCTCGCCGTTGTCCAGGCGCATCACAGTCGGGGTTTCGGCGTCGGGCAGCAGCGGCAGCAGTTCCCCGAGCAGGCCGCGCGGCGCCTGGAACATCAGCAGCTTGCTGTTGCGCACCCGCAGCGCGCCGTCGAGCCGGCGCAGCAACAGGTCGGCCAGCTCGCCGCGCACATCGTCGAAGCCTTGCGCCGGGCCGGCCAGCACCGCCTCGCTTTCGACCAGCGTGTGCACGGCCTTGAGCTGGTTGGCGGCCAAGGTGGCGCCGCTGGAGACCAGATCGCAGATCGCCTCGGCCTGGCCCAGACGCGGGGCGATTTCTACCGAACCCGACAGCAGCACTACCTGCGCGTCCACGCCTTGATCGACGAGCCATTGCGACAACAGCGCCGGGTAGCTGGTGGCGATGCGCTTGCCGGCCAATTGCGCCGGGCTTTCCCAGGCCCAGGCCTCGGGCACGGCGATGGCCAGGCGGCACCCGCCGAAACCCAGCGGGCGCCATTCGCGGAACGCGGTGGCACGGCCTTGGGCGCGGCGATCACCGTCTTGCTCCAACAGCACATTGCGGCCGACCACGCCCAGGTCGCAGACGCCGTCGGCGATCAGGCCGGGGATGTCGTCGTCGCGCACCAGCAGCAGGTCCACCGGCAGGGTTTCGCCGTAGCAGAACAGGCGATCCCGGCTTTCGCGCCAACTCAGCCCGCAGGCGGCCAACAGCGCGCGCGCGGGGTCGGCCAGGCGGCCGGACTTCTGGATGGCGATGCGCAAGCGGTCGCGCGCGGCGGCGCTGGCGGTGGGGGGGCTCATGGGCGGGTCTCGAAGGAAAGCGGCGGTACGTCGGAGGGAAACGGCGGCGGCGGCGGTATCGGTGGCGACGACGCGCCGGGGCGGCGCCGTCCTGGCGGGGCTCTGGTTTGGCCCGGCACCTGCTGGGTCGGCGCCTCGATCGCGCCTGGGTCGGTGCTGTCCGGACGCGGCGCCATCCGGAAGCGGCGCTGTCTTGGGTCAGCGATGTCGCGCCGCGCGCCTGTGCAGGGCCGCCGCGTAGCCGCCCGTACCGCGCTCGAACACCCGCGCGACCCGGCCGATGGTGGTGACGCTGACCTGGGTGCGCTCGTGGATCTCGCGATAGGGCACGCCTTCGTTGAGCAACGGGACCACCCGCCAACGGTCGCTCATGGCTTCCAGCTCGGCGGGAGTGCAGAGGTCTTCGAGAAAGGCACGGACCTGTTCGGGCGTGCGCAGCGCCGCCAAGGCGGAGGCCAGCTCGGCGATGGCGTCTTCGGGCTGGTAGCTCTCGAGGGTACGGCGCTTCATGGGGAGGGACCTTGCACGGAGTGACTGGGGGCGGGCTCAGGCCGCGAGGAGACAAATCGCGCCCAACAGCAATCTTCTACTGACACGTTAACGCATCAACGCGCTAATGTGATAGCGCGTTAATACATTATCCGAGCAATGCACCGCCGTCAAGCCGGCCTGCCCCGCCGCCCGATTGCGTTAACCCCCAACA
>CBIFVU010000009.1:0-40468 GCA_966185905.1 uncultured Lysobacter sp.
GGCTTGGCCGAATAGCCCTCGTGGCTGATCGAGGCCGGCATCATCCCGTAGAAGGCCGGATCGCGCGCGCGATTGTCCTCGGTGCGCTCGCTCAGGCGCAGCCGGTCCATATAGCGCACCGCGCCCTGCACGTGCGGCCACATCCGCTCCAACTGCGCGCGGTCGCGAGTGTAGCGGTACTGCTCGGCGATGGCGAAGATCAGCTCGCCATGGCTGTCGTTCTCCGGCACCGGGTCGCTGCCGCGGTCGTCCACGCAGCAGGGCACCTTGCCGTTGGCGAACTGGTAGGGCGCGTACCAGTCCAGGAACTCGCCGGCCACCTCGGCCCGGCCCATGCGCAGCAGGCCTTCGTTGATCATCGCGCCGTCGCGGATCCAGGCGCGCGCGTAGGAGCGCGTGCCCGGCTGCAGGCGCGGGCCAGTGCGGCTGACCAGCATATGCGCCAGCGCGGTGCGCAAGGTATCGACCACGTGCTGGCCCGCAGGCGGCACGCGCAGGCGCACCCGGTCGAGCTTCTCGCGCCACTGCGCTGCGGTGCGCTCCTGCCGCTCGGCGGCTTCGACCGCATCGGCCGGAGCATCCCGGTCTGGGCCGATCAGCGCGCTGCTCCAGGCGAACTCGCGCGACTGCCCCGGCTGCAAGGTGAGCGTGTAGACCAGCGCGCCGGAGGCCAGTGCGCTGCGCTCCTGGCGCACCTCGGCCGCGGCCGGGCGTTGCAGGCGCCGTTGCAGGTCCTGCTGCGCCGAGCAGCCGCGGCACTCCAGCCGCCAGTCGGCACGGCGCAGGCGCTGCACCACGTCGCCCTGGTCCCAGCCGCTGGCCAGCCAGGCATCGGCCGGGCTGGCCTGGATCCGGCGCGCCGGGCGCTGGCCCTGCGCGCCTTCGACGCTGAAACCGTGCGCGTCCGCGCGCAGGCTGGCGATCGCGCTCACCCCGCCGACCTGGCTCAGGAACTGGGTCGGGGGATTGACCTGCTGGGGCCGCAGCGCCAGCACCAAGCGATACTCGCGCGCGCGCTCGGTAGGGTTGCTCAGGCGATAGCGCGCGATCAAGCGCGAACCGCCGCCGTCCTGCCGGCGGTCCTCGGCGAAGGCGGTGATGTCGAGCTTGAACTGCGGATGCTGCCAGTGCGCCGAGGGAATCGGCAGGTAGCCATCCTGCAGCGATTGGCGCGTGTCCACGTCGGCCCAGCTCGCCAGGCGCCCGTCGGCGACTACGAACGGCTCCAGGCTGAAGGCGCCCTTGCCCACTTCGATCGCCCCGTCCTCGCCGATCAAGGCCTGGTCGCTGCCGCCGTCCACCCCGACCAGGGTCCAGTAGGGCTGTTCGCCGCTGAAGCCGCGCGGGAAGTCGCCTCGGGCCGATCCGGCGGCGACCGAGCGCAGGTAGTCGTTGGGGGTGGCGGCGAAGGCCAGCGGCTGCACCGCCCACTCGGCCAGGCCCGACTGCGCCTGTTCGCCGGCCAGCGCGGTCAGGCGCAGGAAACGCGCCTGCGATTCAGGCAGGGCCAGATAGTCCTCGCCGCCGTCGCTGTCGGCGACGGCGAGACCGGGCCGCCACTGCTGCCCATCGTCCGACAACTCCAGGCGATAGGCCGTAGCCGCCTGGCCCGGCAGCCAGCGCAGCACCACGCCGCCGAACTCGCGCGAGCGGCCCAAGTCCAGGCTCAGTTGCGGTGGGTGCGCCGGATCCAGGCGCACGCGCCAGGCCGTGTCGTCGCGGCCATCGACGGCCAACTCCGCGCCGGCGCCCGGCAGCGCCGCAGTGGCGGTGGCGCGGCCCTGGTAGGGGCCGCCGGGATCCACGGGCAGCGGCTGCAGGCTCAAGGCATCGAAGCAGACACTGCCCTTGCCGCCGGCGCTGTTGTAGACAGTGAACTCCAATCTGGCGCTGCGGCGCAGGCTCGGGTCCGGGTCCGGGCCCCAGGCGCGGGCGATGTGGCGCTTCTTGTAGACCACCGGCGTCCACTGCTGCGGGAACGCGTAGCGCGGCTGGTTGACCCACCACACATTGTCGCCGCTGGCATCGACCAGCTTGAACTGCAGATCGTTGGCCGGGGACTGGCCGCGCAGGCGGAAGCCGAACTGGTAATTGTCCGGGTACTCCAGCGCCAGCTCGCGCTGCAGGCCGGCGTAGCCGGACACGCCGTTGAAGTCGTAGACCAGGCACAACCCGCCGTCCTCGCCCGGGCGCAGTTGCGCGCTGACCTGGTCGGAGACCACGACCTTCCAGGCCGAAGGCGAGCGGAAATCGTCGAGCAAGCGCGGTCCGGGAGGCGCCGAGTCGGCGCCGGCAGCCAGCGCCGCGCCGGGCAAGCACGCCCCCAGCCACGCCAGCAGCACGCTGGCGACGCGGTAGCGCCATCGCGCCGGCCGGGGCCCGGTCGCGGTCGCGGCCGCTGCGCATTGCGCGGCCGCGGCCGCCCTGGACTGTCGCAAACCCATCGCTCGCACTCCTTCGCCGCTCCGGCGCGGCCGCTACCCCGCCACCGCGGACCTCAGCCCTTGACGCTGCCCACCAGCAGGCCTTGCAGGTAGTACCGCTGCAAGACCAGGAACAGCAGCAACACCGGCACCACCGTCACCACCGAGCCGGCCATCATCATCTCGTTGTCCTGCACGTGCTCGCGCGAGAGCGAGGCCAGCGCCACCGGCAAGGTCTGCAGGTCCTGGTCGCTGAGCACGATCAGCGGCCACATGAAATCGTTCCACGCGCCCAGGAAGCTGAAGATCGCCAGCGTCACCAGGATCGGCCGCAACGCCGGCAGCACGATCTGGAAGAAGATCCGCACCTCGCCGGCACCGTCGATGCGCGGAGCCTCCAGCAACTCGTCCGGGATCGAGCGCGCGTACTGGCGCACCAGGAAGATGCCGAAGATCCCGGCCATGCCCGGCACCACCGCGCCGGCATAGCTGTTGATCAGCCCCATCTGCTTGAGCATCAGGAACAGCGGCATCATCGACACCTGCGCCGGGATCACCAGCGCCGCCAGCAACAGGCGGAACACCGTATCGCGCCCGGCGAAGGCGAGCTTGGCGAAGGCATACCCGGCCAGGGTGTTGAGCAACACCGCGATCAGCGTGACCAGGGTCGAGACCAGGAAACTGTTGAGCAGATAGCGCCCCATGCCCATGCGCGAGAACAGTTCGCGGTAGTTGTGCAGGGTCGGGTCGGCCGGCCACAGCGGCGGCGGGAAGGCGCTGGCCTCGCCGGGCTGCATCAGCGAGACCGCCAGCATCCACAGCAGCGGCGCCAGGCTGAGCGCGGCCAGCCCGGCCAGCAAGCCGTTGACGATGGCCCGGGCCAGCCAGGCCGGCATGCCGTCGCGGTTCATTCCACCCCCTTGCGCCGCGCCAGCCACATCAGGCCGCTGGTGGTGGCGGTCATCAGCGCGAACAGCAGGAACGCCACGGCCGAGGCGTTGCCGAGGTTCCACCACTTGAAGCCTTCCTCGTACATCAGGTACAGCACGCTGACCGTGCTCTGCAAGGGCCCGCCCTGGGTCATCACATAGGGCTCGGCGAACAGTTGGAAATAACCGGCCAGGGTCAGGATGCCGACCATCAGCAGCACCGGCCCCAGGATCGGCAGGGTGATGTGGCGGAACTGCCGCGCCGGCCCGGCGCCGTCGATGCGCGCGGCCTCGTAGAGATCTTCGGGGATGGCCTGCAGACCGGCCAGGAAGATGATCATGTTGTAGCCGAAGTTCTTCCACACCGCGAACGCGATGATGCTCGGCATCGCCCAGCGCGGATCGCCCAGCCAGTCCACCGGATCGATCCCGACCCAGGACAGGCCCCAGTTCACCAGGCCGTAGCGGGTGTGCAGCAGATAGCGCCAGATCACCGCCACCGCCACCACCGTGGTCACCACCGGGGCGAAGAAGGCCGTGCGGAAGAACGGCTTGAACACGCCCAGGCGCGAGTGCAGCAGCAGCGCCGCGCCCAGCGAGACCGCGATCGACAGCGGCACGCCCACCGCCACGAAGTACAAGGTGTTGCCCAGCGCCTTCCAGAACAGCGGATTGCGCAGCAGGTTGAGGTAGTTGTCGAGGGCGACGAAGCGCAGGTTCTCGCTGTGCGCCAGCGCGTAGATGTCGAAGTCGGTCAGGCTCAACGCCAGCGCGGCCAACACCGGCAGGCCGAAGAACAGGCCGATCACGCTCAGCGCGGGCGCGGCGAACACCCAACCGGCGGTGGACGGCCTCATGCGCCCTCCCCGCCCTGGACCGTGGGCGCGGGCGCCGCTGCGGCGCTCGGCCTGCCGCCGCCGTGGTCGAGCATCCAGCGGCGTTTCTCCAGGATGCGGTCGGCGCGCCGGTCCAGTTCCTCGGCGGCCTGGTCCACGCTCAGGCGTCCGTTGGCCAATTGCTCGCCCACCAGCTTGATCTCCATCGCGATGCGCTCCCACTCCGGCACCTTGGGCGCCGGGCGCGCGCGTTCGAGCTGGTCGCGGAAGGCGGCCGCGTAGGGGTCGGCGACCAGCGCGGGCGCCTGCCAGGAGGCGCGCCGCGGCGGCAGATTGCCGGTCAGGCCGTGGAACTGCACCTGCACCTGCGGATCGGACAGATAGGCGATCAGCTTCCAGGCCGCGTCCTGGCGCCGGGACCCGCGGAACAGCACGAAGCTGGCGCCGCCGGCGACCGACGCGCCCGGCCCGTGCTCGCCCGGCAACGGCATGGTCATCCATTGCTCCTGCAACTGCGCCGGCAGGCGCCGGCGGAATTCGGCGATGTTCCAGGGGCCGTTGACGTAAAAGCTGAAATAGCCGCGACCGAATTCGTTCCAGACGTTGGCGATCTGGGTGTTGCTGGCCAGCGGCGC
The DNA here is from genome assembly GCA_966185905.1 of uncultured Lysobacter sp. Taxonomy (GTDB): domain Bacteria; phylum Pseudomonadota; class Gammaproteobacteria; order Xanthomonadales; family Xanthomonadaceae; genus Lysobacter. Next base: position 4,824 of record CBIFVU010000009.1, read on the forward strand.
CCACTGGCGGTCGAAGATTTCGCGATAGAAGGCCAGCGCGCGCTTGAAGCCCGGGCTGCGGAAATTGCCGTAGCGCCCGTCCTCGCGCAGCAACGGCTGCTCGGACTGGATGCCCAGGTTGAGCAGCGGCTCGGGCTCGTTGAGCGGGAACAGCGCGGCGTAGCGCTGCGGCCCGACCTCGCGCTTGATCGCCGCCATCGCCGCCTTCCACTCGTCCCAGGTGCGCGGCGGTTGGTCGATGCCGGCCTGCCGCAGCAGGTCGCGGCGATAGAACGGCAGGCGCGTTTCCACGTACCAGGGCACCGCGTAGGTCCGGCCCTGGATCACGCCGGTGTCCCAGGCGCCGCCGAAATAGTCCTGCGCGCGCAATCCCTGGGTGGCCGCGATGCGGCCGTCCAGCGGCTCCAGCGCATCGAGCAAGGCGAACTCGGACACCCAGGTGTTGCCGATGGCGCAGACATCGGGCAGCGAATCGCCGGCGAAGGCGGTCAGCAGCTTCTCGTGCGCGGAGATGATCGGCAGTTGCTGCACCTGCACGCGGATATCGGGATGGCGACGCTCGAACTCAGGGATCAGGCGCGCGACCATCTCGCCCTCGAAACCCATCGCCCAGAACTTGACCACGGTGCGGCCGTCGCCGCGCCCCGAACAACTGCCCAGCGCCACCGCCACTAGCGCGACTGCGACCAGCCGCGCCAGCCTCGCGCCGGCCGCGGCGAGGCCGCCCGCCTTGCCGCTCTCGGGCAGGCGACGTCCGGGCAGGCCGCTTCCAGGCGCGCTTCCGGGCAGACCGCTTCTAGCCAGGCCGATGACCGGCAGGCCGACGCCGCGCGCGCCGCGCAGGCACGAGGCCGCGCAACGCAACGCCGAAACCATCGCCCTGCCCGCCCGCCGCATGGCCGCGTTCATGGCCTCATTCCGGCTTCGGCGCCGCCTGCTTGGGCGGCGTGCGCCCCGCGCGCGACTCGGCCTCGCCCAGCGCGCGCGCCGTGGCCGGGTCCATCGGCCCGGCCGGCGTGGCCGGCGCCGCCGCCGGCTTGGCGTCCTCGCCCGGCTTGCCCGCCGTGGCCGCGGCCTTGCCAGCGCCCTGCTTCTCCGCCGCCGGCGCCAGCCAGCCGCCGGTGAAGCCCGCGCGCTCCAATCCGCTGCGGATATACGGATTGCGCTTCATCACGTTCCAGACGAACTCGTTGCGGTAGTTGCTGATCATCGCCAGGATCGGGCCCTGGTCGATGCCGATGTAATCGCTGGCCACCCAGCCCTGGTCGGGCACCAGGCGTCCGGTCTTGAGCGGGATGTCGTAATCGAAGCTGGGATTGAACGAATCCAGGAAGCCGTAGCTGGAATAGATGTGCTCGCCGTAGCGCTCGTGCATGGCCACGGTGCTGGGGATGACGATCTCCGGCGCGAACGGCAGCGAGGCGATGGCCGCGGTCGGGGCGATGGTGCCGTCGTCGAAGTTCTCGCGCAGGCCAGCGCCGCGCGCGGAATAGTGGCGGAACTGGCGCTGCTCGCCGCGGTATTCCTGCAAGGTCTGCTGCGGCCCGTCGCTGGCGGTCAGGCCCCAGACCTCCGGGCCGTAGCCTTTCCACTTCATCGGGTTGGCGATGGCGTAGGCGCGCTGGGCGTAGGCGGCGCGGCGGCTGTTCTCGAAGTAGTCGATGCCGCGCTGGCGCATGTAGTCGTCCTGGATGCCGCGGAAATCGATCCAGACATGGCTGTACTGGTGGCCGAACAGCGGGCCGAAGGCCAGGAACTCCTCGCCCTGGTACACGCCCCATACATCGTTGTAGGTGCGCGTCCACACGCTCCAGGCTTCCGGCTCGACCGGGTGGGTCGGCGAGCCCAGCGCCAGAACGTACAGCAGCATGGCCTCGTTATAGCCCATCCAGTCGTGCTTGATGAAACCGCTCTCGGGGAACCAGCCCATCGACACCAGCGGCTTGTTCTGCTGCAGCCAGGGCCACTCCACCCGCTTGTAGAGGGTGTCGGCGACGGCGCGGATCTCCTTCTCGCGCGGGTCGTCGCGGTCGTAGTAGGACTGGGCGAACAGCACGCCCATCATCAGCAGCCCGGTGTCCACGCTGGACAGCTCCACCCAACTGTCGTAGCGCTGGCCCTGCTGCATGTCCAGGAAGTGATAGTAGAAGCCCTTGTAGGCGCCCTTGCCGGTGGCCTGCGGCCCGGCCGGCAGGTCGCGCAGGAACTTCAGCGTGGTCAGGGTGCGGTCCACCGCCTGGGTGCGGCTGACCCAGCCGCGCTCGATGCCGATCGGATAAGCGGTCAAGGCGAAGCCGATCGAGGCGATGCTGGCGAAGGGCCGGGAGGGATAACGGTCCGGCGTCATCCCGTTGCGTTCGTTGGTGGTGTCCCAGAAGAACTGGAAGGTGCGCTTTTCGATGTCGCGGAACAGCGGCGGCAGCTCCAGGCGCTCCTGCTTGAGCGGCTCGACCACCACCGGGTCGGTGCTGGCGATGGGCTGGGTCTGGGACTGGGTCTCCGGCTTCTTGCACGCGGACGCGGCGAGCAGCAGCGTGCCCACGAGGAACCAGGAAAACGCGCGTCGCGCCGGCTGTGCGTGTTGCATGAAACTAAAGACCCCTGTGTCTTTTCTGGAACGGTTGGAACCAAAGCGAGCGGCAGGGCCGCAATCGATGCGGCCAGGACGCCGTCGCCGGCCGCCCGCGATCGGGCGGCCGGCGCGCGCTTCACCAGTTGAAGCCCATCGACAGCTTGAACATGCGGGTGGGCAGCGAGATGTTGTCGCGCCGCTCGCCCAGACGCGGGTTCGGGTTGCCGACCGTACCGCGGTAGGTGTCGTAGTCGATGTAGTTGCGCCAGTTGAACACGTTGAGCGCATCGCCGCGGGCCCAGAACTTGATCCCCGCGCCGGTGTCCCACTCCTTCTGCAAGGCCAGGTCGAACTGCTTGAAGCCGATGGTCCGGTCCGGGGTGTAGGGATCGAAGAAACAATCGTCCGGGCCGTACTTGACGCAGTTCAACGACTCCTCCGCCTCCGGGCTGGCCAAGGTCAGCTTGCCCGACAGGGTCATGCCGTAGAAGTCCATGATGCCGGTAGCCACGAAGCGATGACGGGAGACCCCCAGCGCGCGCGCGAACCCCACCCCGTCCAGGTTGGGATAGTCGAAGGTGAAGATGTCGGAGTTGTTGCGGTTCTCTTCGGCGTCGGTGAAGGTGTAGGCGAAGCTGACGCCCCAGCCCGATTCCTGGGTGAAGGGCTTGTCCAGAGAAAGCAGCAACTGCTTGGTCTTGGTCTCCACCGCGTTGTTGCCGAGGAAGAATTTGCCGAAGCCCGGCAGGGCGTGGTCGAACGGCGCACTGCCGAAGCTCACGTCCGGATTCGGGTAGAAGCTGCCGTCTGGACGGCGGTTGCCCAGGGTGAACAAGATGCCGTCCTTGCTGCGCACGTACACCGCCGTGGCCGAGGAATTCCACTCCTGGCCGAACAGCTCGAAGGCGTTGCGCATGCCCAGGCTGTACTGGTCGGAGTACGGCGTCTTCAGGTCGTTGTTGAGCAGGAACACTTCGCTGCCGGCATTGGGCCGCTCGCGCGCGAGCGCGGCCAGCACCTGCGGATCGTAGAAGCTGGGATCGAAGTCGAAGCAGTTGCCGCCCGGGGTCACCGCGCAGGTGTGGTTGGGCGAGTTGAAGCGATAGGTGATCTGCTGGAACGCCAGGCGATAGCGCTCGTAGGACAAGTAGTCGAACTGGTTGCGGTTGTACGAGCGCCCGGCGCCGCCGAAGATCACGTGGCGCTCATCGCCGTTGAGGTCGTAGGAGAAGCCCAGGCGCGGTTGCCAACCGTCCTTGAACGCCTTGCGGTTGTTACCCGTGCTGATGTAATCGCGGTAGTCGTAATCGACGTTGGCGTTGTTGATGTTCTGCCAGCCGCTCAAGGCCGCCACCAGGTTGGCCGGGGTGCGGAAGTCCTCGTAGCTGGGGGTGCTCTCATAGTCCCAGCGCAGGCCCAGGTTCAAGGTCAGCTTGTCGTTGACCTCCCAGTCGTCCTGCAGGTAGATGCCGAACTGCTTGTTGCGCGACTTCACGCTCGGCGGAAAGCCGCCGGCCGAGCCGGAGAACAGCACTTCGTAGGGCGTGTCGAAATCGCGGATGTCGTAGCGGTACTGCGGCGAGTACGGCTGCTTCTCCATCGCGTTGATGTCGATCACTTTGTACTTGATGCCGGCCTTGACCGTATGCCCTTCCCAGCCGGTCCAGGTGAAGTCGTTCTGCAGCGCATAGCCCTTCTGGCCCTTGTCCTGGAAGTCGCCGCCGCCGCCGAAGTACAGCACCTCCTCCATGTCCGGATTGTCCTTGCCCTCCTGCCCCTGCTTGGGAATGCGCAGGTTGAAGCCGTTGGCCAGGGTGGCAGGACGCGGGCCGAAGCTGACGTCCTCGTAGGTCAGGTGGGCGTCGTTGAGCCAGTTCTCGGCGCTGTATTGGTAGCGCAGGTCCAGGCGGGTCTCCTCGCCGGCCTTGAGCGTGCCGTAGTCGGGAAGGCGCGAGCCGCCGATGCCGGTCAGCTCGTCTTCCTTGCGGTACTTGGCGGTGAACTCGACCAGGTGGTTCTCGCCCGGCGTCCAGTCGATCTTGCCGAAGTACAGGTCTTCCTTGAACGGCGCGCTGGCCGACTGCCGCGCCAGTTGCTGGAACGGGTCGGGCAACTGGTCCACGCGTAGGTTGCGGCCGGGGATGATCGAGCGCGGCGAGTTGTACTCCTTGGCCTCGTAGGTGAGGAAGAAGTGCATCCGGTCCTGGATCAGCGGGCCGCTGAAGGACACGCCGTACTGCTCTTCCTTCTGCTCGGCCTTGGGCAGCTCGCCCTTCTCCTCGCGCACGGTCTTGGCCGCCCACTGGTCGGAGGTGTAGTCCCAGAAGAAGCTGCCGTGGAAATCGTTGCCGCCGGACTTGGTCACCGCGGTGATGGCCGCGCTGCTGAGCTGGTCGTACTCGGCCTTGTAGTTGGAGGTGATCACCTTGTACTCGGCGATGCCCAACTGCGGGAAAGGGTTGCCGCGGCTGGAGTCCTGGCCGGTGATGCCGCCCTTGAGCACGTAGTCCTTCTGGCCCACGCCATCGACATAGACGTTGATGCCGTTGCTGAGCTGGGCGCCGCTGCGCAGCTTGGTCGAGCCTTCGGTGCCGGTGGTGAACTGCACGCCGGGCACGATGTCGGCGAAGGCCAGGAAGTTGCGCGAGGCCTGCGGCAGCGCGGCGATCTGCTTGTTGCTGACGTAGGTGGAGATTTCCGAGGTCTTGGTCTCCACCAAGGCCGTGGACGTCACCGTCACCTTGTCCAGGTCGGTGGCCTCGCCGGCCGGCGCGGTCTCGGCCACGCCGCCGGTGGATACATTGAGCGTGGCCGACTGGCCCACCGCCACGGTGACATTGCGGCTGTTGCTCTGTCCGTCGGCGACCACGTCGATGCGGTAGGTGCCCGGCGGCAGGCCGGCCAGGGTGTAGTGGCCGTCGGCGCTGGTCTGGACCTTGCGCACCAGGCCGCTGGAGGCGTTGGTGGCGGTCACGCTGGCGTTGGCGGCGGGGCCGGCGTCGCCGCTGACCTGGCCGCGGATGGTGGCGGCGGTGCTCTGCGCCAGCGCGGACGGCGCGGCCACGGCCAGGCAGCTGGCCAGCGCACAGGCCAACAGGCTACGGCCGGGCCGGCGGCGATGCGGGGCGGCGATGGTTCGATTCGGATTCATTCTGCGTTCCTCCCTCCAAGGAGCACGTACAGCCAAGTCGCGTTGGTGGAACGGCACTCGGACAGGCGGATGCAAGCGGGTTTATTGTCTGTAATCGCTTACACGCGCGACCAAATTTTTTTCGCCGCACTCAGCCGCCGCCCCCTCGGCGCAGACCTGATTCGCGGACGATCAATTCCGGTCGCAGCGCCTGTCCGGGCCGCGGTTGCTGCGGGTGAAACGGTGGGTCGAGCGGCGCATCCGGCGATGTTCCGGCTTGCGCATCGGCGTCCGGGCTCAAGCGCGTCAGCAGCAGACGCGCCGCGCGGGCGCCGAGTTCGGAGATATTGACCCGCATGGTCGTGAGCGCAGGGTGCACGTAGCGCGCCAGCGGGATGTCGTCGAAGCCGGCCACGGCGATGTCCTCGGGCAGCCTCAGCCCGCCCTGCACCAGCGCGAACAGACAGCCCAGGGCCATCATGTCGTTGGCGGCGAACACCGCATCGGGCCGCTGCGGCGCGGCCAGCAGCGCCTGCCCGGCGGCATGGCCGGAGGCCTCGTCGAACGCGCCCGGCAGCACCCAGGGCTGTGCTTGCGGCAAGCGCCGCGCGAGCGCATCGCGATAGCCGCGCAGGCGTTCGTGCGCGTCGAAATTGTCCTCGGGCCCGGCGATGAAGGCGATGCTGCGATGGCCGCAGTCGGCCAAGTACTCGACCATGGCCTGAGCGCCGCCGTAGTTGTCCACGCTCAGCGCCAGCGCGTCGGGCGCCGGCGACTGGCTGTTGATCAGCACCACCGGCATGCTCGGCGACAGCGCCTCGGCGATGGAGGCCTGCGAGGCGACATAGGGCGACATGACCAGCAGGCCGTCCACTCGCCCGCGCATCGCCCGCAACGCGGCGACCTGCTCCTGCGGACAACCGCGGTAGCTGGACACCAGCAGGTGCAGGCGGTGCTCGCGCGCCACCTGGTCCACGCCGCGCACCAGCTCGGAGAAGAACTCGCCGTGCAGGTCCGGCAACACCACGCCCAAGGTCTGGGTGCGGCGGCTGCTGAGGCTGCGCGCGGCCGCATGCGGCGTGTAGCGCAAATCGTCGGCCACCGCGAGCACGCGGCGGCGCACGTCCTCGGCCACGTTGCCGTGCCCGTTCAAGGTCCGCGATACGGTCGCCACCGACACTTGGGCCGCGCGGGCGACATCTTTGATCGTCACGCTCACCACAGTTCCCGGACCGCCCCTCGCGGCTGGAAGTCGGCCGACTGTAAACGTTTTCAAGAACCAGTGTAAAGCGCTTGTCAGCCGATTCGGCTAGACGGGCGGCCCAGGCCGGCACGGCGCGCGCCGGCGCCCGCGGCTACTGCGCGCGGATTGTTGCGGCGCGGCAGATGCCGGCGCTAGCGCCCCGGGGCGCCGCTCCATGCGGCGATCCATGCCTCGACCCAGGCGACGGTCGAAGCGCAACCGCGACGATGCAGAGGATAGCCGGCGGCCACGCCGCGCGCGCTCGCCGCTCCGCCCTGCCCGGCGCGCGCCGCGCGCGCAGGCACACTCTCGCGCCAGGGCCGCACTCAGCCCGCCGCTTCTTCGGGCGTGCGCGCGCTGATCGCCAAGGCGTGGATGTCGGTGGTCATCAACTCGCCGACCGCCGCATACACCGCGCGATGGCGCGCGATGGGGCTGAGCCCGGCGAAGGCGGCGCTGACCACGGCCACGCGGAAATGCCCGCGGCCGTCCTTCGCCCCGGCGTGGCCGGCGTGGCGATGGCTCTCGTCCTCGATCTCCAGCGCGCTCGGCGCCAGCGCGGCCTCGATCGCCGCGCGGATCGCCGCCACCCGCTGCTCGCGCGGCAAAGGCCCCGCGCTCACGGCAGCACCTTGCGGAACGGACGCACCTCGACCCGCTCGTACACACCGGCGGCGACATAGGGATCGGCGTCGGCCCAGGCGCGCGCGGCCTCCAGCGAATCGAACTCGGCCACGATCAGGCTGCCGCTGAAACCGGCCGGGCCCGGGTCTTCGGCGTCGATCGCCGGACACGGCCCGGCCAGCAGCAGGCGGCCCTGGTCGCGCAGCGCCTGCAGGCGTTCCAAGTGCGCGGGGCGGGCGGCGCCGCGGCGCGGCAGCGCGTCGGGCAAGTCGTAGCCTTCGATCAGATACCACATGGCGGCTCGGGGCTCAGCGAGGGGGAAAGGCCTGCATTCTACGAGCTCCGGCCAGTGCCGTCCTTGCGGCCTGGGCGCAGTGGCCCGCAGCGCGGCTCATCCGGGCGCGTCGGCCTGTTGCCGCAGCGCCTTCACTTCTTCGCCGACCGCCTGCATCAACGCCAGGAACTCGTCGAAAGGAAAGGTGACCATTCGCTCGGGCTCGACCGTTTCGTGCAGCACGTCCACTTCCAGGCCGCCATCCGGGCGCTCGCACCTGATCGGGCAGACAATCGGGTGGCCGTAGCGAATCTCGGCCGCCAGATAATCGAATTCCACCGGGCTGACGAAGTCCACCCAGAAGCCCTCCCGCTGCCTTGGCGCGCGCCCCTCGTCGCCGTGGGCCCTACCCCGCAACGGCGACCATCCTGCCATTGCCTCCTAACGCGCCCGGCAAGGCGCTCAGCGCAATTCCTGGGTCAGCCGCCAGCACCCATCGCGCCGCTCGAACACATACGCGCCGGGCTCGCCGAAGGTGCGCACCAGTTCGTCGTCGGGGGCGTACTCGGCGCGGCGGAACTCCATGCGCATGGCCTGGCCCTGTGGGTGCAACGCCAGTTCGACCCGGTCGGGCACGCGCTGGCTGCCCTCGGGCTCGCGATAAGACCACTGGAAATCGACCTGCACCACCTTGAACGCCGCCGGCGCGGCCGGTTCCTCGGCCAACACCTTGGCCGGGTCGGCGAACCGCCGCACCTGCACGCTCGGCGCGGTGTAGGCGGCGCGCACCTCCTCGCGGGCGACGTACTCGTTGAAAAAGTCGCGGAAGCTGTCTTCGCCGGGTTGGCATACCGCCTCGGGCAACTGCGCCACAGCGGCCACCGGCGCCGGGGCCGGCGCCGCAGGCGCAGCCTCGAACTGCGATGCCGCCGCGGCCGGCTCGGCCGCCGGCTGCGGTTCGCCCCTGCAAGCGGCCAACGCCGCCACTGCCACTGCCAACGCTGCCGCGATCCCTGCCTGTTTCATCCTTCCCTCGACTCTGTTGCGATGTAGTGGAGCGGCCGCAGCCGCCCCGAAGTCGGCGCCGCCCCCGCGAGCGACGGCGGCGCCGGGCGGTTTCATTGGCTGCCGGGCAAGGCGTAGCGCCCCTGCTCAGGGTCGAACGCCACGCTGACCGGAGCCTGCGCCTTGCCGCCCTGCTTGCGCACCACCTGCAGCGGATACAGGGCCAGTTCCGGCCTGGAATCGTCCACGCGCAGGGAATACTCGCTGTCCTGGTCCTCCTCGCGCACCTCGGGGATGGCGCTGAGGTTGGCGAACTTGCCCTTCCACGGCGCGACCAGGGCGTGGTGGCTGACCACGATGCCCTGCCAGACGCCGCCGTGGCTGAAATGCCAGCCGTAGACCTGTTCGCCCAGGCGCACGAACTGGCCGTCCACGCAGGCGCACTGGCCGTTGGAACCGAAGCTCAGCGCACGCTCGCCCTCCAGCCGGGTCCAGCGCCCTTCCGGCTCCAGCCGCAGCCGGAACGCGCCCATCAGGCCCGGCGAGGGGTGGCCATACAGGAAACGGTCGCCCTCGACCTGGACGTTGCCGACCGGCACGTACAGGTAACGCACGCCATCGGGCCCCTGGACCTGCTCGGCCTTGCCGGGCTTCATGCAGTACGCGCTGCCGTCCGATCCGCTGCCATCGTCCTCGGGCTGGAACACCCAGCAGGCCTCTTTGGCCAGACGCTCGGCACCGTACTCGGCGGCCATCAACTCGCCCACGATGCGTTCGACGGTGGCCGCGTCGGCCGGCGGCGCCGGCGGGGGCGGGGCCGCCGGCGCGGCAGAGGCCGAGGCCGGAGCGGCCGGGGCCTGCGAGGTCGCGGCATCGGCCGGCGCCTGGGTCGGCGCCTTGCACGCGGCCACAGCCAAGGTCAGGGCGCACACACTCATGGTCGCTGCTCGCATCGAACGCTCCTTGCACAGGCGGGGTAGCCGGCGGCGCCGGCGTCGCGCGGATTCTGCACCAGAACCCAGCCTGCCGGAGCCCACCGGCCTGCACCGGTCGCCAGCCGGCGTTCATGCCGGCGGCTGGACAGGCCCGCCCCCGAGCCCTTACCCTAAGCGCTATTGCCGCAAGACCGGCTGCAGCGCCCGTCGCGACCGCAACCCCACGGCCGTCGCCACGACAGCACCCGTACTCCCCCGCACATCATCGGTGCGCCGGTACGCAGTGCACAGCTGCACACCGCCGGTCCGCGCCCGCAACCCCTCCGCCTTCCACCGCCGCGCCCTGCGTGGCGCGCAGGCCGGGGGCCGCGCGGGTCCAGCGCAGGCCTTTTTGAGTGGTCCGTAGCACCCGTAGGGACGCTCCGATCCGGTTCTTGCACGACCGGCACCGGAGGATTCCCAGTGCGGCCCCTGCCGCACGCATCCTCGCAACTGCTGTGCCCGCGGCCCGGAGGGGCCGGTCCTGCATGACCAACGAATCCGCACCCGCCGCGACCGAGTCCAACGCGGGGCCCAACCCAGCGCCGACGACGCCGCAGCAGCAGGAAATGCCGCTGGCGGTGGTGCACGGCCAGCCGGTGCTGCAGATCCCGCAGGACCTGTACATCCCGCCGGACGCGCTGGAAGTGATCCTGGAGGCCTTCGAGGGCCCGCTGGACCTGTTGCTGTACCTGATCCGCCGCCAGAACCTGGACATCCTCGACATCCCGGTGGCCGACATCACCCGCCAGTACGTCGACTACATCCAGGCCATGCACGAGATGCGCTTCGAGCTGGCCGCCGACTACCTGGTCATGGCCGCGATGCTGGCCGAGATCAAATCGCGCATGCTGCTGCCGCGCGCGCCCAACGAAGAAGGCGAAGAGGACGACCCTCGCGCCGAGCTGGTGCGCCGCCTGCAGGAGTACGAACGCTTCAAGAAGGCGGCCGAGGACCTGGACGCCCTGCCCCGCCAGGACCGCGACACCGCACCGGTGCAGGCCTTCGTCCCCGACCGCGCGGCGGTGCGGCTGCCGCCACCGGTGGAGCTGAAGGAAATGCTGCTGGCCCTGCACGACGTGTTCAAGCGCGCCGAGCTCTACACCCAGCATGCGATCAAGCGCGACGCCCTGAGCGTGCGCCAGCGCATGGGCGAGTTGCTCGAACGCATGTCCGACGGCGTGTTCCACCGCTTCGAGTCGCTGTTCACCGCCGAGGAAGGGCGCCTGGGCGTGGTCGTGACCTTCCTCGGCCTGCTGACCCTGGCCAAGGAGCAACTGATCGAAATCGTCCAGGAAGCCCCGCTGGCGCCGATCTACGTCAAGTCCCTGGCCCTGACCAAGGACGCCGGCGAGATCGAACTGAGCAGCGAGTTCGACGAAGACCAGGCTCCCTGACGCCCCGCCCAATCCGGCCCCGAGCCAAATCCCGAGCCGCCCGAACCGAATCCCGAATCCCGAATCCCCAATCCCCGCCTTAAATGGACCAGACCCTAGTCACCCGCATCGTCGAAGCCGCCCTGCTCGCGGCCAACCAGCCGCTGACGCTGGCGCAACTGCATGCGCTGTTCCCGGAGGATCAGCCGGCGCCGCCGGACAGCGTGGAGACCGCGCTGCAGAGTCTGCGCGAGGGCTGCGCCGGACGCGGGGTGGAGCTGGTCGAGCTGGCCTCCGGCTTCCGCTTCCAGGTCCAGGCCGACGTCCACCCCTGGGTGGCGCGGCTGTGGACCGAACGCCAGACCCGCTATACCCGCGCCACCCTGGAGACCCTGGCCTTGATCGCCTACCGCCAGCCGATCACCCGCGGCGAGATCGAGCAGGTCCGCGGGGTGGCGGTCAGCAGCAACATCATCAAGGCCCTGGAAGAGCGCGAGTGGATCCGCGTGGTCGGCCATCGCGACGTGCCCGGCAAGCCGGCGCTGTTCGGCACCACCAAGGCCTTCCTGGACTATTTCGGCCTCAAGCGCCTGGACGAACTGCCGCCGCTGTCCGAACTCAAGGAGATCGGCGAGCTGGAGCCGCAGTTGCCGCTGGACGGCCAGCCCATCGCCGCCGGCGGCCTGGGCCTGGGCAGCGACGGTCAGGCGCCGGACGCGCCGGAAGCCGAGCCGCAGGCAACCGAACAGCCGGCACCCGATGCGCAGGCATCCGATGCGTCGGCCTCCGCCCCGCAAGCGCGCGCAGGCCAGGCCTCCGGCGAGGGCGACGCTGCCGAGCCATCCGAGGCTGCCGCCTCGGCCGACACCGCCCCGGGCGACGACGACGCCGGCCCGGACGAATCCGGCGCCGCCGATGCCGGCGAACAGACCTCCCCTTCCCCGCCTGCCGACGCCGATCCGGCGCCGGCCGGCGATGCAGCACCCACCGTCCCTCAGGACGACCCCGAAGCCGCGCCGGGCGAGCGCGCGGCGGACGCGAACGATCACGAACAAAGCGAACCCGCCGTCGAGACGACGACCGACGCTCTTAACGAGCACGTTCCGCACCCTGAGGCCGAGTCCGAAGACGACCGGCCGGAGCAAGACAAATGACTGAAGAAACCCGCCGCAAGCTGTCCCTCAAGCGCGGCACCGACGCCGGCGCCACCGAAGCGCCGCGCCTGGAAGAACGACTGCACAAGGTGCTGGCCCAGGCCGGTCTGGGCTCGCGCCGGGCGCTGGAGCAGCGCATCGCCGACGGCCTGGTCAAGGTCAACGGCGAACTGGCCCAGGTCGGCATGAGCATCAAGGGCGGCGACAAGGTCGAACTGGACGGCCGCAGCTTCGTCGCCAGCGCCCTGACCGAGCCCTCGCGCGTGCTGATGTACAACAAGCCCGAGGGCGAGGTGACCACCCGCGAAGACCCCGAGGGCCGCCCGACCATCTTCGATTCCCTGCCCGCGCTCAAGGGCGCGCGCTGGATCGCGATCGGCCGCTTGGACATCAACACCACCGGCCTGTTGCTGCTGACCACCGACGGCGAACTGGCCAACGCGCTGATGCACCCCTCCTTCGAGGTCGAGCGCGAGTACGTCTGCCGCGTGCGCGCTCCCGAAGGCCAGGAGACGGTGCCCGACAACCTGGTCGACCGCCTCGCCCGCGGCGTGTCGCTGGAAGACGGCCCGGCCAAGTTCGACGAGATCGAGCGCATCGGCGGTACCGACTCGCACGATTGGTTCCGGGTGGTGGTCAAGGAAGGCCGCAACCGCGAAGTGCGCCGCCTGTGGGAATCCCAGGGCTGCCAGGTCAGCCGGCTCAAGCGCATCCGCTACGGCGGCGTGGCGCTGCCGCGCGAACTGCTGCGCGGGCATTCGCAGGAACTGGCCGGCGACCGGGTCGAGGCGCTGCGCAAGGAACTGGGCCTGGAAGACGGCACCCCGTCGGCGCTGACCCTGCAGCCGGTGATCGGCCAGCGCAAGGCCGCCAAGTCGACCGTGCACCTGGCCGGCGGCGAGCGCGCCCACGGCTATGTCGGCGGCCACAACACCGCCGACGAAGGCCGCGAGCTGCGCCGCTTCGACCATGTGCGCGAGGATCGCGGCGGCCGTGGCCGCGGCGGTCCGCGCAAGCACGGCGGGCTGACGGTCAGCGGCGAGGCGGCGGCCAAGCAGTCGCACAAGCCGTTCAAGACCCGCAAGGAAAAGGGCGTCAAGCCGCTGCCGGAAGGCAATCCGGCCGCGTTCCGCACCTGGTACGTGCCCGAGGGCGTGGAAACCGGGCCCAGCGGCCACCGCAATCCCGACGGCCGCAGCAAGAAGGGCGGCAAGCCGGGCGGCGGCGCTCGCGGCGCTGGCGCCGGTGCCGGGCGCGGCCGCGCCCAGGGCGCCGGGGCCGGTTTCGGTGGCGGCGCGGGCGGCAGCGGCCCTTACGGCGGCGGCGGCGGACGCAGCAGCGGCCAGGGCCAACGCAGCGCGCGTCCCTACGGCCACCCGGGCAATGCCCCCAGCTTCCCCTCCGACCACGCCACCCCGGGCTTCAGCCCCTACGGCAGCGAGCGCCCGGCGCGCGGCAATGCGCGCCCGGCCGGCGGCAAGCCCGGCGGCCGCGGCGGCGCCCGTCCTGGCGGCGGCAACGCCCGTCCCGGCGGCAATGCCCGTCCGGGCGGCGGCGCACGCCCGGGCGGTCCGCGCGGCGGCGGCCGCCCCGGCGGCGGGCGCGGCCCGCGCGGCTGAACCTGCGGCGGGCGCCGAAAGGGCCCGCTGTTGGCCAAAGCGGCATCCGGCAGGTGCGATCCCAAGCGGATCGCGCGAACAACAAGGGCGCTTCGGCGCCCTTGTTCGCATCCGGCCCCGCAGGGTTTGGCCCGGCCCGCCGGCGCGGCCTTCCGCAATGACATGGGATGCCCTGGCCGCTGGACAGGCCCGGCCCTGGAAGCACCGCGGCCGGGAGGCGCTACAGCCCCAGTTCGCTCAGGCCCGGGTGATCGTCCGGACGCCGCCCCTGCGGCCAGAACAACCGGCGCTCGCTCTCCGCGATGGGCCGGTCGTTGATGCTGGCGATGCGCTGCTGCATCAGGCCGTCGTCGCCGAATTGCCAGTTCTCGTTGCCGTAGCTGCGATACCACTGGCCCGAATCGTCGCGCCACTCGTAGGCGAAACGCACGGCGATGCGATGGCCCTCGTGCGCCCACAGCTCCTTGACCAAGCGGTATTCCAGCTCGCGGCTCCACTTGCGGCGCAGGAACGCCACCGCCTGCTCGCGGCCCTGGACGAACTCGGCGCGATTGCGCCACTGGGTGTCGAGGGAATAAGCCAGGCCGACGCGCTCGGGATCGCGCGAGTTCCAGGCATCCTCGGCCAGGCGCACTTTCTGTTCGGCGCTTTGGCGGGTGAACGGGGGCAAGGGCGGACGGGACTGCATGGCGGCTCCTTCGGGCGGCATGTAGACAGGTCTGTCTACCGGCGACCTTATCGCGCGTAGACAGACCTGTCTACTTGTTGCCCGGGAGCGCTCCGCTGCGCCCTGGCTGCCAGCGCGCGCGCGGTCTACCATGGCCGGATGAATGCCCGAGCCCTCCCCGCCCCGCCCGGCGGCGCCCGCGAGCGGATCCTGCGCTGCGCGCACGACCTGTTCTACCTGGATGGCATCCGCGTCACCGGCGTGGACCGGGTCATCGCCGAGGCCGGCGTGACCAAGGCGACCTTGTACCGCCACTTCCCCAGCAAAGACGCGCTGATCCTGGCCTTCCTGGACGACCGCCACGCGCGCTGGATGGCTTGGTTCGACGCCGCGCTGGCGCGGCTGGGCGACGGCCCGGCCGCGCTGCCGGCGGCCCTGGGCGAATGGTTCGCGCACCCGCAGTTCCGCGGCTGCGCCTTCCTCAACGCGGTGGCCGAAGTGGGGCCGGCGCTGCCCGAGGCGGCGCAACGCGCGCGCGCGCACAAGCAGCAGATGCAGGCGCGGATCGCCGCGCTGCTGCCGCCCGGGCCGCGCCGCAAAGCGCAGGCGCGCGCGTTGGCGCTGGCGGTGGACGGGGCGATCGTGCGCGCCGCCTGCGATGGCGCGCCCGACGATGCGCTGGAGGCCTTGCGCGCGCTGCTCGCCGCGGTCGCGCCCGGCGCGCGGCGGCCTTCCCTGCGAGCCCGCACGCCTCGACCACCGTAGCAACGGCGCAAGCCGCGATCGCCCCTCCGGCGCGGCGGCGGATGCAGCGCGGGCGCCGGGGCGACCCGCAGGCACGCGCCTTTGTCTGCGCAGCGAAGCAAGCCTCGGCGGTGCGGTCGCGGCTTGCGCCGCTCCTGCGGGAGGGCGATGACCACGGCGCGGAGCGCGCTGCCACTTCACACAGCCCCCATCTGCGCTTCGCCGACCGCGGCCAGACTGCCCGGCAACCCCAGACGCGAGGCCAGTCCATGCATCCGCACACGCCCCACTTCGATTGCGACCTGGTGGTGGTCGGCGCCAGTTTCGCCGGTGCCGCCTGCGCCCTGGCGGCCGCGCGCGCGGGCCTGCGCGTGGTGGTGCTCGAACGCAAGCGCGATCCCGGCGACAAACTGCGCACCACCGGCATCGTGGTCAAGGAGGCCGCCGAGCACACCTGGCTCAGCCGCGCCCCGGCGGCCTGCCTGCACCGGGTCGAGCGCGTGCGCCTGTACGCGCCCAATCTGCGCAGCATGGCGCTGAGCGCGCCGGGCTATTACTTCCTCACCACCGACACGCCGCGGCTGATGCGCTGGCTGGCCCAGGAACTGCTGCGCCATGGGGTGGACTTGCGCCTGGGCGCCTCCTTCACCCAGGCCGAGCGCGACGGCGAGAGCTGGCGCGTGCACGGAGTGGGCCGCACGCGCTACCTGGTCGGCGCCGACGGCGCCAAGTCGCGGGTGGCCGAGCGCACCGGGCTGGGCCGTGCCCAGGAGTTCTTGTACGGCATCGAATACGAGTTCCCCGGCGCCGGCCTGCCCGAGTCCGGCGCCCTGCACTGCTTCGTCAGCAAGCGCTACGCTCCCGGCTACATCGGCTGGGTCGCGCAGAACCCCACCGGCGTGCAGGCCGGGCTGGCGCGGCGGCACGACCCGGCGCACGCCCGCGTGCCCGACATCGACGGCTTCCTGGCGCGGGTGCGCGAGGTGGTCGGCCTGCCGGCGGCAGCGCGGCACGGCGCCACCCGCGCCGGCCTGATCCCTTGCGGCGGCCCGGTGTTCCCGCTGGCGCGCGACGGCGCTCTGCTCACCGGCGATGCCGCCGGCATCGTTTCGCCGGTGACCGCGGGCGGTATCCACGCCGCCTGGGCCCACGGCGAAACCCTGGGCCAGGCCATCGCCCTGCATGCGCTCGGCCGCGGTCCGGCGCCGGAGCGCATCGCCCACGATGCCGCCCCGCGTTTCCGCCGCAAGCGCGCGCTGCGCTGGGCCTTCGACCGTTTCCAGTCCGACTGGCCGTTCGACTTGCTGCTGCATTCCGCGCCGCTGCGCTGGGCCGCCGAGCAGGTGTATTTCCACCGCCGCGGCGCGCGCGAAGACGCCGCAGCCGACCCAGGCGCCGCCGAAGGCGCGCGGTCGCGCGCCGGCGAACACTACTGAAGCTTGGCCTGGGAGCCTCGTCCCTGGGCCAGCCCGGCCCCGCTCCAGCCTCGCGCCCGCGGGCGCGCCGACAGAACCATCGCGATCCGCGCGGGCCGCACCGCCTGCCTCCGCGGCGGGGAAGTCCTCAGCGCAACTCGAAGCGATCGCCGTCGAGCATCGCCGGGAACCGCTCGCGGTGGGCGGCCAGTTCGGCCGCCTGCAGCGTGGTGGTCGAGACCACTTCCTCGTCGGTGCATTCGCTGACCGGATGGCCGAGGAAGTCGATGATCGCGCTGTCGCCGGCGTAGTGCAGGCCGTTGCCATCGGTGCCCACGCGGTTGAGGCCGGCCACGTAGCACAGGTTCTCGATCGCGCGCGCGCGCAGTAAGGTCTTCCACGGATAAGCGCGCGCGGACGGCCAGTTGGCCACGTACAGCAGCAGGTCGTAGTCCAGCGCGCCGGGACGCTCGACATCGAAGCGGTTGCGCGAGAACACCGGGAAGCGCAGGTCGTAGCAGACCAGCGGGCAGATCCGCCATCCCTTCCATTCCACCGTCAGGCGGTCGCTGCCGGCGGCGTAGCGCTCGTGCTCGCGGGCGTAGCGGAACAGGTGGCGCTTGTCGTAGGTGTGCAGGCCGCCGTCGGGAGTGGCGAACAACAGGCGGTTGAACACGCCCTGTCCGGTGCGCAACTGGACACTGCCGCAGACCGCGGCGCCGAGCAGCGCGGCCTGTTCGCGGACCCATTCCACGGTCGGCCCGTCCATGGTCTCGGCGTTGCCGATGGCCTCGTTGCTGAAGCCGCTGGTGAAGGTTTCCGGCAGCAGCACCAGGTCGGTGATGCCGCGCAATTGGCCCAGCAGTTCGCCGTAGTAATCGCGGTTGCCGGCCGGGTCGTGCCAGCGGGTGGCGCCCTGGACGAGGGAAACGCGCAAGTCGTTCATGTGCTTGCCCTGGTGGCTGCGTGCGTCGGCCGCCATTATGGCCCGGGCGGGCAGCCGGGCGGCAATCGCCGGAGCCACCGGCCGGCGCAGCGGCGAACAACCGCCTGGCCGAGAGCCCGCCGCACACATGCCAGCGATAGCCCTGACGACAACCCCGCGCATCCAGGCCCGGCGCCCAGGCCGGCGCGCGCTCCCGGCGCGGCGAGGCGCCGGACGCAACAAAAAAACGGGAATGGGGAATGGGGAATCGGAACAGCGGTTGTGCGCGAGCGTGCCCGCACGTCCCGCTTCGGCCCTGCCGATTCCCGATTCCCGATTCCCGTTTCCCTATTCCCTATTCCCGTTTCCCGGCCACAAAAAAGCCGGAGCGGAGAACCTCCCCGCCCCGGCCTTCGCCGCTCGCGCAGCGCCGGCGGCGCTTACTTGAGGTCCAGCATCGGCACGGTCACCTTCGGCAGCAGCCGCTGGGTGAACATCTTGTCCTGGTAGTACTTGATCTTGTCGCACTTGACCGGGTGCGGGATGCCTTCGTACAGGAACACCTCGCTGTCGAAGCCCATCGCCTTGAGCTCCTGCGGCAGCATCAGCGCGCGCCGCTCCTCGGCCTCGGCATAGCTCACGCTGCCCTGCTGGCCGTGGGTCTGCGAGCGGTTGCGCTTGCGCACGGTGGTGTAGCCGAGCATGTCGGAGTAGTCGTTGGCGTCCTGCTGCTCGCGCGGGGCGTAGATGATCTGCAGTGCGTGGTTGGTGATGATGGTGCGCGAGACGTCCTTGCCGTAGGTCGCGTCCAACTGCGACATGCTCTGGATGATCGGCAGCAGGCGGATGTTGTAGCCGGCCATGTAGGACACCGCCGAGGCGATGATGTCGACCTTGCCGATGGAGGTGAACTCGTCCATCAGCAGCAGGCACTGGTGCTTGAGCTCGGGGTTGTTCTGCGGCAGCTCGCGGGTGTTGAGGTTGATGATCTGGCTGAAGAACAGGTTCACGATCAGGCGGCTTTCGGCCAGCTTGTTCGGCTGGATGCCGACGTAGATCGTCATCTTCTTCTTGCGCAGGTCGGTCAACAGGAAGTCGTCGGCGGCGGTGGCCGCGTCCAGAACCGGATTGATCCAGGGGTTGAGCGGTTCCTTGAACGTGCCCAGGATCGAGGCGAAGGTCTCGTCGGCCTGGGACAGCATGTTGGCGAAGGCCGCCTTGGCGTTGCTGCTCAGGAACGGGCGCTCGGCCAAGCCCTTGAGGAAGGGCTTGAGCTCGCTCTTGCCGTCGCCGGAGGACAGGCGGTAGACCGCGCCCAGGGTCGGCACGGTGGCGAAGGGGAAGCCGACCTTCTGCGCGTCGTCGTAGGCCTCGAACAGGTACAAGGTGAAGGCCATGAAGGCGTTGCGCGCCTGGCTGACCCAGAACTTCTGGTCGTCCGAACCGTCCGGATACAGCATCGCGGCGATGCTCATCAGGTCCGAGACGCGGAAGGCCGGATCGCTGGAGACATAGGTCAGCGGGTTCCAGCGGTGGGTGCGGCGGTCTTCGGCGAAGGGGTTGAACAGGAAGATCTCCTGGCCCTGCTGCGCGCGCCAGCCGCTGGTCAGGTCGAAGTTTTCCTGCTTGATGTCCAGCACCACCATCGAGCCCTGGTAGTTGAGCAGGTTGGGGATGACGATGCCCACGCCCTTGCCCGAGCGGGTCGGCGCGGCCAGGATCACGAACTGCTGGCCGCTGAGCTGGACCAGTTGGCCGTTGAACTTGCCGACCACGATGCTGGTCGGGGTGGCCTTGAACATGCCCTTGGCGCTGAGGTCGCTGGCCTTGGCGAAGCGCGCGTCGCCGTGGATGGAGGCCTTGCGCGGCTTGAGCAGCAGGAACAGCAGGACCAGGAAGCCGATCAGCGGCAGGCCGTAGCCGATCAGGCCGCCGGCCTTGATCTTGCCGGCGTAGGGCTTGTAGGCCGGAACGTCCAGGACCTTGAGATAGTCCGGATAGGTGTTCCACTTCAGCTGCGACACATCGATCTTCATCAGCATCAACGTCACGTATCCCGACAGATACGTCCCCGCGGCCAGCGCCAGCGCCAACACCACCAGGGCGAAAATCAGCTTCCCTTTCACGTCTTGAGTTTCCTGACTTGTATCCCGAACCCGCTGTCGGTCAGCGTCGCTTCCGGAGGTCCCGGAGCCCGGAAGGCTCCGCCGGGCGCGATGCGGCCATCATATCCGGCGAAGAGCCGCCGCTGGAGGCCCTTTCGCGTTCGATCCAGTCCTCCAGCCACAGCCGGGCGTCGCTGAGCGTCAGTTCCTGACGCAAACGCAGGCCCGATGAGGAAACGATGGCGTAGGCGTAGATCTCGCTGGGGTCGAATTCCGGGTCGCGGGTCAGAGCGACGATCTGGTAGCGGCCGATGGCCTGGATGGGGTGGCGATATTCGGACATGACGGCCTCCTGGCCTGCGCCGCACGAGGGCGGCGGGGATGGAACGGGGATGGAGCGTGTCTGGGAATGTCTTTGCAAGCGGTGGTACGGATGGCCTGTGGGGGCTGGCGGTGCCTTGGGGCAGGCCTGGGACGTGTCTGCGCCCCGAGCGCAGGCCCTAACCGCACCGGGCCCGCCCCGGGCAGCCCCGTGGCCGGCGGCGCGGCGCGCTCAGTCGCGCTGCAAGGCGCCGCGGCCCGGCAGTTGGGGCGCCGCTGCCTCGGGCGTGGCGGGGGCCGAGCGCTCGTTGCCCTGCTCGTTGCCGTGCTGTCGCTCGCGCTCCTGCTCGCGCTCGCGCTCGGCCGCCTGGCGCTGCTCGGCGGCCTCACGCTCGCGCGCGAGTTGCGCGAACAACTCGCTGCTGCGCTGCACACTTTGGGCCGCGGCCTGGGCGGTCTCGACTTGGCTGATCCGATGGGCCGGCGATTCCAGTTCGCCTTCCACCGCGAACAAGCGGGCGCCGTCGCGACTGGCGGCCACGTGATCGATGCCCTGGCGGTTGCGGAAGGCCTCCAGGGCCAGCGCTGCGGCCAGATTGTCGCACTGGGCCGCGCCGTGGCCGCGGCCGAGTTCTTCTCGGTCCAGGCAGATCCGCGCCTGGGCGAACAGATCGTGGCGCGGGTGGCCGGGGCTGCTGAGCAAGTTGCGCTGCTCGGCCCGGCGCAGGTCGTCCAGGGTCTGGGCGCCGTCGCCGATTTCGCGCCGCAACGGGTCGCCGGATGGGTGTGCGCTGGTGGTCATCGCCGCCTCTCCTGTGATGCAGGACTTGCGTTGCAGGCCCGTGGTGCAGGCCGGTGGCGCAAGCCGGGAACGAGCTTGCCGGACCGGCCCATCATGCGCGCCGGCCGGCGCAAGCGGCAGCGGCAGGCCCGATCTCCCTAGCGATCGAGCCTGCCGTGCCCGCTCCACCCAGGCCGGGGGGAGCATGGACATCCCTGTCCAGGGCCAGCCAGTCGTTAGCGCAGTCCATTGCCTGCCTGGCCCTCCGGGCCGCCCCGGGCCCCCGCCTCCACCGATGGTTGCGGGCGCCGGTACGGCCAAGCCTGTGCAGCGCGGCGTCCTGCCGCGCCGCTGGATTCACATCGCGCCCTCCTCCGCCGATTGCGGTGGCGCGACCGAGGCCGGGTCCGGCTCCTCGGCCAGGAACCAGCAACCGTCCTGCGCCTCGAACCGGTAGGCCTGGCCCTGGCCGGTGCCCTGGCGGTACCAGACCAGGTATCGGCCTTGCGCCTCGGCCTGCACGCTGGGTTCGACCGGATGCGGGTCCAGCGCGCCGGCCGGGTCGAGCGCCCGGAACGCGCCCCCGCGGAAGACCAAGCGGAAGCCGCTGTAGGCGCTGGCCGGCACGGTCTCGCCGATCGGACCGACCGGGCTGGCCTCGCCGGCGCGGGCCGGCGGCGGCGAGGCCCAGATCCGCACGCTGGGCCGGGTGTAGCGCAGGCGCAGTTGCGGATCGGCCGCGAAGGCGCGCAGGAAGGCATCGAAATGCTGGGCCGGGCATCCGCTGGCGGGGCCGGCGGCCGGCGTCTGCGCGCTGGCTGCATCGGCGGCCGGGGTCAGCGGCGGCGCGCTGGGCGCCCCTGGCCCGGCCGTGGGCGCGGGGTCCGGCGGCGGCGCAGGGCCGCCCTCGCCGCTGCAGGCGGCCAAGACGGCGGCCAGCGCGCACGCGCCGAGCGCGCGGGCGGTCCAGCGGCACAACCGGGGCGGCGGACGCTGCATCGCCCTGCCTCAGCCCAGCACCATGCGCGGCGATTGTTGCTGCCGCTGCTGTTCCTGCGTCTGTTCCTGCGCGGCCTGGGCCAGCGCGGGCGCGTCCTGCTGCAGTTTCAGGCTGGACTGCTCCAGGCTCTGGGACATGGCCTGGGCCTTGTCGGTGACCACGCGCAGGTGGGCCGGGTCGGTCAGCCCGCCCTGCACCGCGAACAGGCCCTGGCCGTTGGTGCTGGCGACGACGTGTTCGATGGTGTGCAGCCCGCCCAGACGCGCTTCGTAGGCCAGGGTGCCGGCGGCGCGCTCCAGCGAGGGCCGGTCGGGAAAGGCGCCCGGCCCGAGGGTTTCCAAGCCCTGCACGGCCTGGCGGTACATCCGGTAATCGGGATGGGCCGGGTCGGACAGCAGCGTGGTCGGCGCTTGGCGCGGCTGTGCCTTGGACAGCGCCTCGAGCGTGCGCGGGCCGGCCACGCCGTCCTCGCGCAGGCTCTGCTCGCGCTGGAAGGCGCGCAAGGCCTCCTCGGTGCGGGCGCCGAAATCGCCGTCGGCGCCGAGCCGGCGGCCGGCCTGGTCGCGGTAGCCCAATTGGTCCAGGCGCTCTTGCAAGGCGCGCACTTCGGCGCCGCGCTCGCCCTGGCGCAGGCTACCGTCGGCCATCGGCGCCTCGGCGCTGCGGCCGCCGACGCTGCGGTGGTTCCAGAACGCCTCCGGGTCGATGCTGCGGCCTTGGGCGTCCTTCATCTGGTAGTGCACGTGCTGGGCGTATTGCGAATCGCCCAGCGGCCCGCGCCCGCCCATGGTGCCGATCGGCGTGCCCGCCTGCACTCGCTGGCCGGCTTCCACCGACTGGGTGTTGGTGTGCAGCAACTGGTGCGCATTGCCCTCGGCATCGCGGATGGTGATGGTGCCGTAGCGGCCGCCGACGAACTCGACCGTGCCGGCCACCGGCGAATGCACGGTGGGGTGTTCCAGGTTGGCGCCGGCCTGGCCGCCGACATAGTTGAAATCCGAGCCACCATGCGGGCCGTTGTCGCGGCGCTCGCCGTAATGGCCGGTGATGTGCGGCGCGCGGCCTTGCTGCGGCGGCAGGATCGTGTTCATCACGTCTTGGTACGACATGCGTGCAGTCCTCGCTTAACGTCGTCGCGCGCGGCTCAGAGCGAATCGTCGCGCATGCGGTACAGGCTCCAGCAATCCTTCTTGTGGAAGAAGAAGGTGAGCTGGTAGTCGGTGTCGGGCTTGGCCACCACCACCTGTTTTTCGCCGTTGACCTCGGTCTGGTTCAGCGTCAGGCCTTCGGCCTGCAAGGTCTTGCGGTTGGCGATCAGCGGGAACTCGATGGCATCGCCGTCGAGCATCTCCGAGACGGCCTTGGGTTCGGGCATCGCGGTCGCGTCCACGCGCTCGCTGCGCAGCGGCCGTTCGGTATGCGCCTTCTGCACCTGCACATCGTCCATGAACGCCGCCAGGAAGGCGTCGAAATCCTGCGAGGGGCACGACGTCGCGGCGCTGGCGGCCGCCGGCGCGGCGGCGGCGGGCGCTTGCGCGCTCGGCGCGGGCGCGGCGGCCTCCGGGCTGCGCGAGGCGACATCGCAGCCGACCAGGGCGAACAACAGGGTCAGGGACAACAACGGCTTTGTGTTCATGGCAGGACGATTCCGGGGAGACATGCCTTCAGGGTAGCGCGCGCAGCGCTCAACGGCTCGCACCGGCGGGCAGGCTGAGCTGGAAATCGCGACGCTGGTCGGGCGCATCCAGGGTGAAGTACTGGCCCGACAACGACAGCGCGTCGCCGTCCCAACGCACCGCTCGTTCGCCTTCGCCCAGCAGCACCGAATACGCGCCGGTGGCGCCGGGCACCTGGACATCGGCAGCGCCGCGCACTGCGCCGTCGGCCGAGGCCAGGCGCACCACCCGCAGCAAGGTCTGCGACAGGCTCTGCGCGGCCTGGGTGTCGTACTGCATCAACGCATAGACCGCATCGCCCCTGGCCAGGCAATGGGTGATGCGGCCGGCATGCATGCCCTCGGGCAAGGCCAGCGTGCGCACCCAGATCGGCTTGCCCGAGCTGTGCTCCACGTACACCACCGGGCGCTGGTTCATGCCGTCCTCGTCGGTGACCGCGCCGGCGACGCAGCGGCGGTTGCCGGCCAGCGCTTGACTGGCATAAGACGAAAAGCCAGCCGGCACTTCATGCGCCAACACGCCGTGCTCGCCGGCCGGCAGCGGCTGGGCAGCCAACTCCGAAGTCGGTGCAGGTGCCGACGCGGGCGCGGACGCCGGCCCGGTGCCCGGCCCGGTTGCCGGCGCTGCCGGAGCGCTGGCCGGGGCAGCGGCCGGCGCGGCCACCGGCTCAGCCTGCGAGGGCGAGCGCGCGTCGCAGGCGGCCACGGCCAAGGCCAAGGCACAGGCGATCGCCGGAGCGCGGCAGGCGTGGGCGGACAGGCGGGACAAGGACATGCTCAGGCTTCCTTTGGCTTCGATGCGCCGCGCGCTCATCGCGCGCGTCGCGGGAGACTCCAGGCAGGCGCGGGCACGGCCCTCGGCCGCGCCCGCCCCACCCACATCGGTGCGACGCCCTCGCCTCATGGCGAAGGCAACCCGTGGCGCTGGATCTGCGGATCGGCAGGCCAAGCGCGGACGAGATCGAACACGGCCTCGTCCTCGTTCTCGACCACGCTGCCGCGCGCGCAGGGCAAGCGCGCGACGAGCTTGCGCGGCTCGCCGGCAGCGACCATCACGCCCTGTTCGGACAGACCGCGCGCACCGGACACCGAGTACACCACGTAATCGTGCCCACGCTGGGTGAACGAATACGCATAGCCGCCGGTGTTGCCGGCGAAACCCAGCGAGGTACGGCGAAAGCCGCCGGATGCAGCGGCGCCGCCGGCACCGGCCTCGCCTGCACCGGGATAGGCCAGCTCGATCCGTCCCGGCGCGCCGAAGACATAGCGCACGCGGCTGGAGGCCGCGAGCGGACGGGACAGGCACAACGAAGCGGTCTTGGCCCGGCCCGTGCGGCAGGAAAACAGCACCGCTTCGCCGGCGCCGCACAGCGACGCTGGCGCGGCGGACACAGGCGCGGCCGCCGCGGGCGGGCCGGCCGCAGACACCGGCGCGCACAACGCCACCGCGAACCATCCAGCCCCGATGCAGGCCCGGGTCGCGATGCCAGAGCGGGCCCGGACTTGGATGCGCTGGCTCATGCTGCCTCCTCTGCCCCGCAACAGCGGCGCCGGCCGATGCCGGCGCCAGGGTCCGGCGCCTCCGCCGACGGCCCGCGTCCTGCAGGCCGATCGGCGGCGGACACCGGTCAGACCGTCATCGGCTTGAACTTCTGCTGTTCCTGCTCCTGGTTCTGGTTCTTGGCCGCCTGCTTGGCCTGATCCGGAACGTCCTGGCGCAGTTGCTCGCTGATGCGCTCCACCGGCTGCGCGGCCGCGGCGGTCTTGTCGCTGTAGGCGCGCTGCGCGGCCGGATCGGTCGGCTCGCCCTGCACCGCGAAATAACCCGTGCCGCTCTTGTTCGGCAGCACCGCGTTGATCTCGTTCAGGCCGCCCACGCGCGCCTCATAGGTCAGCGTGGCCGCAGTCCGGCGCATTTCTTCCGGGTTCTTGAAGCCGCCCAGCTTCTCCAGGTGCTTGAGCGCGTCCTGGTACATGCCGTGGTTCGAGTTGGCCGGATCGGCCAGCGAGGGCTGGGCCTGGGCCTTCTTCAGCGCATCCAGGGTCAGCGGGCCGGCGTCGCCGTCGGGCTTGAGGCCATGCGCCTGCTGGAAGCGCTTGACCGCCTCCTCGGTGCGCTGGCCGAAATCGCCGTCCGGCTTGAGCGGCTGGCCCTTGGCGTCGGTGTAGCCGAGCTTGTTCAGCGACTCCTGCAGCGCGCGCACTTCGGCGCCCTTCTCGTTGCGCTCCAGCACGCCATTGGCCATGGCCGCGACCGGCGCCGGCTTGACCGGAGCCTGGGCGTCCGGCTTGCGCTCGCCGTCCGGGGTCGGGGCCTGGGCCTGGCTCTTGTCGCGCAGCAGCGTGCGCGCCTCGGCCAGCGGGTCGGTGGCGTACAGCGCCACGCCCTTGCCGTGCTTGTACTTGAGGTAGTCGTCGATGGACGACAGCTCCACGCCCTCGCCGCCGCGCGACTGGCTGATCTTCAACTCGCCGCTCTTGGGATCGCGCACCACCATGGTGATGTGGTCGATGCCCAGGTAACGGCCCTTGTCCCAGCTCTTGGCGCCGTTGTCTTCGCCGATGATCATGCCTTCCTTGAGCGCCTCGCGGGTCACCGCGCTGCCCTGGATCATCACCCCGGAGCGCTCCTGCGCCTTCTTGACGATCATCGCCGCGCCGTCGTTGCCGAGGTTGAACTTGTCTTCCTTGCCGAAGATTTCCTTGCCGGCCTTCTGGTTGATCTCGTTCATGGTCGCGTTCTGCATGGTCGCGACCCAGCCCGAGCAGTCCACATACCCCTGGTCGGGATGCTTGCCGTCCACGCCTGCGTACTTGCCGTTCATGGCGTACTTGACGTGGTCGTACTTGATGGTCAGGTCGTAGGCCGCGGTCAGGGCGATGCCGTTCTGGGCCGGCTGCTGGGCCGGCTGCTGGCCCTGTTGCGAGGGCTGCTGCTGCGAGGGCTGCTGCGAGGGCTGCGTCTGGCTGCGCTGGGGCTGGTCGGCGACCGGCTCGATGCCCTTCTCCGGGATGCGCACGCGGTCGAACTTGATGTCCCAGTAGTTGACGAAGGCGCGCGCCATGTCGCCGTCGTCCATCTTGCGGAAGTCGGCGTACTTCTGCCCGGTCACGCGCTCGAAATCGCGCGAGCTGACGTTGTTGAGGATGTTGCGGCGGGTGTCGTCGCGGCTGAAGTCGCCGGTGGCGATGGCGATCTGGATCGAGCGGTAGCCGGCGCCGCCCTGCTGGTGGGCCACGTACATGTCCAGGCCGTCCGGCGAGGCCTTGCCCGACAGATAGGGACGGCCATCGTTGGCGTGACGGGTTTCCAGGGTCTTGCGGTTGTCCAGGTACAGGCGCGCGGCGGCGTCGGTGTTGGCCACCGCATCCAGCTCGCGGCCGGCGATGCCGTAGGCCTTGGCGGTGTCGGGCACGAACTGGAACAGGCCCTTGGCGCCCTTCGGGCCGCGCGAGACCTGCTCGTCGAAGGTGCCGCCGGTCTCGATGTAGGCAAAGCGCATGAAATCGTCGCGCGGGATGCGGCGCTCGGCGGCTTCCTTCTCGATGATGTTCAGGACTTCGCCGCGGGTGTAGTCGCGTGCCATGGTTCAATCTCCTTGTCGTTAGGCAATGCGTGCGATGGGGCGCGGGCCGCGGACGTTCTGCGTCCGCCGGAGGCCCGCCGGCCCCGGTCTGATGGACTTACTGGCGGGACGGCTGGTACTGGCGTTCGCTTTCGATGTAGCGGTACTCCACCGCATCGGCCGGGCCGAGGGTGCGGACCTCGCCGGGGCCGGCGACTTCGGTGCCGCTCATGGCCACGTGGATCAGCGGCAGGTCGGCGCCGGGTTGCGGCTCGAAACTCAGCGCGCCGAAGCTGCGCGCCAGCGGCACCGGACCGTCTTCGTCCACGGCCGCGCCGTTGTCCTGGCCGGCGACGATGCGGCCCAGGTAGGTCCAATGGGTCGCGTCGGCATCGGCCAGCAGGGCCGGATCGAAGGCCAGCACCTCGAAGGCGTCCTCGCGCACGCCGGCGACCAGTTCCCAGGTGGGCACGGCCAGCACGAAGCGGCCGCCCGGCGTGGTGTAGCTCTGCGCCCGGCGGCCCGGGTCGATGGCGGCGGCGCGCTCGCGCTCGCCGAAACGGCCGATGCAGAACTCGGCGCTGTCGAAGGCCCAGGCGCGCGCAGCGCCGGCATCGGCGCGGGTGAAGGTGGCATGAGTCAGGGTGGCCTGCGCGCTGGGCGCCAGCGCCAATTCCTGGTCCTGTTCGGAATAGTGTTCCGGCGTCTCGGCGACGAAGCCGGTGTAGTACTGCGTGCCGGCCAGCTCGAAAGCGTGGCCGTACCAGAACGTCGCCACGCTGCCGTTCTCGATCGGATACGAATCCGAACCATCGCCGGGGATGTCGTGGATCGCGTTGATCACCTCGCCCGGCGTCGGCGGCGGAGCGTGGCGGAGAATCTCGCTGGAGTCAGACATGCGCAAACGTCCTGTGCTGTGTTCTGGAAAATCGTGGTGCAGCCGCGGCGGCCTGCCTTGCGTGGTGTTGCCTGTGTCCTATCGCCTTGCTGTCTTGCTTCGCAGTCCCTGCCAGCGCCGCTTGCCTGGCGCGCGGGCCGTCCATGGCACCGGTTCGTCCCTGCCCTGTCCTGCTCGACCGGACCGTCCTGGCCCCGGACCCTCCCTATCCGCCCGCCTTCCTGGCGATCGGCCTCCCGGGCGGTTGCGCCCCTGGCGGTTACGACCGTCCTGGCGATGCATCGTCCTTGACCGTCGTCCCTGACCTCCGGCCTGCCTGGCCGGGCCCGCCTCTCCGGGCGGTGGTGTCCTGCGCCTCCTGCCTTGCCGTCCTGGCCAGCGCTCGTCCTGAGCCGCCTGCCGTCCTGGCGGCGCGATCCTCGCGCCCTCCTTCGCCCTCCTGGCGACCGGCCTCCTGCCGGTCCGCCGTCCTGGCGGCGCGCTCCCTGCGCCCTCCCTGCCGTCCTGGCGACCGCTCGTCCCGAACGGCCTGCCCTCCTGGCGGCGCGACCCCTGCGCCTTCCCTGCCTTCCTGGTGCCGGCCTCGTCCCGAGCCCGGTCCCGCCATCCCTGGCGGCTGAGTCCTCCCTGCGTCCTGCTCCATCCGTGGCGGCCGATCGTCCTGCCGGCCTGGCCATCCCTGGCCGTCCTTTCTCTCCCTCCCTGGCGGCCGGCGTTTCCTTGCCGGCCCTCCCCTGGAGTGCCGCCGCCCGCCTCCCCGCGAGGCGGCGGCACCCATCTCATGCGGTCATCGACTTGCTCTTGTGCGGCTCTTGCATCGCGCTCGGTCGCTCCCTGTCTGCCGTCCGCCCCTGTGCGCCGGACCGGAGCGATACCGCTGCGCGAAGGAAGCATTCGGTTGCGATCGGCATGGCATTGATCTCCATGGAAGCGTGAGGACGAGCAAGACCTGGGAAGCCGGCCGTTGCAGCAGCGTTGCAGGCGGGTGCGCAGACGGAACCTGGGTAGCGGCACCGCCAGCAACGGCCGGTTCGAGCGGACATCGGCTGCGCCAAGCGCAGGCGAGGCCGGGCTCAGACCGACTGCGTGCGGGTCCGCGCTTCCTGGGTCTGGGTTTCGTTCTGCTGCGGGGCGTCCAGGCGCAATTGCAGGGTCGACTGCTCCAGCGGCTGGCTCGCCGCCTGGGCCTTGTCGGCATGCACGCGCAAATGACCGGGATCGCTCAAGCCGCCCTGTACCGCGAACCAGCCATTGCCGCTGGCGTTGGGGACGACGAAATTGATCTCGCTCAAACCGCCGATGCGCGCCTCATAAGTGAGGCTGCCAGCGGTGCGCTCGAGCGCTTCGCGGTTGGCGAAGGCCTGCGGACCGAGCTTCTCCAGCGCCTGCACGGCGCTGTTGAACATCGCATGGTCCGGATGCGCGGGGTTGGACAGCAGCGGCGATTGCGCCGCCTGCTTGAGCGCGTCCAGGGTCTTGGGGCCGGCGACGCCGTCCTGGTCCAGACCGTGGGCGCGTTGGAAGGCGATCACCGCTTCGCGGGTGCGATCGCCGAAGGCGCCGTCGGCGCCGAGGGCCCGGCCGTTCGCATCGCGATAGCCGAGCTGGTTGAGTTGTTCCTGCAACTGGCGCACGTCCTGGCCGCGTTCGCCCTGGCGCAACACGCCGTCGCGCGCCGGGGCCTGGGCCTCGGGCGAGTGCTGGCGCGGTTCGCGGCCCATGTAGGCGTTGAGGCCGTCGCGGTTGCGGGTGATGTCGTGCAGGTAGTCGTAGTTGCTGGTGCCGTTGGCGTCGCGAGTGGCGCGGCCGCCGGTCACCGCGGCCTTGGCGCCGCCGTAGCCGGCGATGTGGCGCGCCTTGAGGAAGCCGGCGATCAGCTCGGGCTTGTCGTCCTGCTTGAGCACGCCATCGCGCACGGCCTGGCGGTAGGCCTGGTCGCTGTTGGTCTTGAATGCCTTGTCCTGCAGGGACGCAGAGGCGATGTACTGGTCCAGGCTGAGCCCGTCGTTCCAGTTGCCCTTGTCCTGCAGGAAGCGGGTCATGCCCCCGCTGACGGCCCACTTCCACTCCGCGCCGCGCATGGTCTGCGGGTCGAAGCCGTCGCGCTTCATCGCGGCGTCGAGCTTGTCGCGGTCGACGTAGCCGGCGTCGGCGAGCCAACCGGCTCCCGCCTGGTAGCGCCCGACATAGCCTTGCTTGTTGGTGATGGCGAGGTCGCCACCGTTGCTCTCGGTCAGAACCGTAGAAGCAACAAGACGCCGGGTCATCGCATCGTCCAGTCCTGCGATGGCCCCCTGTTGGTACTCACTGGCAGTGGCCGCTGCCTTTTCTCGTCGATCAGCCATGATGCTGTTCCTTTAGGATCGATGATGGGGTTGGGTTGTGTCGGTCCGCGACTGACCGCTTGCTTTGCGTCGCGCTTTCTTCCGGTCTCCTGGCGCCCGCAGCCGGGGCTGCGTTGCGTGGATGGGGCGGGCCTTGCCTGCCCCGGGTTCGCTGCCAGCATACACGACTGGCATTGGAGTAAAAGCATCAATTCGCGAAATTTTCCGCGGACCGGCCGGCAGCCCCATTCAGGCAGGCGCTGCAAAGGCTGTGCCCGCGCAGGGCCGGGACAGCCGGTCTTGCGAAACTCGGTACGGCCAGTGCCCGAGGGCCCCTCCGCTGCAGGCCAGTATCGCGCTGCGCAGGCGCACAGGCTGCGACCGCTCAGCGCCGCTGGCAGCCCATGGACTGGATCCGCGCGCTGGGTTCTTCGCGATAGAACCAATAGTACGTGCAGCCGGGACCGCGCAGCAGATCGTCGGCGTCGTCCAGGCAGCCTTCGGCGTAGAGCGTGGCGCCATTGGCCAGGGTCACGCGGAAGAACGCATTGGCGGTGCCGTTGGGCGGCCGCCCGTCTTCGCCGAAGGCGCACTGGCCGGCCAGCGCGGCCACCTCCGCGCCGGGCGCCAACTGGCGCTGCAACACCTGCTGGTAGTCCTCGCTGGCCTCGAACTTGACCAGCACCAGCGAATGCACATGGCGATCGTCGCCGTGCAGGGTGGCGCCGACGCGGCCTTCGTTGCCCCAGGCCTGGCCGGCCTCGGCGCCGGGGACTCCATCGGGCAGCCAGGCATCGGCGAAGCCTTCCAGCAGCAACTCGCCGCCGCGGTACCACAAGGGCTGCTGCGGCCGCGAACGTTCTTCGGGCTGCGGCGCCGGATCGGCCCAGGCCAGCCCCGGCACCCGGTCGAACGCGGACCACGGCGCCTGCGCGCCCGCCGCGAACACTTCCAGCACCGCTTGCAACGCTGTCATCTCCAAGCCGATCCTCGCCAAGCTCGTGCCGTCCGCCGCCGATGCCGGCCGGCGCCCGCGCCCGCGAACGGGCCCGCGCACATCCTGCGCTGAGGATATAACGCCCTCTCCTTCCGCGGCCATCGCAGGGCGAGGCGAATGAGCGCCGGGCGCATTCGGCACGATCCGTGCCAAGCGCACGCCGACCGCGCCGCCGCGCCCCCGGAGCGCGGCGACGAAGCCTCGGCGCAACCGCGTCGCCGCCGGAGCGGTCAGCCCGCTGCGCCTGCGCCGTCGGCGCGCTTGCAGCCCATAGCCTGGATGCGCTCGTCCGGCGGCTGGCGGTAGAACGCGTAGTAGGTGTGGCCGTAGTCGTACTTGCCACCCTCCTCGTCCAGCGAGCCTTCGGCATAGAGCGTGCGGCCGTCGGCCAGGACGATGCGGAAAAAAGCGTTGCTGTCCTGGTTGGGCTGCCGCTCGGCCTGCGCGGGGCCGTCCTGGTATTGACAGGCCTCGGCATAGGGCTGGACCTGGCCGCCCTGGGCGAGCTGGGCCTGGATCACCGGGCGATAGTCGGCGCGCGGATAGTGCTTGACCAAGGTGAAGCTGTACGGCCGCTGCTGGTCGCCGAACAGGTTGATCGCCACATCGCCTTCATTGCCCTTGACCACCCCGGCCTCGACGCCGAGCTTGCCGTTGGGCAGGTCCACCTCGCCCATGCCGGCCAGGCGCAGTTTGCCCCAGCGCGTGTACTGCGCCAGGCGGTCGCGCACCTCGGGGTTGTGCTCGACTTGGGCGCTCGGCCACTGCGTGCCGGGCACCGCGTCGAAGGAGGACCACTGCGGCGGCACCGGGGCGGCGAGCACGTCGAGCATGCCTTGCAGGGGCGTGGCCGCCTCAGTGGCCGGCGGCGCTGCGCTCGGCGTCGAAGGCGAAGGCGCCGCGGCCTCGGGCGCGGCCGCAGGCGCCGGCGCCTGCTGGCAGGACGCCAAGGCCCAGGCCAGCGGGAGCGCAGCCAGCGCGCGCAAACACAGCGGCGGTCGCCGATCGGGCCGGGTCGCGACAAGGATGTTCATGGGCACTCCTGGCAGAAAACGGGCGCGGCGCCGGGCCCCGCCCGCAGAAGGTAGCGCAAGCCGGCCGGCGACGGCAGCACGGCGGCCTGCACGCATCGGGCGGCCGGGCGGCGGGCGAAGAACGGGAATGGGGAATGGGGAATAGGGAATCGACAGGGCAGACGCGAGGCGTGCGGACACGCTCGCGCGCAACCGCTGTTCCGATTCCCCATTCCCAACTCCCCATTCCCGAATCGGAAATCGGCAGGGCAGACGCGAGGCGTGCGGACACGCGCGCGCGCAACCGCTGTTCCGATTCCCCACTCCCCATTCCCCATTCCCGACTCCCCATTCCCGAAAAAAAAACCGGGGCCATCGCAATGGCCCCGGCCGGGTTCGACACGCCAGCGTTGCGCTCAGTGGGCGTGCGCGTGCGCCTGCTTGTTCTGCTGCTCCTGCTGAACGGCCGGCTGCGGCAGCGCCGCCAGGTCCTGGCGCAGGTTCTGCGTGGTCTGTTCGACCGGCTGCGCGCCTGCCTGGGCCTTGTCCACGTAGACCCGGTGGCTGGCCGGATCGCCGAGCTCGCCCTGCACGCCGAAGTAGCCGTTGCCGTTCTTGTTCGCGACCACGTGGTTGATTTCCTGCACCCCGCTCAAGCGCGCCTCGTAGGCCAGGCTGGCGGCGGCGTTCTCGCGCTCGCGCTCGCTCAGGTAACCGCCCGGGCCGAGCTTGCCCAGGCCTTCGTAGGCTTGGCGGAACAGGGCGTTGTCCGGATGGGCCGCATCGGAGATCAGCGGGCCCTGCGCGCGCTCGGGCAGGAACGGCGGCGGGCCTTCGCGCTCGGGCTTGAGCCCGCGCGTATCCAGGGCGGCGTCCTGTGCCGGCTGGCCGGTCTTGAGCAAGCCCAGGGTCAGCGGGCCGGCCTTGCCGTCCGGGTCCAGGCCATGATTGCGCTGGAAGGCCTCGACCGCTTCGCGGGTGTGCTGGCCGAAGCGGCCGTCCACCTCCAGCGGCTTGCCCTGTGCATCGCGCAGGCCCAGGCGATTCAAGGTTTCCTGCAGCTCGCGCACGGCCGGACCGTTCTCGCCCTGCTTGAGCACGCCGTCGGCCATCGCATCGCGCGGCGCCTGCGGGGTCGGACGCTGCGCCGGCGCTTCGCCGTCGTTGCGCCCGGCGCCGGCCTGGGTGGGCGTGCCCTGGGACTGGCCCTTGCCGGGATAGGTGTCGGGCGTGATCACGCCGCGGTCGATGTCGCGGATGTAGCGGCGGAACTGCTCGGGCTCCAGCTCGATGTGCGCATGCACGCCGATGCCGTCCTTCGCATGCGCGCGGCCATCGCGGCCGGCTTCCCACTGCACGCCCAGCGGCTGGCCGTACTGCACGAACTTGCCGTCCAGGTGGGCGAAGGTCTCCGGACGCATGTGCAGCACCTTGCCCAGCAGCTTGGCGTCGCGGCCGGGGCCGTCGTAGAACTCGGCCGTGCCGTAGGCCTGGTTGTAGCGCAGATAGCCAGACACCGGCGAGGGCACGTGCACCGGGCCCGGCGTGTCCTGGCTGAGCACCAGGTCTTTCTTGACCAGGGTGCGGCCGTCGTTGGTGGTGCGCACCTCTTCCCAGTCGCCGTCCACGCGGGCGTGCGGGCGCAGGTTGCCGTTGCGGTCGCGCTCGAAATCCTCCAGCCGGCCGGTGCGCAAACCGTTGCGGTTGGCCGAGGGGTGGTGGATCTCGAGGTCTTCGTAGCTGTGGACGTCCTGGGTGCGGTTGCCCACGCTTTCGACGATTCTGTATCGGCTCATCTTCTTAATCCTTTAAAAAACGCGGCGCCGCGCGCGGAGGGAAACTCAGGGGACCGGGTCGGTGGGTTCTTCGCTCAAGTACCAGCAGCCTTGGCGGCTGGCGAACAGGAACGAGCGCCCTTCGGAGACACCGTAGTCGTAGTACACCAGATACGCGCCGCCGGCCTGGGGGGTGATGTCCAGCTTGACCGGGGCCGGGTCGGCCTGGCCGCCGCTGTCGACCACGTGGTAGCCGTCGCCGCGATGGGTGAGGTTGAAGCCGTTGTAGCGGCTTTTGTCGATGGCGACCCGGCGGATCTGGTAATCGTCTTCGTCGGCGAATTCCTTGACCCAGACCTGGTCGGCGGTGAAGGCCTGGCGCGTCTGCGCTTGCGCAGCGAAGGCCTTGAGAAAGCCGGGGAAATCGCGGGCCGGACAGGCGCCTGCCGCCGGCGCGGCGGGCGTGGCCGGCGCGGCGGACGTCGCTGGCGCGGCCGCAGCGTTCGTTGCCGCGGTCGCGGCAGGCGCAGCCACCGGCGCCGAGGCGACCGCAGGCTCGCGCCCGCACGCGGCCACCAGCGCGCACAAGCCCAGCGCGATCCATACGGTAGATGGCCGCCGCATTGCGCTCGGCGGGTTCGCTTGGGCTGGAGCCTTCGACTGCATCGTGCCTCTCCTTGTCCTGCGCTTGCCCAGGTCGCCGGCGCTATCGCCTGCCCAGGCCCGGGTTTCGGCGGAGTGTAACCCGCCCGGCCGCGCCCGGTCGGCGCCCCCTCGCCCGCTCGCCCCTGCTTCGGACGAAGCGGCCAGGGCCACCGCGATGGCCCCGGCCGGGATCGAACGCAAGGCGCTCACGCTCAATGAGCGTGCGCGTGCGCGACTTGCTTGTTCTGCGGGTCTTGCTGAACGGCCGGCTGCGGCAGCGCCGCCAGGTCCTGGCGCAGGTTCTGCGTGGTCTGTTCGACCGGCTGCGCGCCTGCCTGGGCCTTGTCCACGTAGACCCGGTGGCTGGCCGGATCGCCGAGCTCGCCCTGCACGCCGAAGTAGCCGTTGCCGTTCTTGTTCGCGACCACGTGGTTGATTTCCTGCACCCCGCTCAAGCGCGCCTCGTAGGCCAGACTGGCGGCGGCGTTCTCGCGCTCGCGCTCGCTCAGATAACCGCCGGGACCCAGTTTGCCCAGGCCTTCGTAGGCTTGGCGGAACAAGGCGTTGTCCGGGTGGGCGGCGTTGGAGATCAGCGGGCCCTGTGCGCGCTCGGGCAGGAACGGCGGCGGGCCTTCGCGCTCGGGCTTGAGCCCGCGCATGTCCAGGGCGTTCTGCGCCGGCTGGCCGGTCTTGAGCAAGCCCAGGGTCAGCGGGCCGGCCTTGCCGTCGGGGTCCAGACCGTGATTGCGCTGGAAGGCCTCGACCGCTTCGCGGGTGTGCGGGCCGAAGCGGCCGTCCACGTCCAACGGCTTGCCCTGCGCAT
>CBIFVU010000010.1:0-38553 GCA_966185905.1 uncultured Lysobacter sp.
CAGCGCGGTGGTGTGGTGGCGCTTGCCGTTGACCAGGACCAGGGTCTGGTCCGAGCCCAGCCCGCGCAGCGCGGCCGAATCGACCAGGTCGGCGCCGTCGGCGCCGCTCTGGCGGGTGGAGTTGAACGAGGGCGCGGCGTACTGCAACGACTGGGCCAGGTCGAACTGGGCGCCTTCCTCGGCGTTCTTGGCCATCGGCAGCACGTCCACCGGCGAGATCGAGGTGGTGTCGGAGGAACGTTGGGTGCGGCGCGAGCCGAGCACCGACACCGTCTCCAGCGTGCGCGCCTCGCTCTGCGGCGGCGCCGCCTCTGCCGGCGCCTGCTGCGCCCAGGCGCCGCCAGCGGACAGGCCGCCGCCGAGGCACAAGGCTCCGCCGAGCGCGCGGAACAACAGGCTGCGGCACGGGCGGGGGGAACGGGGAGCGCTGCGGAGCTGGGTCATGGTGGGGGCGTCCTGACGGTGGCGAGCGGGGCAAGCGCCTAGCCTAAGGCCAACCCGACCGCCCGCGCACAGCGAAACGACCGAAATTGTGAAGTCGGAAACGAGTACGCCCCGGCCCGCGCGCCCTGATCGGCCTCCGGTCCGCGCCGCTGCCCTACTTCGCCCCGCCGCCCTTGTCCGGCTCCACGGGCCCGGCGGCGTCCACCCAGCGGGCGAAGAAGGCCGACAGGTCGCGGCCGGACGCGCGCTCCATCGCCCGGCGGAAGTCCAGGGTGGTCACCGAGTGGCCGTAATAGGCGCGGGTGTAGGCGCGCAGGCCGCGCCAGAACGCGCGCTCGCCCAGTTCCTGCCGCAGCAGGTGCAGCACATAGGCGCCCTTCTGGTAAACCACCGCGCGGTCGTCGGCGCTGGGCTGGGTCCATTCGGCATAGACCAGGGCATGATCGGTGCCGCTTTCGCGCAGCTTGTCCACCCGCCGCTTCCAGGCCTGCACACGCTGTTGGTAGACCGCCTCGCCGAAGCGGTGCTGCTGGTAGGCGGCGGCCATGAAGGTGGCCATGCCCTCGTTCAGCCAGAAGTGGCCCCAGTCGCGCGCGGTGACCATGTTGCCCCACCACTGGTGCGCGGCTTCGTGGGCGATCAGGCCGCCGTCCTCGGGCTGCTCCAGCGCCTGGCGGCCGTAGGCCTCCGAGAGCAGGGAAAAGCCGCCGGCCTCCTGGCCGACGGTCTTGGCCACCAACACCTGGGTGTAGTCGCCTTGGTAGCGAATGCCGGCGCGGCGGCCGAAGAAACGCAGCATGTCGGCGGTGTCGGCGAAGACCTGGCGCAACCGCGCGCCCTGCAGCTCGGCGGAGAGATAGCGCAGCGCGCCGGTCTCGGCGTTGCCGCCGGCTTCGTGATAACGCCCGGCAGCGAAGCCGTAGACATGGCTGGGCAAGGCGCGGTCCAGGCGCCAACGGAACGAATCGCGGCGGCCGCCCAGTGCCGACTTCGCCACCAGCCGGCCGTTGCCCACCGCCTTCAGTCCGGCCGGCACGGTCAGGGTCAGATCCAGGGTGGCGCGTTCAGAAGGCGCGTCGATGCACACCAGCCATTGGCTGGTGGAGAAGACCGTGTAGACCTCGCTGCGCTCGGGATGGAACTCCAGGCCGTGGCGGGGCGCGCCGCGGTAGGCGATATCCAGTTCGCGGCGCTCGCCGGCCGCGGCCGGCGCCGGCAGTTGCACGCGCAGACGCTGGCCGAGTTTGTCGAACTTGAGCGCGCGGCCGCGCTCGCGCACCGATTGCACCTCCAGCTCGCCGGCGTCGAATTCGAGTTGGCGCGCCCCGGCTTCGCGCACCGCCAGGCGGATGGAGACCTCGCCGCGCAGGCTGCGCGCGGCCAGGTCGGGTTCGATCCTGGCGGTGTAGTGCAGCACATCGAGGTTGGCGCCTGCGGGGGCGGCCGCGATGCCGGTGGCCGGCAGCGACCAGGCCAGCGCGGCCAGCATGGCCAGTGCGAACGCGCGGGCGCGCTGGCGGCGGCCCGGCGCGGCGGAACAGGCCCGGCCGGGACGGGCATGGCCGGCGCCGGCGCTGGCGCGGTGCTGGGCCACGCATTGGGGCGCGGCGACGGCGAGGGGTCCGGAAAACGGGAACGCCGCCTGGGACGAAGGGGCCGCTGCTTGCATCGTGTACTCCGCTCGCTCGGCGCACCGGGCGCCGAAGCCGCCCGCTGCCGCCGGCAGCCGCGGCCCGGCCGGTGCCGAGCGTTGTTCGATCCGATCGCGATGATCGCCCATCCGGCGCCGCGGCTGTACCCCGGAGGCCCCGATGCAGCGTCCCAGCCTGTACCGCAAGTTCCACCGTGCACTGCAACACGCCATTGCGCCGACGGCCATGGCCGGCCGCGCCCGGGCGGGCTTATCCTGGCCCGGTCTCCACTGTCCCCGGTACGGCCATGCAAACCGACAAGACCCAGGACCTCGGCAAGCTGCTGTTGCGCCTGGCGCTGGGCGCGCTGATCCTGCTGCATGGCGTGGCCAAGCTGCGCGGCGGCACCGACGCCATCGTCGGCCTGGTCCAATCCCAAGGCCTGCCCGGCGTGTTCGGCTACGGCGTGCTGGTCGGCGAGGTGCTGGCGCCGGCGCTGGTGATCGCCGGTTTCCACGCCCGCATCGGCGCGGCGCTGATCGCAGCCAACATGGTCGTGGCCATCGGCCTGGCCCATCTGGGCCAGTTGGCCCAGCTCAACGACCAGGGCGGCTGGGCGCTGGAGTTGCAGGGCATGTTCCTGGCCACCGCGGTCGCGGTGGCGCTGCTCGGACCGGGCAAGTACAGCCTCAACGGGCGCTGAGGGCGGCCTGCCGGGCGACCGGGGCGCGGCTGCGCCTCGGCCGCGCGGGCGTCACAGCCGCCCGACCCGGAACCGCCGCCCCTTGATCCGCCCCTCGCGCAAGCGCGCCAGCGCGGCCTCGGCCTGGCCGCGCGCCACCGCGACATAGGAGCGCGTGGCCATCACCTGGATCCGCCCCACCGCCTCGGCCTTGAGCCCGGCCTCGCCGGTCAGCGCGCCGAGGATGTCGCCGGGGCGCAGCTTGTCGGTCTTGCCCGCATCGATGCGCAAGGTCGCCATCGGCGCGACCGGCGCGTTGCGCGCCTTGCCCGCCAGCGGCTCGGCCCGGCGCCATGCCAGCGGCGCTCCCTGGCGCTGGGCGATCTGCTCGGCCCGGGCCAGTTCGCGCGGCGCGCACAGGCTCAAGGCCACGCCGCCGCGACCGGCACGGCCAGTGCGGCCGATGCGGTGCACGTACACGTCCGGATCGCTGGGCAGTTCGTAGTTCACCACCGCTTCCACCGACTCCACGTCCAGGCCGCGCGCGGCCACGTCGCTGGCCACCAGCACATTGCAACTGCGGTTGGAAAAGCGCACCAGCACCTCGTCGCGGTCGCGCTGTTCCATCTCGCCATGCAGGGCCAGCGCGGTGAAACCGTAGTGGCTCAGCGAGCCGACCACTTCCTCGGTGTCGCGGCGCTGGTTGCAGAACACCACGCAGGACTCGGGCCGGTACTCCAGCAGCAAGGCGCCCAGCAGCGGAGTCTTGCGCGCCGGTTCGATCTCGTAGAAATACTGTTCGATGCGCGGCGCGGCGGCCTGCTCGTCCACCGCCACCTCCACCGGGTCGCGCAGCACCGCGCGGCCCAGCTCGCGGATGGCCTCGGGGAAGGTGGCCGAGAACAGCAGGCCCTGGCGGCTGCGCGGGGTCTTGGCGACGATCTCGCGCAGCGGCTCCTCGAAGCCCATGTCGAACATCCGGTCGGCCTCGTCGAACACCAGCGTGCGCACCCCGTCCAGGCGCAGCGCGCCCTTGCGCAACAGTTCCTGCAGGCGGCCGGGCGTACCCACGGCCACGTGCGGGGGATGCTCCAGCGAGGCCAGTTGCGGCGCCAGCGGGATGCCACCGCACAGCACCGAGACTTTCAGGTTCGGCACCGCGAAGGCCAGTTTGCGCAGCTGCTGGCCGACCTGGTCGGCCAGCTCCCGGGTCGGGCACAGCACCAGGGCCTGGGTGCGGATCGCGGCCACGTCCAGGCGCTGCAGCAGGCCCAGGCCGAAGGCGGCGGTCTTGCCGCTGCCGGTGGGCGCCTGGGCGATCAGGTCGCGGCCTTGCAGGATCGCCGGCAACGCCCGCGCCTGCACCGGGGTCATGGCGGCATAGCCCAGGGCGGCCACGCCTTGCAGCAGGGCCGGGGCGAGCGGAAGGGTGTCGAAGGCGGCCGCGGCGGGCGGCGAAGTGGGCTCGGTCATACGCCATTTTCGCAGCTTCGGGCCGACGATGGGCCCTGCCCGGACGAACCGGCGCCGCTGCGGCGCGTCCGCCGCGGTCCGGCGCCCTCCCAACATTCCCGATCGCGCCCCGCATCGCCCCGTCGCGCGTGAGCATTCGCGGACAGGCGACGCGGAGCAGTCACACGGCGACGGCGCCGCGCCGGTCCGCGCATCCGCCCCGGGCGACTTTGTCGAATCGGCCGACTGGCCCAAGCTCACCCCGCGCCAACGTCGCCTGGCCTATGGTTGAGGCATGACCGAGCCCACCGCCCCCGCATGAGCCGCGCCTTCGTCAAGGAAGGCGACGGCGACGAGTCCGCCGGCGATCTGCCCGAACTGCCGATCAGCGAGTACCCCAACTACGTCACGCCGCGCGGCATGGCCTTGTTGCGCTCGCGCCTGGACGATGCGGCCCGGCGCGAGGCGGCGCTGGACCCCGAGGCGGTCGGCGCCCGGCTCGAACGCGCCCATGTCCAGCGTGAGATGCGCTGGCTGCAGGCGCGCATCCTCGGCGCCATCACCATCGCTCCCGAGCGCCAGCCAGCCGACCGCGTGGCCTTCGGCGCGCAGGTCGAGCTGGTCGACGAGGACGGCCGCGAATACCGCTACCGCATCGTCGGCGAGGACGAAGCCGAACCCGAGCGCGGCCTGATCAGTTGGGTCTCGCCGCTGGCGCGCGCCCTGCACGGCGCGCGCGAAGGCGACCGGGTGGTGTGGAAGCGCCCGGCCGGCGACCTCAACGTGGACGTGCTCGCCATCGACTACGGCTGAGGGGCGGCCATGCGCCGGACCTCCGCATCGGCGCCGGGCCCCGGCGACCACTCATCGGCTCCGGCTTGACGGCTGCGGCTTGGGCGGGATAACAATTAGCAAATTAGTTAATTGCTGATTCGTTGATTCGCCGCCGCGGCGGCCCCTGCAAGGAGCGCACGATGCCCGCCTTACCGCACAGCCTGGACACCCACCGCGTGCGCTCGGCCCCGGACGCCGGCGTCAGTGTGCGCAGCGTCAGCGACGGCCGGGTGGTGTGGGAGCCGGTGCGCTCGCTGTGGTTCAGCGCCATGGCGGTCGGCGGCGCGGTCGGCGGCGCGCTGACCTTCAGCTGGGGCGCGTTCGCGCTGTACGCAGCCTCCACCGCGCTGGTGCTGCTGCTCGGCCATTCGCTGGGCATGCACCGCAAACTCATCCACGACAGCTTCGCTTGCCCGAAATGGCTGGAGTACCTGCTGGTCTATTGCGGCGTTCAGGTCGGCCTGGCCGGCCCGATCGGGCTGGTGCGCACCCACGACCTGCGCGACTACGCCCAGCGCCTGCCGCACTGCCACGACTATCTCGCCCATCGCCGCGGCCCGCTGCGCGATGCGTGGTGGCAACTGCATTGCCGGCTGGAACTGCGCGCGCCACCGCGGATCGAACTGGAGCCGCGCATCCAGGCCGACCCGGTGTACCGCTTCCTGGAGCGCACCTGGATGTGGCAGCACCTGCCCTGGGCGCTGGGCTTTTACGCCCTCGGCGGCTGGGGCTGGGTGTTCTGGGGTGTGTGCGCGCGGGTGGCCAGCGGCGTGTTCGGTCATTGGCTGATCGGTTATTTCGCCCACAACCATGGCGGCATGCACCATGAAGTGCGCGGCGCCGCGGTGCAGGGCCGCAACGTGCGCTTCGCCTCGCTGCTGACCATGGGCGAGTGCTGGCACAACAATCACCACGCCTTCCCCGGCTCGGCCCGGCTGGGCCTGTATCCGGGCGAATGGGACCCGGGTTGGTGGTGCTTGCTGGCCGCGCGCCGGCTCGGCCTGGCCTGGGACCTGCGCCTGCCCGAGCAACTGCCGCCGCGGCCGGAACTGCATCGCCTGGACGTCCCAGTCCCTGTCCCCACTCCCGCCCCCGTCCGCTCACGCGCATCCGCACCGACGCCCCTGCCAGCGAGCCCTCGATGACCACACCACTTCCGCCGGCCTCGTCCGGCTCGCCGCACGAACCGCCGCACGGTCCGCAGCCGCCGCCCTCACCCGCGCCCTCCTCTGCGCCGACGGCTGCGCAAGCGGCGGCTCCCGCGGATGGCGCGCCGGCACCGCTTCGCTATGCCCTGCCCTTCCGCCGGCTGTGGCCGGTCCTCGGCGGCGCGGCCGTGGGCCTGGCGCTGCGCGGCTTGTTCAGCGCCGACCCGGGCGAGCGCTACACGGCGATGGCCGCGGCCTTCGTGCTGTTCGCGCCAGTGGCGGTCGGCGCGGTCACGGTGTACCTGGCCGAGCGCCAGCGCCCCCGCAGCCTGTCCTATTACCTGCTGGCGCCGCTGTGGGCCAATACGCTGATGGTGTTCGGCAGCATGCTGGCGCTGTGGGAAGGGCTGATCTGCTCGATACTGGTGCTGCCGGTGTTCGCCGTGGCCGGCGCCATCGGCGGCCTGCTGATGGGCCTGGTCTGCCGCCTGGCCTGGCGCCGCGAGCCGACCGTGTACGGGCTGGCTGCCCTGCCGCTGGTGCTGGCGGCCTTCGGCGTGGGCCAGGACGCGCCCCCGCGCCTGGAGCATGTGCAGCGCAGTGTGATCGTGCAGGCCCCGCCGGCGCAGGTCTGGGCGCACCTGCTCGACGCCGACCGCATCCGCCCCGACGAAGTCGAGCGCGCCTGGATGTATCGCATCGGCGTGCCCAAGCCGCTGGCCGGGCTCACCCACCGCGACTCCGCCGGCCGCCTGGTGCGCGAAGTGCGCATGGGCAAGGGCATCGCCTTCCGCCAGGAGTCCGACGACTGGCAGGCGCAGCGCTATGTGCGCTGGCGCTACCGCTTCGGGCCCGATTCGGTGCCCTCGCGCGCGCTGGACGACCATGTGCGCATCGGCGGCCATTACTTCGACCTGCGCGAGACCACCTACACCCTGACCCCGCACGGCCAGGGCAGCTTGTTGTCGATCCGCATGGATTACCGGGTCAGCACCGGCTTCAACTGGTACGCCGCGCCCCTGGCCGCGTGGCTGATCGGCGATTTCAGCCAAGTGATCCTGGAGTTCTACCGCGAGCGCGCCCAGGCGCCGGCCGCGCCCACGGCCTGAACAACCCCGCGCCGGCCTCAGCCGCCGGCGGCCTTGCGCGCGCGCCGGCTCTCGCGCTTGAGCGGGCCGCCGACCGGGCAGATCTCGAAGGCGAACTGGGTCAGAGTGTTGACCAGGTGGTCCGGCACCAGGCGATAGACCACGAACTGCCCGCGCCGCTGGCCATCGATCAGGCCGGCGTTGACCAGCACCGACAAATGCCGCGACACCGCCGGCGCGCTCATGTCGAAACGCGCGGCGATGTCGCCGGCGGTGAGCTCTTGCTCGGACAGGAAGGCCAGGATCTGCCGGCGCGGGGTCGAAGCCAGGGCCTCGAAGATCTTGTCCTGCGACATGGCGGGCGGCGGGCGGCGCGCCAGGAGCGGCGCAGCGCCAGTATAGCGCCGATGCTTAACCGATTCGCTAATTCCTTATGAATCCCCGGCCGCCGCGCTGCCGCCGTTGCGCGCGCTGCCGTAACCTAGCGCCATGGCCTGGTACGTCTACATCGTCGAATGCCGCGACGGCAGCCTGTACACCGGCATCGCCGTGGACGTGGCGCGGCGCTATGCCGAACACGCCGCCGGCAAGGGCGCGCGCTACACCCGCGCGCATCCGCCGCTGCGGTTGCTGGCCCAGTTCCCGCACCCGGACCGCTCCTCGGCCTTGCGCGCCGAGTACGCGATCAAGCGCCTGCCGGCGGCGGCCAAGCGCGCCTTGTGCGCCCAGGCCGCGCCGGCCTGAGCGGCCCGCCTGCCGGGGCGGTGCGGCCTGCTGCGATTCCCGCCTGCCCGGCCCGTCTCCACTTCCCCTTCGATACCCGTCCCCGCGCACGCAGCGAAGGCGCCGCTTGCACCGCTGCGCCGGCGCTGCGAATCTCCCTGTCCGAACCGACGCCCCTGGCCCAACGATGCAACCCATCCGCTTCCGACTCGACCCGCCCCACGACCACGTCGAACTCAACCAGTTGCTCAAGCTGGTGGGCCTGTGCGACAGCGGCGGCGCCGGCAAGGCGCTGGTGGCCAGCGGCGCGGTCCGCGTGGACGGCCAGGTGGAGCTGCGCAAGACCTGCAAGATCCGCAGCGGCCAGACCGTGGCCTGCGACGGGGTGACGATCCAGGTCGAATGAGGCGCGGCGGGCGCCGCCTTCAGGCCATCGGCAACGATGGCCGCTCGGCCCGGCACAGCGCATCGTGCAGGCGCTGCACCGACTGGGTCGCGGCCACGTAATCGCGGCTGCCCAGGGACTCGACGAAGCGGCAGGCGGCGAAGTCGCCGGACAGGGCTTCGTACTCGTGGATCCAGGCTTCGCGCTCGGCCATGCGCTCGGCCGGGACCGGCCAGGCCGCGCGCCCCGGCGGAATCCGGTCGCGCATGCCGATGCGCCAGGGCTTGGGGCTGACCCGAGCGCGGAAGCAGTGCTGGTGCTGGCA
This sequence comes from uncultured Lysobacter sp., assembly GCA_966185905.1. Lineage (GTDB taxonomy): Bacteria > Pseudomonadota > Gammaproteobacteria > Xanthomonadales > Xanthomonadaceae > Lysobacter. The sequence goes on from CBIFVU010000010.1 coordinate 8,713, forward strand.
CAGCAGCGCGTAGTAGTCGTCGGCGCCGATGGCGCGGAAGAACGCCGTCACCTGCGGGTCGAGCGGGTCGAACACACGGTGCATGGCCAGCAGGCGGAAGCCGTTGGGCGTGCGGTACACGCGCAGGTGCCAGTCCGGATGCGCCTGCACGAAGGCCTTCACCGGCGCCATCGCGCGCGCTTCCGGGCCGCCCTGGTCGTGGCGGTGGCGATACTCGCCGACCCGGTGCGACAGATAGCCCAACACGAACAGGCCGAACAAGAACACCAGTACGCCGGCCGTCCAGTGCATCCAGGCCCCGCTGGCCAGGCTCGCCACCGCCAGCCCCACCGCCCAAGCGTTGCTCCAGACATAGCGCGGCGGCTGGAAATCGACATCGGCGAACAGTACCTCCGGCGAGTTCAGGCACCGCGCGCCGTAGCTGTTGCGGGTGATCACGATATCGCCATGGCGCTCGACGATCTGCTCGCGGATCGGCAGGCCCTCGGCGTCGTAGGGCACGCGCGGTTCGTGGCGCGAGAGCGCTTCGCCGGCCAGGATGCGGTCGAAGGCCTCGCGCGCGCGCGCATCGGCCATGGCCTGGGCCTCGGCCAGGCTGGCGTCGGACCAACCGAAGCGGCGGACCGTCAGCGAAACCCGCCCGGAGACATGCCCCCTGCCGAACTTCTCCTGCACCCGGGCCTCGGCCCAGTACTGTGGAATCTGCATCGCCATCGCTGCCCGCCCTCCTTTGCTCGCCCCGATTGTATCGGCGCCCACACGTCCGATGAGCGCCGCCGAGTAAAGCCCAAGCGAACGCGGCGGCGCGGCGGCCAGACCGCGTCGCTGCGCGTGGCGCGCTTTGCGGCCGGACGGGGCGGCGGGTTCCAGCCTCCGGTCGCGGCCGGTCGCTGGCTCGGGCGGTCCTTCGGTTCGGTTGGGTTTCCGGCGCGCGGCTTGCGCCGCTGCTACAGGGGCCTGCGGTAATGCAGGGCACTTGACGAGGCAACGATTCGGCGTAGCATGCTCCATACGCCAGCGGACAGACCGCCGGCCCCAACACACCGTGAGGGATTCTCATGGCACCGCAGCTTGCTCCGCAGTTCGATTACCTCGTCTTCATCGGCCGCTTCGAGCCGTTCCACAACGGCCACGCCGCCGTCGCCCGCCACGCGCTGGGCAAGGCCGCCAAGGTCATCTTCCTGGTCGGTTCCGCCGACACCCCCCGCACGACCAAGAACCCCTTCACCGTCGCCGAGCGCGCGGTGATGATCCAGTCCGCGCTGGCCGACAGCGCCGACCGCCTGATCCTGCGCCCGCTGCGCGACCACCTCTACAACGAGAGCCAGTGGATCGCCACCGTGCAGCGCACCGTCGCCGAAGCCGTGCGCGCCGACGGCGGCAGCGCCGAGGCCCGCATCGGCCTGGTCGGCATGGACAAGGACGCCTCCAGCTATTACCTGCGCGAGTTCCCGCAGTGGCCGCTGGTGGACGTCAACCACACCGCCACCCTGTCGGCCACCGAGCTGCGCCGCTATCTGTTCGAGGCCAACCAGATCGACAGCCACGGCGGGCTGATGCTGATCCGCGCCAACGTGCCGGCGCCGGTGTTCGACATGCTCGAGGCCTTCCGCAAGAGCTCGCCGGCGTTCCGGCAACTGGTGGCCGAACACCAGTTCATCGAGCAATACCGCGCGGCCTGGTCGGAGGCGCCCTATCCGCCCACCTTCGTCACCACCGACGCGGTGGTGGTGCATTCCGGCCACGTGCTGTTGGTGCGCCGCCGCGCCGAACCGGGCAAGGGGCTGTGGGCGCTGCCGGGCGGCTTCGTCGGCCAGCACGAAAGCCTGCTGGAGGCCTGCCTGCGCGAACTGCGCGAGGAAACCCGGCTCAAGCTGCCGGTGCCGGTGCTCAAGGGCTCGATCAAGGGCGAGCGCGTGTTCGACCACCCCGAGCGCAGCGCCCGCGGCCGCACCATCACCCACGCCTTCCACTTCGAGTTCCCGGCCGGCGAACTGCCGCAGGTGCGCGGCGGCGACGATGCCGACAAGGCGCGCTGGATCCCGGTCAGCGAAGCGCTGGAGATGAGCCCGCAGTTGTTCGAAGACCACCTGCACATCCTGGAGTATTTCCTGGGCCGCGGTTGAGCGCATCGCGCACCGACCGGCCCCACTGCCGGCGGACAGACCGCCGGCCCACCCCGACGCGAAGGAGCTTCCGTCATGCAATGCCTCGACAACCTGCTGCTCAATACCGACAGCTACAAGGCCAGCCACTGGCTGCAATACCCGCCCGGCACCGACGCCACGTTCTTCTACGTCGAATCGCGCGGCGGCGTGCACGATCGCACGGTGTTCTTCGGCTTGCAGGCGATCCTCAAGGAATACTTGGCCAAGCCGGTCACCCATGCCGACATCGACGAGGCGCGCGACCTGTTCGCCGCGCACGGCGAGCCGTTCAACGAGGCCGGATGGCGCTACATCGTCGAACGCCACGGCGGACTGATGCCGATCCGCATCCGCGCCGTGCCCGAAGGCACGGTGGTGCCCACCCACCAGGCCCTGGTCACCATCGAATCGACCGACCCGCACGCCTACTGGGTGCCCTCCTACCTGGAAACCCTGCTGCTGCGCCTGTGGTACCCAGTGACGGTGGCCACCATCAGTTGGCACGCCAAGCAGACCATCCGCCAGTTCCTGGAGCGCACCAGCGACGACCCGGAAGGCCAGTTGCCGTTCAAGCTGCACGACTTCGGCGCCCGCGGCGTGTCCAGCACCGAGTCGGCGGCCTTCGGCGGCGCCGCGCACCTGGTCAACTTCCTGGGCACCGACACCGTCTCCGGCCTGTTGCTGGCGCGGCGCTACTACCACGAGCCGATGGCCGGCTATTCGATCCCCGCCGCCGAACACAGCACCATCACCAGTTGGGGCCGCGAGCGCGAGGTCGAGGCCTACCGCAACATGCTCGCCCAGTTCGGCAAGCCCGGCGCGATCGTGGCGGTGGTCTCCGACAGCTACGACATCTTCCACGCCATCCGCGAGCACTGGGGCAAGACCCTGCGCGATGAGGTCGTCGCCTCCGGCGCCACCTTGGTGGTGCGGCCCGATTCCGGCGACCCGGTGGACGTGGTGCACCAGTGCGTGAGCCTGCTCGACGAGGCCTTCGGCCACACCGTCAACAGCAAGGGCTACAAGGTGCTCAACCATGTGCGGGTGATCCAGGGCGACGGCATCAACCCCACCAGCATCCGCGCCATCCTCGAGCGCATCACCAGCTACGGCTACGCCACCGACAACCTGGCCTTCGGCATGGGCGGGGCGCTGCTGCAGCGGCTGGACCGCGATACCCAGAAGTTCGCGCTCAAATGCTCGGCCGCGCGGGTGGACGGCGAGTGGATCGATGTCTACAAGGATCCGGTCACCGACAAAGGCAAGACCAGCAAGCGCGGGCGCATGACCCTGGTGCAGCATCGCGAATATGGCCACTTCAAGACCGTGCCGGTGCCGCCGGAAGCCGAATCGCTGGAACAGGCGGCCAAGCCGATGGGCTACGACGACGCCATGGTCACCGTGTGGGAAAACGGCCGCTTGGTCAGCGACTGGACCTTCGCCCAGGTGCGCGAACGCGCCAACGCCACCCGGCTCTGAGCCGCACCGCCGTCGAGCCGGCGCGCAGCGCCTCTGGCGCCCCCGGGAACCGGGGGCGCCGCGAGCGGCCCTCGATCGCGGCACTCGGTCGCCGCCCCTTCCTTCCCGTCCCCACCCTCAGGACACTGCCATGCCGGCCCCACTCGAAGGGCTCGCGACCGCCGACCCGGGCACGCTCCCGCTCAGCGCGGCCTCCTCCCTGTTCCAACGCTTGCGCGCGGATACGCCGCAACTGGCGCGGCGCGCGCCGCCGCCCGGAGACGCTGCGCGCTGGCGCCAGCACCGCATCGGCGAACGCCTGTACCGCGTCGCCCAGCCCATCACCTTCACGCCCTACGCCGCCGCGCGGCCGTGTTCGGCGCGTTGCCTGTTCTGCTCGGAAAACCTGCGCCCGCTGCACAGCGATGCGCTGGCCCAGGCCCAGCGCCCGCGCGCGGATTACTTCCAGCGCCTGGCCCTGGCCCTGGCGCAACTGCGCGGCCTGCCCTTGTCGTGGTCGCTGTCGGGGCTGGAAGCCAGCGACGACGAAGCGTGGTTCCTGCAACTGCTGGCGAGCCTGTCCCAGGCCGAGCGCGACGGCACCGTGGTCGAGGAGCGCGTGCTCTACAGCAACGGCGCCGGCTTCGCCCGCGGACGCGGCGCCGAGCTGCGGCAAGCGCTGCGCGAGTTCGGCCTGTCCTGGCTGGAGCTCTCGCGCCATCACTTCGACCCGGCGCTCAACCAGCGCATCATGCGCTTCCGCCCGGGCGAGCCCATCGCCGAGGGCGCGGTGTTCGAGCGCAGCGCGCGCGAGATCGCCGCGGCCGTGCCGCTGCGCCAGGTCTGCATCCTGCAACGCGGCGGCATCGAGGATGCGCCCGGTGTGGCCGCTTATCTGGACTGGGCGCGCGAATGCGGCGCCGGCACGGTGATCTTCCGCGAGTTCTCGCGCCTGGCGCCTGGCTACCGCGACAACGCCACCGCGCGCTACCTCGGGCAGGCGCGCGCGCCGATCGAGCAGGTGCTGGGCCAGTGCATGCAGGCGGCCTGGTGGCGCCGGCTGGAGCCGCTGCGCATCACCGAGGGCTACTATTTCTGGAACCTGCGCCTGCGCGATCCCGAGCGCGGCCTGGAGATCGTGTTCGAGTCCTCCGACTACGCTGCCATGCACCGCCGCCACGCCAGCGGCGATCTCTACAAGCTGGTCTTCCACGGCAACGGCCGACTGTGCGCGGGCTGGCAGCCCGACCGCGACGTGCTGTGGCCGCCGGACGCGCAGCAAGCGCCTGCCGCGCCGCAAGCCGGCCCGGCGCACGGCGCCGCACCGGCGAGGGGAGAAGGCCGCAATGGATAGCCGCAGTTGGCTGGAGCTGGAACCCGACCCGCCCGAGCACCGCCTGCCCGCCGACCTGGCCGCGCGCGACCGCTTCGGCGGCCGCGACTGCGGTTGGGTCGCGCAGATGCGGCCGTTCGTGCGCCACTACGCGCCGGCCGGGGCGCGCGTGTTCGATCCGTTCTGCGGCTTCGCCACCACCCTGCTGGCTGCCGCGCTGGAAGGACATCCCGGCTGCGGCCTGGAGATCGACCCCGCCCGCGCCGCGCTGGCGCGCGAGCGTCTGGCTCGTCATCGCATCGATGCGTCCGTGCTCACCGGCAGCCTGCCCGGCACGCCGGTGCCCGGCCCCATCGGCCTGTGTCTGACCAACGTGCCCTACTTCGGCTGCCGCTGGCCCGATGCCGACGACACCCGAGCCGACAGCGCCGCCGCGCAGTTGTACCTGGAGCGCGACTACGAGGCCTACCTGCAACGCCTGCGCGAGATCTTCCACGCCGTGCGCACGGCCCTGCCGGATGGGGCTTACTGCATCGCCATGGCCGAGAACCTGCGCCTGGACGGGCGCATGCTGCCGTTGGCCTGGGATCTGGCCGGAATCCTCGGCAGCCTGTTCGTGGCCCGCGACGAACGCCTGCTGTGCTACCGCCGGCCGACCGGCCCGCAAGCGCCGGGCGATGCCGCCACCGACCGCAGCCACGAGTACGCGCTGGTGTTCCAGAAACAACGCGAGCGCGTCTGCCTGGACAGCACCCTGGCCGAACTGGACGCGATACGCGCCGCCGGTTTCGCCTTCGAGCTGCACGGCAGCCTGCCGCGCTGGCTGCAGGCCGGACGCGACGCGTCGCTGCCGCCGCCCGCCGACGCCGACCTATGGCTGCCGGAGGACGAAGACCGCTTGAACGCACTGCTGCACTGGCTGCACGAACGCCACTACCGCCTGAGTCTGTGGGGGGAGCCGGTGCATCCGCCGCTGCGGCTGCGGCGATTGCGCGCGCATTGGTACCTGCGCGCCGAGCGCCGCGACCGGCTCGGCCGGCTGGTTCGCCTGGACCTGGGGCTGCACGACCGAGCGCAGCCTTGAACGCGCTCGCAGCCGCGCTCGCGCCGAGGGCGTTGCAGCCGGGGCCTGCGCGCCCAGCGGGCGCTCAGGCCGGCGGCGGGTCCAGGCGCAGATACCAGAACAGAGCGGTCTCGCCCGCCAGCTCGGCCTGGTTGGCATAGAGGTAGCGATCGAAACCGCCGAGCTCGAAACCGTGGGCTTGATAGAGATGGCAGGCGGCGACGTTGTTGTCCTGGGTTTCCAGGCTCAGCCCGGGCAGGCCTTGCTCGCGCGCCCAGGCGATGGCGCGCGCCAGCAGCGCCGAGCCCACGCCCTTGACCCGCCAGCGCCGGTCCACGGCCAGGTCGTCGATCGAGCCGAAGCCAGTCCAACGATGCGAGAGCAGCACCCGCCCGATCACCGTATCGTCCTCGGCCAGCGCCAGGAACGCGGCGGTGCTGTCCTGATCCAGGTATTCGCGCAGTTCCTCCGCGGTGGCCTGGCCGTAGCGCTTGCGCTCCGGGCGGATCGGCTCGGCCCGGTAGCCGATGCGCCCGTCCTGCGCGTGCAGGCGCAGCCGCGCATCGACCATGAAGCTGTCGTCCAGGGCCAGCGCCGGTTCGACCAAGGCCGAGGTCAGCGCCTCGATGCGCGCCTGGATGCGCGGGCTCACGCGGCCAGCTCCAGTGCCAGGATCGCATCCTGGTAGGCGTTGCCGCCGACCTGGAAGCGGCGCTCGCCGACCGCGGCGAACCCGTTGCGCGCATAGAAGGCCAGCGCGCGCTGGTTGCCGGCGTATACACCCAGCAACAGGCGCCGGGCGCCGCGCTCGCGCGCCTGCGCCACCGCGCGCTCCATCAAGGCGCGGCCCAGGCCGCCGCCGTGGAAACGCGACAGCAGGTAGATGCGCTTGAGCTCCAGGTCGCGCGCGTCCAGGCCGGGCAGCGGCAGGCTGGGCGAGGTCAACACCGCATAACCCACTGGCGCCGCGCCCTCGGCGGTTTCGGCCAGCCACAGCGACGCGACCGGATCGGCCAGCCACTGGTCATAGACCTCGGCGGCGTGCTGGCGCTGGCAGTGAGCCAGGATATCGGCACCGTGCAGGATGCCGGCGAAGGTTTCCAGGAAGGTGGCGGCGCCGACCAGGGCCAAGGCCTGCGCATCGCCGGCGCCGGCGCGGCGAATGCGGGCGGCGGCCTCGGCGGGCGCGGCCTCGGAAGCAGAAGAAGCAGTCATGCGTGCGACGAACCGAAAGGAACCGATGCGCACGATGGCACAGACCATGGGCCTCGTGCATGCGCGCCGCGTCGCCGAGGGGCGAAGCGGTGGAACCTGCGCACCGAGCCGCGCAGCGGGGCGGCGGGGCGGCGATCTGCAGCGGCGGCAGGAGCGAACGAACGGAGCAGAACCGCCAGATCCGCCAGATCCAACAAGCGCCTCAGCAAGCGCCGCCCCAGCGGTCTCACCCAGCGGTTCCCGCCCAGCGAGCCAAGCCCACGAGCCAAGCCAACGAACCGGGCGAGCACCGCGCAGGCGCGCTCGCACCAGCCCGCTGGCGCCGCACCGGCAACGCCGTCGCTCCGCGCAGCAGCCGGGCGATGGGCCGGCCGCTGCCTCATCGGGCCGGCCTCAGTCGCCGACCTGGATCACCACCTTGCCGAAGTGCGCGCCCGAAGCCAGATGCTCGTAGGCCGCCACCGCCTCGCCGAAGCCGAAGGCGCGGTCGACCACCGGCGCGATCCCGGCCACGCCGACGAAGCGCGCCAGATCCTCGGACATGCCGCGGTTGCCGACGAAGATACCGGCCAGCCGCTTGGCTCCGGCCAATACGGTGAAGGGATTGAAGACCCCGGCATAGCCGCTGACGCCGCCGATCACGGCCACGGTGCCGCCCATCGCGGTGGCGTCGATGGAACGCTGCAAGGTGTCCTTGCCGCCGACTTCCAGCACCGCATCCACGCCGCGTCCGTCGGTGAGTTCGCGCACCCGCGCCTGCCATTCCGGATGCTGGCGATAATTGACCGTGCCGTCGGCGCCCAGTTCGCGCGCGCGGGCCAGCTTGTCGTCGCTGGAGGACGTGATGAAGGCGCGCAGGCCAGCGGCCTTGGCCAGTTGCAGGCCCCAGATCGATACACCGCCGGTGCCCAGCAGCAACACGCTCTGGCCCGGCTTGAGCGCGGCTTCGACGAACAAGGCATTCCACGCGGTGACGCCGGCGCAGCTCAGGGTCGCTGCCTCGGCATCGCTGAGGTGGCCGGGCACGGCGTACAGCGCACCCTCGTCCACGGTCAGCTCCTGCGCCAGCACGCCATCGACGCTGGCGCCGAAAGTCGCAGCGGTGTCGCGCGGATTCGGCGCGCCGTAATGCCAGTTCGGGAAGAACGCGGTGGCCACCCGGTCGCCGACCTTGAAACGAACCGCACCGGCGCCCAGTTCGACCACCTCGGCCACCGCATCGGAGAGCGGGACCACCGGCGCGTTCGAGCCGGTGGGATAGCTGCCCTCGGCCACCATCAGGTCGCGCGCGTTCAACGACACCGCGCGGATGCGCAGGCGGACCTGGCCGGGGCCCGGCGCGGCCGGTGCCGAATCGACGAGCGCCAGCGAGCCGATGCCGGCGCCGGGACGGATGCGATATGCCTTCATGGGGGTTCCTTGGATGAGCAGAGAGGGGCGCCCGCCGCAGGCCTGGGCCGACGGCGGGCGATGGGAGTACGATATCGCATCCCCACTGGATCCAGTGGCTATATTCGATCCACTTTAAGTATCCCAAAAGGAACCAATCAGGACCTTTATGGCCGTCAACGACCGCCTGCTCGGCATCGTCGCCTTCGTCCAATCGGCCGAAGCCGGCAGCTTCGCCGTCGCCGCCGAGCGCCTGGGCCTGACCCGCTCGGCCATCGGCAAGCGCATCGCCCGGCTGGAGCAGCAACTCGGCGTGCGCCTGTTCCATCGCAGCACCCGCCGCCAAAGCCTGACCGAAGACGGCCAGGCCTATTTCGAGCGCTGCGTGAAAGCCCTGGCCGAACTCGACGCCGCCGAGGCCGCGCTCGACAGCGGCCGGCGCGAACCCAGCGGCCGGCTGCGAGTGAGCGCGCCGGTGCTGTTCGGCCGCCACTGCGTCGCGCCGGTGCTGCTGGAACTGGCGCGGCGCCATCCCCGCCTGGACATCGACCTGTCCTTCAACGACCGCGTGGTCGACCTGGTCGAGGAAGGCTACGACCTGGCCATCCGCGTCGGCCGCCTGCCCGACAGCGCCACCCTGGCCGCGCGCCGGCTGGCCGAGGAAAACCTGGGGGTCTGCGCCGCGCCGGCCTACCTGGCCGAACGCGGCCTGCCGCACGACGTGGACGATTTCGACGGCCACGACGCGGTGGTCTACGGCCGCAACGGCCAGTCCGTGCCCTGGCGCCTGCGCGATGCGGCCGGCCAAGTGCGCGAGGCCAAACTGCGCGCTCGCCTGCGCTTCGACGACCTGCAAGCCATCGCAGACGCTGCCGTGGCCGGCGCCGGCCTGGCCCTGCTGCCGTGCTGGCTCCTGTCGCGCTACGTGCGCAGCGGCGAACTGCGGCTGGTCACGCCCGCCGACCGCGTCATCGGCGGCCGCATCCACGCGGTCTGGCCGCGCAGCCACTACCTGCCCCTGCGCACGCGCGCAGCGATCGACCTGCTGGTGGAACGGATCCCGGTCTTGACGCAGTGGCGCGCCGAGGCCGGCGGGAGCGGCACGGCGCTGTGCGAAATCCCCTCGCCGGAGCCCTAGCGGCAGCGCCGCCGGGCTAATGCCGCAGGGCGGATTCTTCGTAGTCGATGCGGCCCGCCGTGACGTGGCGTTGGAGCACGGCGGCGACGCCTGCATAGTCCACGTGCGCGGGAACGTCCACGGAAAAGAAATCCGCCCGCTGGCTCAACTCGGTCGCACAACCCAGCGCGGCAAGCTCGCTCCTGATCGGCTGGGTCTGGCCGTCCTCGAACACCAGCACGCGCAGCGTGGAGTGCCCGCTGGCCGCGACCCTGCGCTGGTATATCAGACCCTCGTCGCCGCAAAGCGCGGCGACCACATCGCCCAAGGTGAGGCCGCGCGCGTAGAACGGGATATTGTCGATCCGGTATAGGCCGCCGCCCAAGTCGATGGCCCACAGCCCCTCCCAACGCACGGGAGGATAGCCCTCCTCGTCCGGCTCCAGCTTTACCGACAGCTTGATGTGCTCGCCTGGTGCTTGCATGGATATCCAATTCCCTATCGCTCCGGCGAAGCGCTCTGGGGACCTGGCTGGTCGAGCCGGCTGCCGAGCGCTTTGGTCCACTTGAATTCTTTTCCACAGCCTGGGAAACGGTTCCGAGTTGACCATCAATGACAACGGCAAGGGCCGCAGCGATGAGGGCCTTGTCGTACCGTGGCTACCCGCCGCACAACCGCTTTACCTGCCGCGCAGTCGTAGTTTCATTGACCCTGTTGGATCTCCACGCTGACGCCTAACGCTTCAAAATTCGCACTCAGCATCTGTGCATCGCAGGAAGACCGGACCTCGACTATGAGTCTTTCGCCCTCCAAGAACGCTTCGACTTCTCGCTTCGCAGCAAGCAAGCCTTCTTGCTTGGTTGCCTTAACGAGCTTAATCAGGGAGACCACCTTTACGGAAGGCCCCCACGAGGTGAGAACTAGCTTCGTCATTTCTCGTTCTCCTCCGCCACCTCAACCACGATCCGGCGTGGAGTGTGACCTGTTTTTGGTCGAGGGACTCGACCAGGCCGAGCAACCGGCCGCGTTGCAGGCGCGCAGCACGTGGCTGGGCGCGCAGTAGCGGCTCACGTGCCAGACCCGCAGGTCGGGACCTACGTACTGGACCACGCCGCTGGGCTGGGCCATCAGCTCGTAGCTGGCGGCCGTGGGCGCCTGCGCCCACTGCACCAGGCAATGCGCGTTCGGAGCGCCCTTGCGTTCGGAATAGGTGATCCGCGGCACCGGCGGCGGCAGGAACACCGTGGTCGTGGCGCTGTTGGAGTAGCCGCCGCAACCATGATGTGTGCGACTACATCGAGCTGTTCTACAGCGCCAAGCGGCAGCACAGTTCCAACGACAGTCCATCCCCGATAGCGTTTGAAACGCGGCATGCACTAAGCGGCTGACGACTGCCTACAAAAACTATGAGCGATCCGGTCAGCCAGACCCGCACTCCATATTTCCCGGTCGCGAACGGCCGCCTTTGTAAAGTCACAGAAGATCGCGATGATCGCCTCCCTCCCACGGACCATGGATGATCTTTCCGCGCCATACCCCCTCACGCCCGGGCTTCACTACAACAATTTCCGCGAACAAATCGCCATCGCTAACGAGAAGCGATAATCCGTCTACCAAATCGATACCCGCCGCAACCAAATCCTCGGTCGTGCCAGTCAGATTCAGCCTGAGATGGCCGTCAGGATCCATATTATTAAAATCAGCAAATATTCGCATGTCTTTCCAAGGCCTCTTCAACCTCCCAGCTGCAGGAACCGGGCTTTGCTGAGCAGGCGTAAAAGTGGTGGGCGACGCACTGCAAATCATGCATTTCATGGCATCACTCATCAGCCGCCCACTTCCCGCGCCAAGCGCCCGCAAACGGCGTTATGTTCTTTGCGAAAAGTCACTCCTCGGTGTGCGCCAGCTCTTCATTGATCCACTTATTTCCGCCTGGGGACTCGATGGTGAACACCACGAGTGCCAGTCGACATATATTTACGTTCACACGCATCTCTCGAACGCGGTAGTAGTACATTTCGGCCTCCGGTGTCGCACTCGGCTGCGGGAACGCCCTACCTACCACACGAACTCGTTTGCCATCGAACTGCGACGCGACGGAGGCAAATGACTCAGGAACTGCCGTGGCAATGCAGCCGTCTCTGGTTTCCAATTGGGCTTCCCACGGATGTCCCGCAGACAACCGCCCATCCAGAGTGCATATCTGGCCACTCTCGCAAGTGGTCCGCTGAGTACCAGGAGAGTCGCGCCAAGCTCCAGCGCATCCTGTCGCGGTCACTGCACCCACCGTCAGCACCCACTGGATGGCACGCACGTAACCGGGGCATTTCGATTTCGATTCCATCCCTCGATCCTGTTCTCAATGTCTCGTCTCTCGCGGCCTTTGGGCATAGGCCCGCCCAGAACGCGAACTCGAAGTCCTGCCTCGGTACGATCGACCCCTAGCACGTTGGCCTTCGTAACTACGTACCTTGCATCTCCTACTCGTCGCGGCGCATCATCCACCCCTGGTTTTTGCTCACGGTTTCCACCGTGCGTGTGACCTGCTGAATCTCCTTTCGGAATCCTGAAGGTCATCCGCAATACGGTCTCCCCGCCGCACCGCATGCAACTCTGCTCTTGATCGATGCCCGCCTTGGTACCGCTCTCATTCGCGGAGAAGGACTGCTCCTGTTGGGCCATATCTATCCTTGTGCCATCCGAGAAGCTGCCCTCACCCACCGCATTGACCACTTGAGCATCGACTGCACGCCGTTGCTCACTCGGCGCTGATTGCAGTCGAATTTGCGACTCCTCTGCGGCCTGCAGGGGAAGACCAGGTTCCGCACGCGCAACGACTTCTTAGTCGTGAGCCACGCCCAAAAGCGCTCGGGGGATCTGGCTGATCGAGGCGGCTGCCGGGCTTCGAGTTGAGCGTCAATGACGAACGACAAGGCAGCCATGGCACCTTGTCGCATCCGACGGGCCAAGAACCGCTCATCCGGATCGCTCAGGTTCAAGCGCTTTTTTGTTAAACAAGAGAGATGGTCGGGCATCCCTTGCCATGAGTAGCCGATGATATTCCCGCGCGCCCTTCGCTCCCGGGCTTCACTACGACAATTACCGCGAACAAGTCGCCATCGCTAAGGGGGAGCAATAGCCCGTCTACCGAACCGACCCGCTGCAATCACGCCTTGCGTCGCGCAGGTGAGATTCAGCCCGATATGGCCGCCAGGATCCATGTTATTAGAGTCCGCGAAGATATTTCAATGCTCAAGCGCCCTAAGGCGTTAGCGCTTTAGCCAGTTCCTTGCTCCAAGCCGTGCTTGGCGGGCACCTTTGGCCACCAGACTTGATCGGCTTGCAAGGCCGAAAGCCGGAAAGCAGTTCCTTTAGTTCACTCCCAGTCGAAGGGCTGAGACCAGCCGAGATGTGCACTGTCGAAGCATCTTTGGCTTTTGGAACTATGTAAATATCGAGCACTTCAGCGGAAGTCGCTCCGCCGCGGTAGATCTTGATCGTCGCATTGGCCAATTCGCTGGCGATCGGCACCACAGGACTTTTAACCGTCTTTGGAGCGTTGCCGATGTAGATCGCCGCAATCAACCTTCCTTCCTTCGACACCTCATAAAAGTCGAAGTCCGCTGGAACCGAGTATTCCACTTGAGTACCCGCAGGCAATCGAAAACAAGCATCCGCATTGAAAACAGTGCACGGATATCGGGACAAATCTCTCGCGCCAGCCGCTCCCGCCAGTGGCAGCAGAAAGAGGACCGCACTCATGACGACAAAATTCCGCATTTCAATCGCCCTCATTTCGACCCATGTGGCTCTTGCCTTCCTAACTCCATTAATGCGACTTTGACCAGATCGAGTTGGCCCGGCAACAACATAGTCCCTACGGCCCCTGCCATCGGCAGATCGAATTCCCTCTGCGGTCGAGTGCCCGATAACCTCTTCAAGCTCGATCACGCAACTCCGCGTTGCTCGAGGAAACCAATGACTTCGATCCGCAGCCGCTCCGCCCAAGGTACCAAGCACTCCAGCAAGGGCTCCGACGACTCGAACTCCGCTGCCTGGGAGGCCACCGGCGCCCAGCCTATATCCTGTCCGGCCCAGCCATACTCAGCCTCCAGCGTCCATTTGCCACACTCATGGTTGACCACAAGCTCCGCCCCGAACCCCCTCTTTTCCGGATCGATCCAGCGCTTCAAGTCCCCATTGACGGAGAAGCTTAAAGATAATTGCTCCTGCCCACTGAAAGGAGAGTGCCCCGAGAACGGAGACATCTCGCTTTGGACAGCGGAAAAATCTCCGGACTGCTCCATGAATATGTGAATCCGCCGCATCTCCGCGCGGGCAGCAGCGAGAATTCTGATGAAACTCACCATCGCAACCTCCAAAATCGGAAAACCGGCCGAACCCCCGGCCGGGTAGCGAGGCAGCTCTGGCCCTGCTCCGCAGGAAAAATGTCGCGACGAGGATCGCCGGGCAGACGTTTTCACATTGCATCCCCATCATTCGCTCCGGCAAGTCCGAGAGTTGTTCGACCTCAGGGAAGAAACGCTATGGCGTTCCCATGCGCCGATGCCGCTCGCGGGATCATTCGCTCGAAGATGGCGTGCGCACTGAGACGACGCCGGCATCGTCCAACACTACGCTCCAGCGATGCGGTCGAGAAGGGTCCGGCGAATCGGTGGTGACCGCCCAGACCTCTTCCGTATTGAGACGATCTGGGCCGATCCTGACGCAGCCGTCGGCCACCTGGAGTTCCAACCAACCCTGCGCGCTCACACAGGCGGAACGAATGTCTTCGCCAATCAAAAGACTGAGCATATAGATCGCAATGCCTCTGGAGTCCAGAGGCCCCTCTGGAGGCTGTATAGGAAGAAAGGAGAATCCTTCCATTTGGACATCTCCGGTCGATGAAATCCAAGCATCGGCTGGTCTCGCCCGTTCTCCCAAACGAGAGCAGTGAATCACCAGCGAAGAACTGTATATGGACAAGTTGTCGATATACGCACCGGCCAGCAAAAAACCAGCGATCTGCGTTGCGGACTCCTTACCCATGGCGCTGCTGACTCATCACGACCACCCCACGCACTGGCCCCATGCGATCGTCCCTCCACCCAAAGGGCAATGGAATCCAGAACCACCTGCCCAGTCCTATTCCTGAAGCGGCCGCTGCCACGCCAATTTCAAAAAAAAAAAAATATCGCCCGAGCAGCAGACTCCACCTTCCGCCACGCCGCACCCAAAGCATCAAGCCGGTGCAGTTCTCGAATAAACAACATACGTCTCCAGCGAACCTCCTTGCAGATCCCTTCGCAATACAGAATAGAGATCCAGCCAGCGAGACACCGATGGAAGACCCACGAAATCCTCGCCGTACCATAGCGCCATGGAATCCACATCGGGATGCAGATCATCGAGCGCCTTGAAAAGAGCAGTGTCGCCTGCATTCGCACCGCCAGCAATGCTCTGCTGGGCAGCCAGGTAGATTTCGTCGAACGCACACCCCCAGGGATTCAGCGCAAACACGCCATCGGGCTCGAAAAACACATGGGGCAACGCCCGGGAAAATATCCGTTCGGACAGAAAGGACCCCAGATGCCGGCCCTTACTCTCACGAGCTCCAGGCCTTAGCTTCACTAATGCAAACTGCGTCATGACCCACTTTCATCCTGCCGGGCACCCCGAGCCATCGCTATTCCTTGCACCATAGCAGTGCTCCGCCAACACCCTTCATCTCGCGCACCATCAGCCCGATACGGCACAGGTTGTTGCGCACGCTCGTTCCTTCAATTTCATATGAATGCGAGACCGACTCCGGCGCTCAAGCCCCTCTCAGGTTCAAGCATAGTGCCCAACACCAAGCGGGAACAGCGTTCAAGCAGCAAGCAACGATGCAGGGCAAACCGCGCATACGACAAGAGCCTCTTGCTACCTGCTCTCTTCCTTCTTCATCGCCACCTTTTTGAAACGAGCCTGAAAATCCGGCTCCAGCAGCCCGACCGCATAAGCCTGACCTCGGTCCGATGCGACGACGGGGCCATCGTTCGCGATCAACCGATAATATTGATCATCTGGAAAAACCAAAAGAACCGCATCGGGAGAAAATACGACCCCATCTTCTTCGTACTTATTTCCGGCAATCACATATTGATTCGCCAAGAGCATAGGCGCCGAGCCGCATGCCTTGACGTCTCCCGCTTGTACGTCCCCCTTTGCAACCTTGGAAACCCTGATGATGTAAAAGGAATTTACGCCCTCTTTGCCTCCGCAGGTTCCGATGCCAGCGCCAATCACTGCGCCGTGCAATATGACGTCAGATTGAGAAAAAACATCCTCCAACGACCTATTATCTCCCCCACTCGCATCGCAAACAGTCGAAAAAAGAGTCGCAACCAAAATCGCTGCCAACCTGTTCATTCCTGCCCCTCCTCGAGACCATCGAATTGGAAACTACCTGACGCGGGAAAACCCATACTCCTCTGGAACTGAAAAGCATCATTCTCGTAAGGCGCCCCCGCCCCCATAGGCAGGCCATTATCCCTCTGGAAATTATACATCTCACGATTTCTCTTGGTAAAATGATGCACTTCATGAAGCATCGCCCCCACCTTAAATCCATCCCACAACCTCGAAAATGGCCGAGAATTGATCACAAGATCATATGCAGGCGACTGCGAAACAAATGCCTTCCCCTCACCAACGGTCTCTAGAGACATATAAACATTCATTTCATTGAAGATATTTATATGCTCCTTCAGGCCCCTTGATTGCAACTCCCTTCCGGCTCGATTCAGCGCACCAGCCGCCTTTTTTTGTAACGGCTTGAGTTCGCCCACATTACTTGAGCCGATTGACAGCCTAACCGGCATTTGCGTCACTGCGTTATAAGACTGAACAATCGTGATATCGTTTGAGGAAAAGCGCCTGACATTCATGCAAATCTTAGTCCCTGTCGGCGCTTCACACCTCCCGTCTGGGTCAATGAAACGATAAGGACTGTTAGCAGCGTAGGCGTAGCGATTAAATCCTGCACCGTTTCTATAATTTGCCGCCACGGGATCTATGGACAGGAATTTTCCGATCATCGGATCGTAATACCGCTGCTGCATATAAACCAACCCCGTCGCGCCATCCATGACGTGGCCGGTATATCCCACCCCCTCGTAGGCCGGACGGTCGATGGCCGCGCCGTAGGGTTGCCAATCGGTGCGCTCGATCACCTCGGCGGCGGCGTTGGTGATCGCCACCGGGCTGCCCAGCGCGTCGGCTTGCTGGTACCTGACCTTGGTGCTGTTGTCGGGCAACATACGCCGCGTGGCGACTAGGTTGCCTACAAGATAGAGAAAGTCGTTGCGCTCGCTGCAGCGATTGTTCCACTCATACTCTTGGGCACCCCGTGAAAGGTCAGCAGATGATTGCCAAACCTCCCAGCGCCTCCACGAAGGCTGGCCGGAGCCCATGCCCCCTCGTCAAGCCAAGCGCCTACACGCCGAAGGACGACAAGATCGGAAGTTGCCCCGTCGTTTCGAAAGAAAATTCTTCGGCAGCAGCGATGTCCGGGAAAAAATCTCCCGAATAGAGCTTCTCGAACTTGTCTTTCGCGGCAAAATCCGCAAAGCAACAATAAGTCAGATTTGTCGCCCTGTCCCCTACCAGCAACCACTTCTCTGCAGTGGAAAAAAAGAACAACCTGTTTGATCCATCCATGATGGAATCCGCCGAGCTCCCCTGCGGCCCATCGTTTATCGCGAAAATGTAGTCTTCGACCCCATCAGAGTTGTCGAAAGCGATCGCGTTATATCGACCAAACTGGCGCCTGTAACGAACGGGGTCCGGCTCCATGACCACAAGCCAAAACCCCTCTTCGCCATACCCCCTCGAAAAACCGCTGATCGCGCGAAAAAAATCACGCCGGAAAATCGAAGCGAAGCTCAGCAGGCGAAATGATTCAAGGGACTCTGCAACAGCGTCCCGGGAAAACGGCCCACGGGGCAAGACAACACCGCCGAGGCGTTCCAACGCCGCTTCGAACTCCCTATCCAGGACCAGAAACCTCATTTGCGCTGCTCCTCTTCGAATCGGATCTTTGCAGCAACTTCGCCCTTGACATGTATTTCCGCACTGGCACCAGCACTTTTCGAAAAGCTCCGCGTTGTGAAAGCCTTGTTCCCATCTTCGTCGAACCAATTGGTTACTTTACCATCTTTGGATGACTGCGATGTATAGCCATTGGCCTTCAAATGCCCTTCAAACTGCCCTTGGGTCCAGTTTACGCGGTAGTTTCGTTCCGCCGCCCCCTGGCGAGTGATGTCCTGAACGCGCAAACGAGGCAGATCCGCCCTGCCCCTGGAAATTGCAAATATAAAGACGGTGGCGGCGGCTCGCCCGACAGCATCCCTTGAGTAATCGCCTGTATCAAAGAATCTACCGAGCGCAGCGCCCATCCCGGCGCCTTGTTCGGCAGCGCTGCCTTCGGTTGTCGCTGCCGCCTCCCCTCCAGCCCAGATGCGGAGCTTCTCGGGGTCATTTCTGAGCATGTGGCCAACAACCGCACCGTACGCCCGATCGGCTGCATCTCTGCCGTCCGGATCACTAAATCGATAAGGATTGCTGTTTGCATACCAGTATCGATTGAAACTCGCGCCCGTACTCGGATTTGCTGCTACAGGATCGACACTGAGAAACCTTCCGATGCTCTGGTCGTAATACCGCTGCTGCATATAAACCAACCCCGTCGCGCCATCCATGACGTGGCCGGTATATCCCACCCCCTCGTAGGCCGGACGGTCGATGGCCGCGCCGTAGGGTTGCCAATCGGTGCGCTCGATCACCTCGGCGGCGGCGTTGGTGATCGCCACCGGGCTGCCCAGGGCATCGGTGTGGATGTATTCCACCCGCGGCGCCTGCGCTTGCGCCAGGGGCGCGGCCAGGGCCAGCAACCACCCCAGCCAACGCAGGCGGCCGGATCGGGACGGGACTCGGGATGCGTTCGTGTGCGTGCGGTCCATGCGCGTCTCCTCAAGCGTCCGGGTCGCCGGGGATGTATTGCTGTGGGGCCGGCGGGCTCGACCAGGCCGAGCAACCGGCCGCGTTGCAGGCGCGCAGCACGTGGCTGGGCGCGCAGTAGCGGCTCACGTGCCAGACCCGCAGGTCGGGACCCACGTACTGGACCACGCCGCTGGGCTGGGCCACCAGCTCGTAGCTGGCGGCCGTGGGCGCCTGCGCCCACTGCATCAGGCAATGCGCGTTCGGAGCGCCCTTGCGCTCGGAATAGGGGATCCGCGGCACCGGCGGCGGCAGGAACTTGGCAAAGTACTCGGCGGCTTTCTTAGGATGCCTCGTTCTTCAGTGACCTGGCGCAATTCCGCCTTCAGGCGACGCACTTCAGCGTTCTGGTCGCTTTCGACGCGGCGAACCACGGCGCTCTTTCCTTGCTGCCGTCGCCAGCCGTACAGGCTGTGCACCGACACGCCCAGCCGCTCGGCCACTTCAGCCACCGGCCGACCGTACTCCACGATCTGACTGCTTCGATCTTGAATTCATCGGCGTACCGCTTCGCGCTCATAATCACCTCCGCTTAAGCCATAGTTTATGGCTGCAAGGGGTCTACGAAACTCTGGGCGATTCACTTGTCGGATCATCCCACGGTGAACGTGCGCCGCTTGGACAAGTCAAATCCAATCGATGCAACTGGCACAACGCTTTCAACAGCCCCCTTAACGCCTTCCAAGTGAAGAACCATTGCCTTTTCAGCCGCCCTTAAATCATCGCCTACGAAATAAACGCCATACTCGCTCGAATACTCATCAAGATCATCATCAAAATAGCTATCAAAAATCCAATATCGCGACGCCTGATCCCTAGCAAGAATTAGCCGTGGGACATCATAAAAATCCCTATAACTAATGATCGTGAACAATCTCGTAGCAGTCATTGGATGCGCTCCGGTTTCGGAACTGGATTAGGTTGAGGCGGACTGAAGGTGCTCTTGGTACCGCCCTCCGTAACGTTCACATGCTGGCCATTTATCTGGCCAGATCGAGTCGGTTCAGGAGCAACATCGACCCTACCACCACCAGATCGAATCTCTCCAGCGGTCGAAGTCCGGATTGTTCCATGCGGCACACCAGCCCCCGCATCTTCGACCGCACGACCCTGTGAACCCGAGAAAGTTGTCCCTGGCGCCGGCATTTCACCTGCACCGCCCCGCACCACTACGCTCGCATCCGGCACATCACCCGGTGCATGAAGATCACCTTTAGGCTGCTGCTCCCTGTTTCTGGAAACAAGCCGAGACAACGCTGGCAAGTAGCGCAGAACTGCTGCGCGAGTGGCGACAATCAACAATCCACCGGCTGCACCCCCTGCGCGTGCGGCCGACCGATCCATAAATTCACTGCGCGACATGTCACCGCGATTCATCGCCGCGATATCTCGGTCAATCGCGCATGTCGATGGACCATCGCATCGCCCATCTGGATCAGTGTTCTTGTATGGGTGATTCGAGGCGTACCAATAGCGATTGAAGTTGAGCCCATTAATTGGGCTCACCCCAACGGGGTCAACGCTAACGAACCTTCCCAAGGTAGGATCGTAATACCGCTGCTGCATATAAACCAACCCCGTCGCGCCATCCATGACGTGGCCGGTATATCCCACCCCCTCGTAGGCCGGACGGTCGATGGCCGCGCCGTAGGGTTGCCAATCGGTGCGCTCGATCACCTCGGCGGCGGCGTTGGTGATCGCCACCGGGCTGCCCAGGGCATCGGTGTGGATGTATTCCACCCGCGGCGCCTGCGCTTGCGCCAGGGGCGCGGCCAGGGCCAGCAACCACCCCAGCCAACGCAGGCGGCCGGATCGGGACGGGACTCGGGATGCGTTCGTGTGCGTGCGGTCCATGCGCGTCTCCTCAAGCGTCCGGGTCGCCGGGGATGTATTGCTGTGGGGCCGGCGGGCTCGACCAGGCCGAGCAACCGGCCGCGTTGCAGGCGCGCAGCACGTGGCTGGGCGCGCAGTAGCGGCTCACGTGCCAGACCCGCAGGTCGGGACCTACGTACTGGACCACGCCGCTGGGCTGGGCCATCAGCTCGTAGCTGGCGGCCGTGGGCGCCTGCGCCCACTGCACCAGGCAATGCGCGTTCGGAGCGCCCTTGCGTTCGGAATAGGTGATCCGCGGCACCGGCGGCGGCAGGAACACCGTGGTCGTGGCGCTGTTGGAGTAGCCGCCGCAACCGGAGCTGTTGCAGGCCTGCACGCGGTAGGCGTAGCTGCCGTTGCCGCGCCCGGATACCGTGGCCGCGGTGGCGCCGCCGCTGTAGACCTGCGCCCAGGGCCCGCCGTTGGCGCTCTCCTCCAGGGAATAGCCGGTGGCGGTCGCCGCCCCGGTCCAGGCGATCTCGTACTGTCCGCTGGGGCTGTTGCCGGGGGCGTTGAGCGTGGGCGGCATGGGCGGCACCAGCACCTCGATCGGTTCGACCGCCGACGCCGGGCCGCAGCCGGCGGCGTTGCAGCCCTTGACCCGGAAGCCGTAACTGCCGGTGGCGCGGCCGCTGACCACGGTACTGGTGGCTGCGTCGAAATACACCCGGGTCCAGCCGCCGCCGTTGTGCTGTTGCTCCAGTTCATAGCTGGAAGCGCCGGCCACGGCGGTCCAACTGGCGCTGAAGGTGCCGTTGTTGCTGTAGCCGGGCAGACTGAGTTCGGGCGCCGCCGACGGCGCGCCCAGTACCTCGACCGTGCGCTCTTGCGAGAACGGCCCGCAGCCGGCCGGATTGCAGGCCTTGCCGCGATAGCGGTATTGGCCGCCGGGCCGGGAGGCGAACGAACGCGATTGGGCCGGGCCGGTGTAGACGTTCTGCCAGCCGGCGCCGCCGGGGTTTTCCTCCAGTACGTACTCGCCAGCCCCGCTGAGTGCGTTCCAGCCGACCACGTAGTTGCCGCCGATGACCGAGGCCGGGGCGTTGAGCACCAGTTCGCCCGCGGGCGGCAAGGCCACCGCGGTGCTGCGGGTCGCGCTCCAGGCGCCGCAGACGCTGGCGCAGGCGCGCAAGCGATAGTCGTAGGCGCCATCGCTGCGGCCGCTGATGGCGTGCTGCAAGGCCGGACCGTCGTAGATGCCCTGCCAGGCGCCGGCGGTGGCCCGTTCCTGAAGTTCGTAGCGGTTCGCTCCGGGCACGGCGGCCCATTGCGCGGTGTAGGCGCCGCTGTTGCTGAACGCCGGCATGGTCAGTTCCGGCATGGCCGGGGCAGTGTCCACGATCAGGCGCGCGAGGAGGCTGCCGCCGAGATAGGCGTATTCGGTGTTCTGCCCCGTGCGCAGGTCCTCGGTGCGGCGCAGCACGCCATCCTGGCCGTACAGCGAGCGCGTCTGGCCGCCGTCTTCGTCCAGCGACAGGTAGCGGCGACCGTGGCCGTCGTAACGGTAGCGCTGCTTGCCGACCGCGGCGCGCAGCCGGTTGCCGTAGTCGAAGGCATAGGCTTGGCCGTTCTTGTTGTCCAGGTTGCCCTGGACGTCGTAGCCCAGCCCGACCACGGTGGCGCCCGCTTCGTTCTTGATGTTGGTCAGGCGGTTCTTGTCGTCGTACCAGTAGGCGTGCTGTTTGACCCCGCCCAGTTGCCAACTGGCGATATTGTCCAGGGCGTCATAGCCGAAGCGGTGCAGGCAATCGCCGCCGAAACGGCAGGAACGCGCTTCGGCCAAGCGGTCCAGGCCGTCGTAGACCAGGGCCCGGTCGTAGTGCGCGCCGCGCAGGCGGTCGAGGATTTGCACGACGTTGCCGCCGGCGTCGTAGCCGGTCTCCAGGTCGAGCACGCCGGCGTCGCTGCTGCGCTGAGGCAACTGGCGCGCGTTCAATTGCAGGCTGTGGACGATGCCATTGCCGTAGACGAAGGACTTGATCGCACCGTTGGGGTAGTAGCGAACACTGTCGGCGAGCGTTCCGCCCGAGCTCTGGTTCCACACGCCGCTGGCCTGTCCGAGGGCATTGGGCGCATAGGCCAGGATCTGACCGGACGGCAGCACGTGCCGTTCGAGGCTGCCATTGGGGTCGTAGCCGTAGCCGATGCTCCACGAGGCGCCGCCCGCCTCGGCGAGGGACTCCCCGCGCAGCAGGCGCCGCTTGTTGTAGTCGTAGGCGTTGGTGACCGTGCCCTGCCCCGGGCCGTCGTTGTGGGTGGTGACGGTGCGGACCAGGCCGTCGGGCCAATACGTCCAGGCCTGGTCGCCGCGGCCGTCGGGAAAGGCCAGCGTGCTCGGTCGGTTGCGCAGGTCGTAACCGCGGTCCACCCGGCGCCCGGAGGCCTGGGCTTCGGCGCGGTTGCACTGGCCCGGGTCGGGCAAGGCCAGGCCGCCGGCCGACCAGGCCAGGTTGCCGGCGCCGTCGTAATCCATCACCGTGGCGCCGCTTTCCGGTTCGATCCGCTTGCACAGTTGCCCGTGCGGGTCGTAGACGTAACGGCGCAGCGCGCTCTGGCTGGCATCGGCGTTGCGGCGGCGCAACGAGAGCGTGCGGCCGAAGACATCGCGCTCGATGTCCACGTACACGCCTTCGGGCAGGCCGATGTCGCGCGGCCAGTCGTAGCCGGGCTGGTGGTAGGCCTGGTGGCTGGTCAGGGTCTGGCGGTTGCGCGGGTTGGTGGTGCGCACCAGCAACTGGCCCAGGTATTCGGTCTTGGTCGACAACACGCCCAACTCGCTGTCCTGGCGCACCTCGGTGACGCGCCCGAGCGGGTCGTAGACGGTGTGGGTGCCCGGCATGGCCGCGTTGAACGCGAGCGCGCCATCGACGGCGGGGTTGCGCGGATAGGATTCAAACACCGCGCGGCCTTGGTGGTCGTAGCGCCAGGCCCGCCAGCGCTGGGTGCCGGCCGGGTCGGCGGTGTCCTCCGACAGTTCGGCCACGGGGCGCCAGAATGCGTCGAAATAGGTGGTCTTGCGCTGGCGGCCGGTGTCGCTGACATGGCGCCAGTGGCCGGCAGCCAAGCCCTGTTCGGCGACGGCCACCGGCTCGAAGCGGGCGGTGGTGATGTTCCAGGCCACGTCATCGCCGCCGGGCGGGTCGATGCGGGTCGCTCGCCCCATCGCATCGTAGCCATAGCCGGTGACGTAACCGTTCTCGTCGGCGACCGAGAGAATCCAGCCGTTGTCGTCGACCACCGCCGTGCGCAGGTTGCCGTCGGGATGAGCGATGGACTGGGGAACGCCGCGTTTCCAACCCGACAAGACGGTCGTCCGGTCGTTGCCGTCGGCCAGCGTCGCCAGGGTGCCGTCGGCGCGATAGCTGCGGGTGCGCAAGCGCTTGCCGAAGCTGAACTCGCGCAAGGGCATGGCGCTGTCCGGATCGAACTCGGTGCGGGCGGTCTCCACCGCATCGGTGCTGGTGCGGGCCACCTGCCCCAGCACCCAGCGGGCGAGGTGGTCGTGA
Source organism: uncultured Lysobacter sp. (assembly GCA_966185905.1). GTDB lineage: Bacteria > Pseudomonadota > Gammaproteobacteria > Xanthomonadales > Xanthomonadaceae > Lysobacter. Next base: position 32,852 of record CBIFVU010000010.1, read on the forward strand.
TATTCCTGCGCATCCTGTCTGGAATAGCCCAGGCTGTTGTAGCGCCGGTAGCGCAAGGGCCTGGCGTAGGCATCGAAGGCCTCGACCGCTTCCACATAGGTATCGGCCGGCGGTTCATCGCCCGCCGCGGAATCCGCTGTCGAACGGGGTTGCGGCAGGTTGAACCACGCGCTGCACCCATCGCCCTGGCAACTGGTCTGCGAGGCGTCCGCGGATGCGGTCGCCGGCGGCGCATCGGGGTCGGCGCTGGAGATGAAGCCATCCTGTGCGATCGTCGTGCGCTTGAGCGGCCGGGCATAGGTCGAGGTCACGTCGTCGCCGCCCCACAGATGGCCGTAACGCGGAGAGAACGGTTGCGCCGCGGCTTCGTCGTCGCCGATGTAGTCGTAGGTCTCCTCGCGCACCACTTTTCCGTCCGCCGCGACCCGGCGCTTGCCCAGCAATCGGCCTTCGTTGACGCCGAACTGCATGCCGTAGCGGTACAGGTCGCTGGAACCGTCGGGCTGGATCACCGATGAGGTCTTGCCCAGGGAGCAGACCGAGCGATCGGTGCACACCGAACCCGGCACCGGCACGTTGGTGCCCCACAGGGCCGAGCGGCCGCTGCCGTAGCGGTATTGCCACAGCAAGGGCGCGTCCAGCCCCGGACCGGACAAGGTCTTGGAGACCAGGCTGAACATGTCGTAGAAGTTGGGGACGGCGAGATGGTAGGCATTGGGCTCGCCATTGCTGCCGGGCTGGTCGATCACGCAATAGCTCTTGCGCACGCCGCTGCGCGGATGGCGCAGATGGCGGAACTCGAACACGCCCGAGGCGCCGGAAGGATGGGTAGCGTTGAGCGCGAATTGAGCGTCGGTCGCCGCCGGCTGGCCCGCGCAACTGGGCCCCATCTCGCCGTCCCAGGTCTCGTACAACGGCTTGAGGCTGCCGCTGTAGGCGTAGCCCCAGGCACTGCCGTCGGGCAGGACCACCCGCTCCAGGCGGCCGCCGCTGTACTGGTACTGCCATTGCCGGCCATTGGCGGTGGCCTGCTGCAAGCGCCCGTCCGCATAGTCGAGCACGATCTCGCGGCCGTCGCTGGCGAGGATGCGCTGCGGATAGCCCGCGCTGTCGTAGTGGTATTCCACCCGGTTGCCGAAACGATCCTCCACTTGGCTGGCGAGCAGGAACACCTGGACCCGCGTGCGGGTGCTGTTGTTGCGCCCCTGGACCGCGCCGATGGCGCGCTCCACGCCGACATCGAAGCGGTATTTCAGGCCGTCCGGGGTGTGCATGACGAAGCCTTCGCCCGGGTAGCCGTTCTTCATCGGCGTGCAGGTGAAGGTGTCCAGGTCGCGCGTGGTCCACAGATGGGCCTGGCCGTCGGCCAGGTCGGGATAGCTGGCGTCCGCATCGCGGCCGAGCAAGGTTTTGCTGCCTGCGCCGGGGATGCGGATGGTGAAGCCGTTGAAGATGTCCGCCAGGCGCGCGTTCGGCCCGGTGGAAGGATAGAAGCGCGCCGAGCAACGCGGCACCGGTTGGCCGGCGGAGTTGGCGTTCCACTTGAACTGGCCGTCGAGCACGCCGGAGATGCTGGGGACATCGACGTCCCAGTTGCCGATGCCGCCGAAGCGGTCGATGAAGCTGATCGAGGGTTCGGCGACGATGTTCAGGCGGCGGCGCAGTTGCACCGGCAAGGCGTCGTTGCCGGGCAGGTCGATGTCGGCCAGGCTGAACTCGGTGCCGCCGTTGAACAAGCTGACGCTGTCGCCGAACAGGCCATCGTCCAGCGCCGTCAACTGCTGCGCGGCGCGCAGCTTCTGGGCGTATTCCTGATAGGGCTCGACCGCAGCCGCCGGGACGGCGGTCCACGCGGCGAAGGCGGCCGCCAGCGCCAGTGCGGCGCGCGGCCCAGGGGCGGTACAGCGGCCGCCGTGCGCGTTCGCGCCGCTGCGCCGCGCGCTGGCTCGCGCGCGAACGGCCACTGCGGCCGTGCCTGCGGCAGACACCGCGCCAGCGATCGCGCCGCGCACGGCCCCAGCCAGTGCATCCCCGTCCATGGCATCTCCTTCCTGGATAAGTCCGATCGGTATTCCATCCATCGCAACGGCAAGCGCGGCATCCAAGGACGCTGGCGCCGCGTTTCATCTGCGTTTCAAGGTTCTAGCACTCGCTGCGGCCACCCACAAGCGCCTCAACGCTCCGGCCAATGCCAGGCCGGCGTGTCCAGCATGCCCTGCCCAGCCAGGCCGGTCTGGCTCATGGTTTTCTCCAGGTGCAGGCTGTTGCATTCGTCCTGCGCTTCCAGTGCGGCGATCAGGCGGCTGGCGTGCGAGACCACCCAAACCTGGGTGCGGCGCGCGGCTTGGGCGATCAGGCGCGCCAGAGCCGGCAGCAGGTCCGGGTGCAGGCTGGTCTCCGGCTCGTTGAGCACCATCAACGGCGGCGGCCGCGGCGTGAGCAGGGCGGCGATCCACAGCAGGTAGCGCAAGGTGCCGTCGGACAATTCGGCCGCCGACAGGGCGCGCAGCAGGCCGTGTTGGGAAAACCACAACACCAGGCGCCCGCCTTCCAGGCCGATCTCGACCTGCGCGCCGGGGAAGGCGTCGTCCACCGCTTCGGCCAGCGCATCGCGGTCGCCGATCTCCACGATGGTCTGCCAGGCCGCGGCCAAATCGTGGCCATCGTGGCTGAGCGCCGGGGTGTGGGTGCCGACCTGCGGTTGCCGGGCCGGCGCCTGCGCGTCGCTGCGGAAATGGTCGTAGAAGCGCCAGGCGCGCACACGTTCGCGCAGCAGCAGGGCCTCCGGTGCGGTGCGCGGGTCGGCTACTTGCGAGAACAGGCTCTCGAACGGGCTCAGGTGTTCGGACACCACCCGCCAGCCGCGGCCATCGCGGACCCGCGCCATCGGCCCGCGCCGGTCCACCAGCAGCGCCGCCGGGCGCAGGAACGGGCCGTTCCAGATCGCTTCGCGCTTGATGTGGGGGTCGTGGCCGAACAGCGAGCCCGAGGGCGTCGGCAAGCCGAGGTCGATGGCATAGCCGTAGTCCTCGCCGGCGAAGCCCAGCCGCAGCGACACCGGCTCGCGCCGCGGCCCGCCCTGCACCGGCACCTCGCCGCGATGCATCCGCGCGCTGGGGTTTTCCGGGCCGGCCCACAAGGTCGAGGACAGGCCGCCCTCGCGCGCCAGGGCCGGCACCACCCCGCCCTGCGCGGCGTCGGCCAGCAGGCGCAGGGCGCGGTAGAGGCTGGACTTGCCGCTGCCGTTGGCGCCGGTGACCAGGTTCAATCGCGCCATCGGCAGCACCAGTTGGCGCAGGGAGCGGTAGTTGGCGACGGCCAGGGTGGTGAGCATGGCGGGCTCGCGCTGCAGAGTCAGGCCCGAGGCTAACCGGCGCGCGTCTCATGGCGCGAGCGCCCCCGGGCGAGGCTGGATTCGCCCGGCCGCACTGCGCAAGCCCGGCACCGGCCGGCGGTGGCGCAGCGGCTATACTCGGGCCGACGCCACGGTGCGCGCAGTGCGCATCAGCCCTGCTCACGGAGGAGGCCCATGGCCCTGGAGATCGTCGGAGAACTGCTCGGCGCGGTGCTGCGCGTGGTCGGACGCATGGTGTTCGAGATCCTCGCCGAAGTCTTCCTCTACGGCACAGGGCGGGTCTTGCTCTCGCCTTTTTTTCGACGCGGCAAAGAACCCCCTGACTGGCTTTGCCTGATCGTGGGCTTGCTCGCTTGGCTGACCGTAGTCCTCGCCGGCTGGATCGCTTACAGCCAATTCCGCTGACGCCCATCCGTGAGGTCTTTGCTTCCCCGACCGCGATCCGCCCCCGATCATCGCCTCGACAGCCAGGAGTGCGACTTTCCGGGCGGGCGCCGCTTCCGCTCCTCGATCCGGACGGTTGCGAACTGGCGGTCAGCCTGGACTGCTGATCCATCCGGGCCGCTGCATCGCTGATTCGCATCACCTCGCGGCCGCCACCGCCGCCCCATTCTTCTCCAGGACCGTGCATGCGCGCTGTGTTCCATCGAGCCCCGCTTCTTCGTTGGGCCTTGGCCCTGTTGTGCCTGCCCGGCCTGGCCGGCTGCCAGGATCGTGCAGGCGCGGCCTCGGCGCCCACCGCCGGCACCGCACAGGAGTCCACATCGAGCGCCGTGCTGCGCGCGCCCGGCGCCCTGCCCGCGCGCTACGCCGCGGCCTTGCCGGCCGACCTGGAGCAGTTGCAGGCCTGGCCCGAGGACCGCAGCCGTTTCCCGCCGATGGAGCACGCCCTGGACCAGTTGCTGGCGGGCGACGGCGATTGGCTGCAACGCCTGCAAGCGAGCGCGGCGCGCGTCCCCGCCGCGCAGGCCGGCGCCTGGGCCGAGGCCTGGGCCGAACACCTGCGTTTCCGCGCGCCGCAGCCCGCGTTCTGCGCGCAAGGCCAGGCCTGGGCATCCGGCCCGGACTCGACCCTGCGCCGCAGCCTGATGCCGCTGTACGCCGAGCATTGCGCGGGCGCTGCCGAGGCCGCCTGGGTGTTGCGCGCCGATACGCCCGATGCCGCGGTGCTGGCGTACTACGACAGCGACTACGCACGCCCGCAGCGGCCCACGCCCGTCTTCGGCCAGCGCCTGGCCACGGCGGCCCGCGCCCGCATCCTCCATGGCACGCCGATGCAGGCGCGCGCGGCTGCGTTCACCCTGGCCGAGCTCGGCCAGCCCCCAGCGACCGCCTGGCTGCTGGAATTGCACGCCGGCCTGGACGATGCCGAGCGCGCGCGCCAGGTGGCGATGGCGTTCTTCCGCACCGACCATGCCGAGGGCCGCGCCCGCGCGGCGGCAGCGTGCCGGCAGCACCGCGACCCGATGTGCGAAATGTTGGCGCGCGTCGCGCCGCGCGAGGCGACGACGGCGGACGCGGCGCCCGCGGCTGACCCGGCCCAGGCGCGCGCACTGCTCCAGCGCCTGACCCGCCTGGGCTTCGCCCGCCTCGCCCAGTCCGGCCCATCCGGCCTGGGCGGCGATCCGATCGAGATCCTGGCCGAAGCCGGCTATGTCCACGGCTTCGATGTGGAGACCGGCCAGTTCCCCAACCGCCACGACAGCCTGGCGCGCGAACTGGCGGCGCTGGTACGGCCTTCGCTGCAAGGTGCGGTGTTCGAGGAGATCGCGCCGCCCATCGACGGGGCGGCGCCCTACCAATTGCTGGCCTATGCCGACGGCCAGGTCTACCGCACCCAGGCGCAGAACCTGGGCGACTGGTACGACGTGCAGGCGGTGCTGCGCCTGCTCGACGCGGTGCTGCGCGCCCGCGGTTCGGCCGACGCGCTGCTGCCGCTGGACAGCGGCGACCAGACCTTGATCGTGGTCGGCGGCCCGCGCCGGGCACTGGCGGCAGCGGTGCGGGCCAGCCTGCTGCGCAGCGGCGATCCGCAGCAGGCCGAGCGCAACGGCAAGGCCTTCGAGGCGCAGGTGCTGGAGTCGCTGCAAACGCCGCAGAGCGATCCCTAGCCGGCGCCGCGCCGCGGGGACGGCCGCGGTGTGCGCGCCGGCCGAACGGCCGGCGCGATCGCCGCTACACCTGCGCCTGTTTCCAGCGCCCGCGGGTGAACAGCCACAGGGTGAACACGCCCACCGACGTCTCCGAGACGAACACGCCCCAGAACACGCCCAACTCCTGCCAACCCAACTGGATCGCCAGCAGGTAGGACAGCGGGATCTGGATCAGCCAGAAGAACACCACGTTG
>CBIFVU010000011.1:0-36743 GCA_966185905.1 uncultured Lysobacter sp.
AGCAGGCGCAGCAGGTTGGACACCGCCGCGCGCGAGCGGCCCACGGCCTCGGCGGCCTGGGCGTGGGTGAGGTCGAACTCGTCGATCAGGCGGGTCAGCGCCTGCGCTTCTTCCAGCGGATTGAGGTCTTCGCGCTGGATGTTCTCGATCAGCGCCATGGCGACCACGGTGCGGTCGTCCACCTCGCGGATGACTACCGGGATTTCGGCCAGGCCGGCCAGGCGCGAGGCGCGCCAGCGGCGTTCGCCGGCGATGATCTCGTAGGTCTTGCCGCCGCGCTCGCCGATCTCGCGCACCACGATGGGCTGGATCACGCCCTGGGCCTTGATCGACTCGGCCAGCTCGGCCAGTTTGTCCTCGTCCCAGTGCTTGCGCGGCTGGTACTTGCCGGCGCTCAGCGCATCCACCGGCAGGTGGCGCAGCAGATCGCCCGGCTGGGCTTCGACCAGGGTCGGCGCCTCGGCCGCGGCCTTGGGGCCGAGCAGGGCTTCCAGTCCGCGGCCCAGGCCGCGCTTCTTGGCGGGGTTGCTCATGCGGCGCTCTCCGCGGCGGGGACGGCGGCGGCCTTGGCCTTGGCCGCGGCCTGCTCGCGCTCGCGCTGGCGGCGCAGCACCTCGCCGGCCAGGCCCAGGTAGGCGATGCCGCCGCGGCTGGCCTTGTCGTAGCCGACGATGCTCTGGCCGTGGCTGGGCGCTTCGGCCAGGCGCACGTTGCGCGGGACGATGGTCCGGAACACGCGGTCTCCGAAGTGATGGGTGAGTTCGGCCGAGACCGCGTTGGCGAGGTTGTTGCGCACGTCGAACATGGTGCGCAACACGCCTTCGATTTCCAGTGAAGGATTCAGGTTGGCCTTGAGCGCCTCGATGGTGTCCACCAGCGCGCTCAGGCCCTCCAGAGCGTAGTACTCGCACTGCATCGGCACGATGATCGAGTCGGCCGCGGTCAGCGCGTTCAGGGTCAGCAGGGACAGCGCCGGCGGGCAGTCGATGATGATGAAGTCGTAGCGGCCGCGCAGCCCGGCCAGGGACTGCTTGAGGCGCTGCTCGCGCTCGGGTTCGGCCATCAGCCGGATCTCGGCCGCGGTCAGGTCGATGTTGCCCGGCAACAGGTCGAAGTCCTCCGGGGTGCGCACGATCGCCTCGCCGACCTCGGCCTCGCCCAGCAACACTTCGCACACCGACTGCTCGAGCTGGCGCTTGTCCACGCCGCTGCCCATGGTCGCGTTGCCCTGCGGGTCCAGGTCGACCAGCAGCACGCGCTTGGGCGTGCGCGCGAGCGCGGCGGCCAGGTTGACCGCGGTGGTGGTCTTGCCGACTCCGCCTTTCTGGTTGGCGACGGCGATGATGCGGGCCATGCGGCTCGTCCCCTGCTGTTGGGTGCGTTGGAGAATAACGATGGGCGGCGCGCGCGGCGCCGGCCGGACAGGGGATTATGCCCGCGCCGGCCCCCTCGCGCTTGGATGGGGCGTCGCCAAGGGCGCGGCAGCGCGGTGGCGGCACCCCGCGGCGGGGATACGCACCTGGTGCGAATCGTATGGAAGCGGAGGGCGGGACGGGCTGGAGTGGGCTGGCCGGGGCGAGCGCACCCGCGCGATCGCGGCTTGCGCCGCTCCCGCCCTGGTGGGGGTGTGTCCTCGCCCGTAGGCGCGGCGCCGCCGCTCGCGCCGAAGCTGAGGACCCGCGCGGAGGGAACAGCGGACGGCGCGGTAGACGCAAGCGCGTTTCGCGGCGACGGCCCGGCCGCAGGCGGTCCGCTCGCAGGCCGCCGCGAAACGGCTTGCGGCCTCACGCGGGGCTCGGCGGCCCCGTTGCAGTCAGTGAAATGCGCGCTGCTTTGGGGCCGTTCCGGCCACAGCGGTCCGCCCGCAGGCCGCCGCGAAAAGACCAGGGCCTCACGCGAGGCTCGCCGGCCCCGCCGCGCAGCCAGGGAAATGCGCGTTCCGCGGTGCCGTCCCGGTCGCAGCGGTCCGCTCCACAGGCTGACGAGAAAAACGTAGGGCTGGGCGCGGTTTCCGCTCGCCAAGCCGTGCGGCCGGCGCGCGGGCGCTCAGGCCTCGTCGCGGCGGCCGATCACCACCATGTGGCGTTCGGCGGCCAGGCCGGGCACGGCCAGCGGTTCGATCGCCCGCACCTGCCACTGCGGCGGCAGCGCGGCGATCTCCTCGTCCGGGCGCTGGCCCTTCATCGCCAGCAGCACGCCGCCGGGCTTGAGCAGGTGCCCGCCCAGTTCCAGGATCAGCGGCAGGGTGGCCAGGGCGCGCGCGGTGATGGCGTCGTAGGCGCCGGGCTCGGCGAAGGCTTCGATCCGCGACTCGGCCACGCGCGCGTCGGCCAGGCCGAGCTGGCGCAGGGCCTCGCGCATGAAGCGCGCCTTCTTGCCATTGCTTTCCACCAGGGTCACGCGCAAGCCGGGTTTGACGATGGACAGCGGGATGCCGGGCAGGCCCGGGCCGGTGCCCAGGTCGGCCAGGGCGCCGCCGCGCGCGGCCAGCGCATCGACATGGCGATGCATGGCCAGCGAGTCGAGCAAGTGCTTGCCGACCATCTCGCGCGGGTCGCGCACGGCGGTCAGGTTGTAGGTGCGGTTCCAGCGCGCGAGCAGGGCCAGGTAGTCCAGCAGCGGCGCGGCGTGGGCCGGGTCCAGGCCGAGCGCGGCCAGGCCGGCCTGGAGCTCGTCGCGCAGCCCGGGCGGCAGGGTGTCGGAAGCGTTCATCGCGGCGATTATCGCCGATGAGCGGCGGGCCCATCGAGCGCGGGCGGAGGGCGTGGGTCGGGTCGATCCGGGTTCGTGGGATTGCGCCGCTCCTGCCGCGCTGGCCCGGCTCCGGTGGGAGCGGCGCACGCCGCAGACCCAGGGCCCGAAGGCCCCGCGAGCGTCACGTTGCGGCCCCTCGACCCAATGCCGCCGTCAGCCGGCGACCGCGGGCTTCCACGCCAGCGCGCCGAGGTAGCCCTCGCCGGGGGCCAGTTCCTGCAACCGCCATTGCGCCGGCTCGCCCAGGGCCGGGTCGCACTCGACCAGCGCCAGCCCGTGATCGCCGGGCTCCAAGCGCAGCCGTTCCAGGCCGAAGGACAGGCCGTGGCCGTGCGCCTTGAGCACCGCCTCCTTGGCGCACCACAGGCGCAGGAAGGCGAGGTCGCGGTCGGGCTGGGCGCGCAGCCATTGGGTCTCGGCGGCGGTGAAGTAGCGGCCGGCGATGTCCAGTGCGCGCGGACGCCGGTGCAGGCGTTCCAGGTCCACGCCGACCCGGCCGCCCGGCGCCAGCGCCACCAGCAGGCGTTCGCCACTGTGGCTCCAGTTGCAGTCGTAGCCCTGGTGCGGCGGGTCCAGGTAAGGGCGCTGGCGGGCGTCGCGCGACAGGCTCAGGCCGGGATCGCCGAGCTGCGCGGCCAGCCAGGCGCGCGCTTCCGGCTCGGCCGGACGGCCGTGGGCATGGGCCAGCCACGTCCAGCGCGGCGCAGAGGCAGCGTGGGCGGGCGGCGAGGATGAACGGCCAGACAGGGACATGAACGCAAGGGCGGGCGGCGTCTTTGGCCGACGCGGGGTGTGACAGCGTAAGCTAAACCCAGGGGATCGGCTCCGGGCCGCATGACCGCGCGGGGGCGCGGGCTGCGCCAGCGGGCCACTGCAAGGAAGCGGGAGAGCCGCGTCAGCCTGCGATCAGGCGGGCGCGGGCAAGTTGCCCACAGATCATGCAGGCGCGGCCGCGGGCCGCGGGGAAAGACGCATCCATATGTCAGCGGTCATCGATCCGAGCCAGGTCCCGCACAGCCAGGATCCCGAACGCGCCGCGCAGGCCCTGTCCATGGTCGCCGGCGCGCCCGACCGCGCGCTCGCCTTCGGTCCCCACGGCTGCGTCGACCGCGCGCGCTTCCAGCGCGAGGTGCGGGCGCTGGCGGCGGAGCTGCCGCAGGCCCGCTACGTGGTGAACCTGTGCGATGACCGTTACCGTTTCCTGGTCGCGCTGTGCGCCGCGGCGTTGCGCGGGCAGGCCAACCTGCTGCCGTCCTCGCGCGCGCCGGCGGTGATCGACGATGTGCTGGCGCGGCATGCCGATGCCTATTGCATCGGCGATGCCGCGCTGGATCCGGCGCCGCCGCGTTATCTGCGCTTGCCGCCGGTGCTGGCCCAGGCCGACGACCCGGCCGGCGACGGCGCGCTGCGGGTCGATCCTGCCGAGTTGCTGGCGATCGGCTTCACCTCCGGCAGCACCGGCCAGCCGCGGCCCAATCCCAAGACCTGGGCCAGCTTCGCCACCAGCACGGCGCAGAATCTCAGCGCCTTGCACGGCTTGCTGCCCGAGGACGGCACCGCCTGGGTGGTGGCGACGGTGCCGCCGCAGCACATGTACGGCATGGAAATGTCGGTGCTGCTGCCCCTGCTCGGGCCGGTCGCGGTCCACGCCGGGCGGCCGCTGTTCCCCGCCGAGGTCGCCAGCGCCCTGGCCGACGCGCCGGCGCCGCCGCTGCTGGTGACCACGCCGGTGCATCTGCGCGCGCTGATCGCTTCCGGCGTCGCCCTGCCGCCGCTGGCGGGCATCGTCTCGGCCACCGCGCCGCTGCCGGCCGAGCTGGCCCAGTCCGCCGAAGCGCGCTATGGCTGCGAAGTGCGCGAGATGTTCGGTTCCACCGAGACCTGTGTGTTCGCGCTGCGCCGCACCGCGCGCGAACACGCCTGGACGCCGCTGCCGGGGGTGCGGGTCTGCCCGCAGCCCGACGGCACCGCCATCCACGCCCCGCACCTGCCCGAGCCGGTGGTGTTGGCCGATCTGATGGAAGTCGCCGGCGACGGCCGCTTCCTGCTGCGCGGCCGCAGCGCCGACTTGCTGGAGATCGCCGGCAAGCGCGCTTCGCTGGGCGACCTGACCCGGCGCCTGCTGGCCATCGATGGCGTCGAGGACGGCGTGGTGTTCCAACTCGACCAGGCCGACGCCTTCGGCGTGCGCCGCATCGCCGCCCTGGTGGTGGCGCCGGCGCTGGAGGAAGAGCGCATCCTGCACGCATTGCGCCAGAGCATCGATGCGGTGTTCCTGCCGCGTCCGCTGCGCAAGGTCGCGCGCCTGCCGCGCAACGAAACCGGCAAGCTGCCGCGGCAGGCGCTGGAAGCGATGCTGCGCGAACACGAGTAGCCTCCCGCGCCCCCATCGCCCTGTCCGCGACTAAGCGGCCCCAGCCGCGACCGGCCTGGTCCAGGCTGAGTCTGCGTGCCAGTTGCACGCGCGGCGCCTGTGCATCGCGGCATCGAGTGCACGTGGGCGAGGGCGGAGTGCGGCGGGGTGCAGGGCTATCTCGGCTTGCCTGGCTGCTGCGGGGCGGCCGCGAATCCGGAACGGGGCGATACCGGAGCGACACCGGAGCGACACCGGCGCGACGTCCGCCATCGCCCTGTCCGCACAGCAGCGGCGCGATCCGAACCCGCCTGCGCGGCGCTTTGTGCCGCGGCGTCGAGCGCGCGGGAGCGAGGGGGCACGGAGGTAGGCATCGTCGCGGCTTGCGCCGCTCCTACGGCGGGCGCGGCTGTGCTGTTCATCCGCCCCGCGCCTTCACGCCGCGCTGATGCCGCGCTCGACGCAACCGTCACGCAGGGCGGACCAGACTGCGTGCGTCCCCTGCAGGCGCCGTCGAAGAACCTTCCCGCCGGCCCTGCGCATTGCCAGGAGAACGCACATGCTCGGCTTCATCATTTGGTTGATCGTAGGCGGTGTCATCGGTTGGCTGGCCAGCTTGATCATGAGGACCGACGGCCAACAGGGCATCTTCCTCAACATCATCGTCGGCATCGTCGGCGCCTTCCTCGGCGGCTGGCTCGGCGGCGTGCTGGGTATCGGCAGCGGCACCATCAACAGCGGCTCCTTCAGCATCGCCGGTCTGTTGCTTTCCCTGGTCGGCGCGGTCGTGTTGCTGGCCATCGTCAATCTGTTCCGGCGCGGACGCGTGCGCTGAACGAAAAAAGCCGGGCCTTGGGCCCGGCTTTTTTTCGGGAGCGAGCGGAAGCTGCGAGGCTCTGTCCCACTCCTCGCTTCCCACTTCTCTCCGCTCATTCCTGCTGCTATCCCAACTCCACCCAGGCCGGCGCGTGGTCGCTCGGGCGGTCCCAGGTGCGCGGCTCGCGGTCGATGCCGGCGGCCAGGCAGCGCGGGCGCAGGCGCTCGGACACCAGGGTCAGGTCGATGCGCAGGCCGTGGTTGCGGCGGAAGCCGCCCTGGCGGTAATCCCACCACGAGAACTGGCCTTCTTCCTGCGGGTGCAGGCGGAAGGCATCGTGCAGGCCCAGCGCCAGCAGGCGTTGCAACGCTTCGCGCTCGGCGGTGGAGGTGAGGATGTGGTTGTCGTTCCACACCGCCGGGTCGTGGGTGTCGCGCGGCTCGGGAGCGATGTTGAAATCGCCCAGCACCACCAGGTCGGGATGGCGCTGCAGTTCCAGGCGCAGCCAGCTGTGCACCGCGTCCAGCCAGCGCAGCTTGTAGGCGTATTTCTCGGTGCCCACGTCCTGGCCGTTGACCACGTACAGGTCGATGATGCGCACCCCGCCGATGGTGGCGGCGATGGCGCGCTTTTGCTCGTCCTCGAAGCCGGGGATGCCGATCTGCACGTCCTGGGCGGGCTCGCGCGAGAGGATGGCCACGCCGTTGTAGGTCTTCTGCCCGGCGAACACGCTGCGGTAGCCGGCTTCGGCCAGGGCGGTGTCGGGGAAGCGCGCGTCCTCCAGCTTGGTTTCCTGCAGGGCGACCACGTCCGGAGCGAACGCGGCCAGCCACTGTCGCAGGTGCGGCAGGCGCACGTTGAGCGAGTTGACGTTCCAGCTAACGATTTTCATGAGTGATCTATCCAATTGATTTTATTTACTTTAGTTCTTGGCAACTGGATCGGATACCCCCGTGCATACCCCCAGATCGATTTGGTGGGCTGCTGCTGTCCAGTATGGACATTGTGCAAACCGACTTACGAGAAGCTTCATATCATTCCATTCTAGTCCAGGTGCTCGCACGAGCACTCACAACCCCCAATGCACAAGGAGTTTTTGAAATGGACATGGAACTGCGTCTGCCGCGGGAATGGGACTCGCTGCCTCTCTGGGTGAAGGACGAGCTGCTCTACGGTTCAGAAGACCTCACCTTCTACAGCTGGCACATCCAGCGGCTGGTGGACCACGACGAGAACATGAAAGCCGTGTGGCGCTTGTTCGACAAGCACCGGGAATCGTTTACGTGGAAGGGGCCCGTTCATTCCCTTCTCTGCGTTCTGCATCAGGCGGCAATCGGACTCGATCCGGGCCAGTCCCGAAGCGACGACGATCGCCAAGCCATCGCCGACGCAGTCCAGAAACACGTAGACGGACTGGCAGTGAAAATTGATCGCCTTGGTACAGGCTCAGCATTCGGTCTCTATCCGGCATGGATCGCAGGTGCAGTCGGTGCCGCGGCTTGGGATAAAGCCGAAAAGAAGGTCGCCGAACCGTTCCAGACGACCACGGCGCAGATTCTGGCTGTGCTCCGTCGTGCTGGGATTCCAGCGAAAATCAGGAAGTCCGTCGCAAACCAGCTTGAATCGCTCCATTACGAGATCGAGCACGAAGTCATGGAGCTCTACTCGGATCCGCGCGAATCAATGAAGACGCTTGCAGATGGCGCGCAAGAATGGGCGGAAACTTGCGGATGGGGCCGAGACGACATCATCTGGCACATCGGCAGCAGCCTCATGGATTGGTTCGGCGGAAGACATTACGCGTCGACGGCGACTCTTACGACAGCAATCACTGGCCGGGAGGTCAGCGAGGACGCCGTGGCAGGCGTCATCAAGCGGCGGCTGCAGGCGCTATCGCATCAAAAAGTCAAGGTCTAGTGCAAAAATAGTTCGCGCAATTTTGACCGCCCCTTAGGAATTGCTGAGTCCTAGCTTGTCTCCGACCGGCCCGGAAGCCCCCAAGCCGGTGCAAATGTCCGCAAGGGACACGGAGACGAAACATGGACCACCAAAACATTCGGATGCTGCGAATCGGCGAAGTCTGCCGCCGTACGGGACTGTCAAAATCACAGATCTTTAGGCTGGTCGACGGCTGCGGCTTTCCGGCGCCGATCAAGCTCAGTGCGCGGGCAACGGCTTGGATTGAAGCCGAGGTCGAAGGCTGGCTCCGCGACCGCATCACGGCCACTCGTCAGGCGGTGTGATGTGAGCATCAGGCTGATGACCCTCGCCTGGGATCTGAAGCTGCAACCGACGATTAAGCTGGTCCTCTTGGCGATGTGCGACTGGTCCAACGACGCGGGATTCTGCTATCCCAGCATTCCGACTGTCGCCCGGAAGACATGCATCTCCACACGGCATTGCCAGAGGATCATGTCCGAACTGATCGACACCGGCCTGATTGCGGTTGTTGGAAATCTGCATGGCGGCATGGGGTCGCGGCGATACCAGATCAATCTGATCGCGCTGCGGGATGGTGCCTTCAAAGGCACCGGTGACAAATTGTCGCCCGTGGTTTCCACGTCGCCGCCCCCGGTGACACCGGCGTCCGGAGCGGGTGACATAGATGTCATGGGAACCAGCAGTAACCGTCAGTCCGATCCACCACTACCTGACGAGCCGAGCTCAATCGACTGGGCGCATTTGCCTCAGCTGAGCGACCCGGATCGCGTAGTAGTAGTCGACATGCTCAATGGTTTGGAGGCAAGCCAGCGCCAAGACATTGTCGACGAGCTTGCCGGAGCCTTGCGGGCCAAGGCGATCAAGACGCAGTGGCCAGGGTGGCTGCGCGGAGTGGTGCAGCGGACTCGAACGGGGGCGTTTGTTCCTAATCACGCACTGGCCATACAGCGCGATCGGCAACGCATGTTGCGGGAGGCGGCGGAGGCCGAGAAGCGGCGAGTCGAAGAAGTTCGCCGCCGTGATCCAGAAGCCCGCGCCAGGGGTCTTGCAGCCATGAAAGCGGCTATCGCCGAAATGGGGCCTCCTTCAAAAAGAGTCGGGGTCGACTAGCCAAAACAGCTGAACCTTTATTGATGACTACGTGTAGCAGGTGTAGTGCGCTACGAACTACAAGGAGAAGAGTGGTGGGAATCACCAAAGATCAGATCTGGGCGGCAGCTGATGAGCTGCAGCGCTTGGGCAAACCCCCGACCCTGGTCGCAGTGAGGGATGCCCTCGGCGAGACGGGATCGTTCTCGACAATCGCGCCTGCAATGGCAGAGTGGCGGAACCTGCAGGCGAAAACAAGCACTGCGAAAACACCAATCCCAGAAGCGTTCTCGGCACGAATGCGGCAGCAGGCAGAGCACGCTTGGGCCGAAGCACTGAGCGTCGCAGACGAACTCGTATCCAGTGAGCGCGATGCACTACGGGCAGCTCGGAAGGAACTGGAGACTGAGCGTGCTGAGATGGCGTCGCTGCTGGATCATGCGGCAGAGCAGATCGCGGCCGCCACACTTCGTCACAGGGATCTCGAAGCGAAGATCGAAGAGCTGTCCGAGCTCAACGCGGCGATCAAGGCTGAGCTCGCCGGCGCCCGCTTGGACGAACGTGAGCAGGCAGTCAGGATGGAAAGGCTAGAGCGGCAGTCCGCACAAGCTGCGCTGGCGGAAGCGCGTGAACGACTGGCCAGGCTGGAAGTTGCTCATCAAACGCAGCCCGGAGTGCAACAGGAGTCGGGACGGAAGATGTGACAGGGATTCTGGGTTCGGCTTGCTACGTGAACCGTTTGCTGCAAAAGCGAGCGCGTCAGCGGTTTGATATTGGATGATCAGATCTTAGGACGCTACCGTTCCCGCGGCGCCTCTGCTGCCTTATCCTTCCAAATAAGGAGGGGATTGCCATGGGGAGTGCAGCGGAAATTCGCAAACTGACCGTGTCGCGGTTTCGAGGAATCGAGAAACTCGAATGGATGCCCGCGTCCGGCATGAACATCATCCTCGGCGGCGGGGATGCTGGAAAGACGACAATCCTCGAAGCCATCGCGCTGCTGCTCAGCCCGACGAACGCGACCACGGTATCGGAGTCGGACTACTGGCAGCGGGACAGTTCACAGGAATTCCTCATCGAGGCAGTGCTATCGCTTTCCGATGCTTCGGGGATCAACACGCAGAAGAACTTCTCCTGGCCGTGGACATGGAACGGGACCGACGCGGTACAGCCGGCGGCCAAGGAAGAGGGCGAAGACCTGCCTGATGCCGATGACCCCGTGTATCGGGTGCGCGTACGGGGAACCACTGAACTCGAACTCGCGTGGGAAATAGTGCAGCCCAACGGCGAAGCGGATCATTTCTCCGTCAGCGTACGCCGGAATATCGGTGTGGTGCGGCTGAGCGCAGACGAACGCAATGACCGCGACCTCCGGTTGGTCTATGGCTCCGGACTGGATCGGCTGCTGGCCGATGGCGCGCTTCGTGCACGCATCGGAAAGCGGATCTCAGAGCTGGACCTCGAAGCGTCACTGAACGAAGCGGGAAAGAACGCGATTGGCGAGCTGGACAAGCGTCTGGCTGGTTCCGCCCTGCCGCATGACCTGAAGCTCGGCCTCACCACGAGCCAAGGATTATCCATTGGCGCACTGATCGGCTTGCTGGCGAAGAAGCGCGAGGTCAGCCTGCCGCTCGCCAACTGGGGCGCCGGCACAAGGCGAATGGTCGCCTTGTAGATCGCCTCGGCCGCCGAGAAGGAGGCGAGCATCACGCTGGTCGATGAGATCGAGCGCGGTCTGGAACCGTATCGGTTGCGCAAGCTCGTCAACATCATTTCAGACGAAGATGGCCAGGCATTCATTACCACGCATAGTCCGGTGGCCATTGCCTGCAGCGAGAGGGCGCAGCTGTGGTACATGGATGGTACCGGCAACATCGGTGCGTTGCCGCGCGACAAAATCGCCCCCCAGCAGCGCCGGGATCCCGAAACATTCCTCGCCAAGGTGGCAGTGATCGCCGAAGGCCCGACGGAAGTCGGATTCCTGCAGTTCCTTCTGGAAAAAGCTTTTGGCTCCGCTCCGTTGGACCACGGCGTACGCGTCTGCGACGGCCAGGGAAACTCCGCGACCCTCGACCTGCTGGAGACGTTGTGTGCCTCCGGTCTTCTATTCGCCGGACTGGCGGACAACGAAGGCACCGATCCCGGCCGTTGGCAGGTGTTGAAGCAAAAGCTGGGCGACAGGCTGCACCAGTGGCAGGACGGATGCACGGAGCAGCACGTGATCGCGAAAATTGCGGACGACAAGCTGCCCGAACTGTTGAAGGATGCGGAGGGAGCCTACGACGGCGATCGCTTGCGGACGATCGCGGACCGGCTCGACATTCAGGACAAGCAACTGGCGTCCATCGAACAGGCCCTGGCCGATCAGGGGAAGACGCTACGTCAGCTCATTGTCGCGGCCGCCATCGGCAGCAAGGAAGGGGCGCCGGCCGGCGACGACAAGGCGTGGAAGAAGCATTCCAGGCATTGGTTCAAGTCCAATGAAGGCGGACGTGAACTTGCCCAGAGCATGGTTACCCTCGGCGCCTGGGATGCAGTGAGTCCGCAGGTGCTCCCGTTGCTCAACGCGATCCTGGTCGCGGCGGGCCTGTCGGCGAAAGACAAGCTCGCCCTATGAGCGACGAGGCGGTAGCTGCACTCCTCCGTTCCGATCAGCCGCTGGTACTCGTCGAAGCGGCGGCCGGTTGCGGGAAGACCTATCAGGGCGCCAGTTACGCGAGGGACGCCATGACGACCCTTGGTGACGGCCGGCTCCTTATCCTTACGCATACCCATGCAGCCTGTTCGGTGTTCGCTGAAAGGACGAAAGGCGCCAGCAGCAGGGTCGAGATCAAGACCATCGACGCGCTGATCATGCAGATAGCAACTGCGTATCATCAGGCGTTGGGCCTGCCGTCGGACCTTTCTTCGTGGGCATGGCGGGACAACGGCAACGGATTCTCTGTCATGGCGACGAAGGTCGCCGCATTCCTGGGCGCTTGTCCCATGGTGGCGAAGGCGCTCGCCGCACGCTATCCGGTGATCGTCTGCGACGAACATCAGGATTCGAGCGACGACCAGCATGAAGTGGTCATGGCGTTGCACCGGGGCGGCGCCATGCTCCGGATTTTCGGCGATCCGCTTCAGCGGATCTACGGCGGAAGAACCACAAAGGAAGCCAAGGCCGACCAAGCGCGATGGGAGACATTGAAGCAGGCCGCGGCTTGCGAAGTCCTGGACACCCCGCATCGCTGGAAAACGGGATGCGTTGAACTCGGGGAGTGGGTTCGCTCGGCGCGCGAAAGCCTGAAGGCGAACAAACCGATAGAAGTCACTGGGGCGCTACCAGATTCGCTGACTGTCCTACGCGCCAACAACGTTGCAAGGCAACATGGCGGCTACAGTCTCTCGAAGGATCAGCGGCAACCCATCGATCAGCTGGTCAACAGGACGGATCAGTTGATGATTCTTGCATCTCAGAACGATCTGGTCGCAGCACTCCGTGGCTTCTGGATGCGGAAGATCCCCATCTGGGAAGGGCATACGCGGGATGCCTTAGCTGGGCTCGTTGCCGTCATTGAGGACAAGCACGGCAATGCAGAAGGCCTGGCCCAAGGGCTGATCGAGTTCGTTTCCAGCGTGTCTGTCGGATTCACGCAGAGAAGCCATGGCGATCGCTTGCTGCAGGAGATAAGGGAAGGTTGCACTCGCAAGACAACGGGGAAGCCTGCCAACATTCAAGCTATTGCACGCCTGATCCTGGAAAACCCTTCTCTCCGGGGTTTGTCGGATGCGATTGGGTTGATTCGGGATCTGGTCAAAGCCGGAGGGGATGGATTTTCCGACGTCAAGATTGACCATCGGGTTGAACTCGGAGATGCGATTCGGTTGGGGGCATTCGTAGATGCGGAAGAGGGATTTGCGGAAATTGCGCGGCGGAGGTCATACTCCCGTCCGTCGCCTCCATCGCGGACACTGAGTAGCATCCACAAAGCCAAGGGGCTGGAGTGCGACCATGTCATGGTCATGGCATGTGACCGCACTCAGTTTTCGTCGACTTCGTATGCCAAGTGCAAGCTGTATGTAGCGATCAGCAGAGCAAAGCGATCACTTGCCTTGGTTGTTCCTGATACGAATACAAGCCCTCTGTTTAAGATCTGAATGTGTCGGTCAACGGTCCGAGCGCGGCAGGACGCGTCATTCGGTCGTCGGCTAGCCCCATTGCTAACGCATGTAAACACTCTTGACCCAACGGCCGCGCCCATCACCGTGGCCGAGGTCGTGGCTGACGGCCATCAGGGCTTCCCGGGACGAGTAGCCGCGGGAAAGGTAGCCATCCAGTTGATCCCGCGCGAATGCATAACGCGCCGAGTGAGGCTGGATGCCGTTCCGGTGCGCCCAGGAGTGGTAGGTGCGACGGGCCTGCTTCAACCCGCCAGCGGGCGACCCATCGGCGCGGATCACCAAGAATCCGCCTTGTTGCGTGCAGAGGGCAAGCGCCGACGAGATCGCTGACGAAGCACTTGTCCTGTCAAACACATCTACGGTCCTCGGGCGACCGCCCTTGGTTCACGCCAGTACGGTGATGCGACCATCAGCCTGGAGCTCACGCTCCCAGCGGCGCAACGTGTCTTCCCGTGCATGGATGGCTTCATTGCCGCGCAAGCCAAGATGCCGTTCCAGGCGCAACAGCGCGGCCATGCCGGGACGACCCTGGCGCTCAGCGCGTTCGGTGAATGTCTGGAAGTCCTCACTGGACATAGCCGTCTTGGTTCCAAGGCGTGAGCCGCCATTGATTCCAAGTGCCTCGTTGCTCAGTTCGGGGGCATTGGCTATTGCCTGCTTCCCGGCGCTCCTGAGAACGCTGCGCAGATGCGCAAGCTCGTTCTGGAGGGTGCGAGCGCCCGGGGACTCGGCCTGCCGGGCTGCAACGTAAGCCCGCAAATGCTTGCCACTGATGTCGGCGGGATGCGCGAGATGCGTAAAGCCTGCCTCGAACATCAGTGTGGAAAACTTGGCGGCGGTCCTCTCCCTGGCCTCGCGGGTGAGGTGGGATCCGCCCAGTCGCGCCATGACGGCGACGATCGAAGCTTGCAACTCGGTTCTTCTGCTCATGGTCTTCTCCGGGTTGTTGCCGCGCTGACGGCTTTGGAGTGCGGGAATACGTCCCGCGTGCACATCAGCCCTCAGCGCGGCTACAGAAACCGGTGAGTAACGGGCCCTGCCGGATTGCTCGAACTGCTTCGAGCAATGGCACCGCGGTTGCGGCTGCTAGGGCGACCTCCAAGAGGCGGGTCTGGTGTGCATGGATGATTGATGTCGAGCGTAAATGTCGCGCGGCGACGTACTGCGCCGGTGCGATTCGTGGTGTCACTGGCACAGTTGGGCGCAGAAGCCTTTGTTCTGGGCGTCTTCCGGCTGCGGTGTCGTTGCGTCACTCTCGCGATTCGCACTGCGAGCGGCGAGTCGGGCGAAGCGCCTGCGGTCGTCGCAGACACTGCTGGTCAAGTGACGAGCACCATCCCGCTATGGAGATGAGGATGGTTGCGTTCAGTGATGCGGCTGTTCGGGCAGGCAAAGCAGTGCCCGAAGCCTTGCAGTGGATAAGGACAGAAGGCGCATGGCGTTGCTGTCCGGTTCGATGATCCCGGGACGAAGCCGGGAAGTTGTAGGCCTGGGTTGTGCGCCAGGTTCGCAGGTGGAACTTGCTGCGAAAGCTACGGCGTCACAGCACAGGTTGCAAACCATCGTTCCTGTGGATCGATATGGATGTTCCTGGATGCATCGGTCGCGCGAGCAATGGCGAGCAACTGCGCAAATGCGCCGGCGATGGCTTCGCCGGCGCATTTGCCTGCTTACTCGGTGGCCGACACGGACCATGCCCTCTGTCTGGGCAGCAGGCCGAGGTGCTGGGCATAGGTCACCGCCGCCTGCTTGCTATGGAACGTGATGGGCCGGGGCGTCGACCAACCGACCGGCCGGATCAGGTTCGGTGCGTGCAGAAGCTCCTGCTCCAGAAGCCGGGTGAATCCCCGGCCGCGGACCAGCAGGCCCCATTCCCTGCTGTCCTCCAGTTCAACTGGCTCGATTCTTCTGACCAGGCCCACCAGCCGGGCCAGTTGCACGGAGGGAGACTGATCAAACGGGCTTTCTTGGGGACCTCCTTCGGGTTGGACTCATCCCAGCTATACACCCTGCCGGCGATCAGCAAAGTTGGTGCGGAATTTGCGTTCAACCCGAGGGCGAGCGCATTCGGTCGGTGCTAGGTCGGAGTCCGAGCTTGGCGATCTATTGACCTTGCAATTTAGATTTATTTGTCAAATAATGGCACAAAATTCCGGAATTATTGACAAATAAGTCAAATGCAAACGGTTCTGGAATTGGGCGAGGCGGTTGCCGAACGACGACGCTCCTTGGGCTTGAAGCAAGGGGAGGTCGCCGCCCGCGCGGGCGTTCCCCAGGAGTCGCTGTCCCGATTCGAGCGCGGGAAGCTGGCCGAGTTCGGCTCGCGAAAGCTGCTGGCCGTGCTGGCCGCGCTGGGCATGGAACTCCAGTTCGTCGAGGTGGGGGCGTCCGGCTCGTTGGACGAGCTTCGCCGTGAGCGCGGGGGCGGCGCGTGAGCCTGTCCGTCTATGTGCTCGGACGCGAAGTCGCCACGCTGGAAGCGGTGGGCGACTTCAAGAGCTCGATGGCGTATCACGACGGCGTGGCTGCGGAGGACTTTGTCTCCCTGACCATGCGTGTGCGACGGGAGTCCTACGTCTGGGACGACGTCCTGCACCCGGTTTTCCAGATGAACCTGCCGGAGGGCTACCTGCTGCAGGTGCTCCAGGAACAGTTCGGCCCCCACATCGGTGCCAGTCCGATGGCCCTGCTGTCGGTGATCGGCCGCAACATGATCGGTCGCATCCAGGTGGCGCCGCCGGGTGCAAACCCGGAGGAGCCGGCCAAGCCCGTGGACGTCGCAGGCCTCCTTCAGGGCGACAACTCCGAAGAGGCTTTCGCCGAACTGGTGCGTCAGCATGCGACCAGTGGTGTGTCGGGCATCGTGCCCAAGTTCCTGGATAGCGATGCAGAGAAGGTCGGGACTGGTCCGCACACCAAGACGACGCTGCTTACCCATCGGCACATCATCAAGGGCTCCTCGCGGCTCCTGCCGTTCGTGTCCCTGAACGAGCACCTGTGCATGCTGGTCACCCGCCGGGTGATGCCTGCCGCGGTGACCGAAGTGTCCCGGGACGGCCAGGCCCTGATCGTCCACCGCTTCGACGTGGACGAAAACGGCGCTCGCCTGTGGGGTATGGAGGACTTCTGCGCCCTGCTCGGCCTGCGACCGGCAGCCAAATATGAAACCACCTGGGAACGCATCGCCAAGGCGGTCCGCGATCATGTGCCAGCCGCCAACCGCCCCGACGTGTTCCGGCAAATGGCGACGCTGCTGCTGCTGACCTACGCCCTCCGCAACGCCGACTGCCACGCCAAGAACGTTGCCCTGCGCTACACCCGACACGACGACGTCCATCTCGCGCCGGCCTACGACATGATCACGACGGCTGCGTATCCCGACTACGTCCGGAATCCCCCGGGGATCTCCTTCATGGGCAAGAAGACGTGGACTCCGGGCAAACACCTGCAGACCTTCATCACGGCCACGTTTGGATTGCCAGCACGCGAGCAGGCCGACATCGTCGACCGGATCAGCACGGCGATGGTTGAAGTGGGGCCGCAAGTCCGTGAGGCGATGGCCGAACATCCGGGGTTCGTGGAAATCGGCAAACGCATGCTGCTCGCCTGGCAGGAGGGCCTCGCCGGCCTGCGGGACAAACGCACCTACGCCATGGGAGATGCAGAACTCGGCGAAGCATTCGCAGGGTTCTCCGATCCCAAGCCCGTCAAGCAGGAGCGCCAAGTCATCGGCCGCTCCGATCTGCTGGGGAGGCACTAAGAAAGTGTCTTGGGAACCCAGTAACAAACATGAAGCACACTGATATCGACAGGAAAGGGGATCTCGTCCGATGACTCTGAAAGCCAACTGCGTACCGCGACCTTCCGTGTTCGCCGCGGACCGCCGCGCCACTGTCCTGAGTCTCGACACTTTCCTCAAGGGGCAGGTTCACGGGCAGGAGTTCTTCGACGAGAACTACTTCACCAACGGCATGCTGACGTTGGTCGACCGTGCTTTCCGCCACCTCGCCGGTGAAAGGGCGGGATCTTCCGTG
The DNA here is from genome assembly GCA_966185905.1 of uncultured Lysobacter sp. Lineage (GTDB taxonomy): Bacteria > Pseudomonadota > Gammaproteobacteria > Xanthomonadales > Xanthomonadaceae > Lysobacter. Next base: position 17,153 of record CBIFVU010000011.1, read on the forward strand.
TTCCAGCTCTCCCAAGCGATGGGTGGCGGCAAGACCCACAGCATGATCGGCCTTGGCCTGCTTGCGCGCGACCCAGAACTCAGAAAGCGCGTCCTCGGTGCAGACGATCCGGCGCCACGCCTGGGCATATGCCGGGTCATTGGCTTTAACGGCCGCAGCACGGATGCACCTGGTGGCATCTGGGGCTCCCTCGCTGAGCAACTCGGCAAGGCCGAGCAGTTCGCTCGCTATCTTTCGCCGCTGCTGAACGCTCCCGGCCCCGAGGCTTGGAAGCAGATTCTGGGCGGCGATCCCACGATCATCTTCCTCGACGAGCTGCCTCCGTACCTGGAGTACGCAGTCGCGGTGCCGGTCGGTGATGCCAACCTCGGCGTGGTCACCACCACGGCGTTGGCCAACCTGTTCGTGGCCGTCGCCGAAATGGACAACGTCTGCCTGGTGATGTCGGACCTGGCCGGCGCCAACTACTCCACCGGTCAGGCAGGCCTGCAGGCCGCCATGGACCGCGCTATCCAGGGGATCTCTTCCGAGTCCAAGCGCATCGCCGTTCCGATTACGCCCGTCAACCCCAACGGTGACGAGCTCTACCACATTCTGCGCAAGCGTCTGTTCGAGAAGGTTGGGGACGAAGCGGAGTCCAAGCGCATCGCGAGCGCATACCGCGACGCGCTGAAGGAAGCCGTCAACATGAGCCTGACCTCGACGTCGCCCGAGTCGATGTATCAGCGCGTCAGTGATGCCTACCCGTTTCACCCGGATCTGCGCGAACTGGTCGGCAAGTTCAAGGAGAACGAGGGCTTCCAGCAGACCCGCGGGGTCATTCGCCTGATGCAGATGGTGGTCTCGCACCTCTGGCATTCGGGCAAGGCGGACCAGAACGACCTGATCCACCCCTATGACATCGACCTCAACGTCGACGAGCTCGCGTCCGAGATCCGCACCATCAACCCATCGCTCAGCGAGGCGATCGCCCACGACATCGCGCATGGCGGTGATGCCGAGGCCGAGCAGATCGATTCGACCAATCGAAACAGCGACGCGACCGATGCGTCGAAACTGATCCTGCTGGCTTCCCTGTCGACCACGCCGGGTGCCATCCACGGCCTGCAGGAGTACCAACTGGTCGATGCCTTGCAGCGCCCGGGACGCGACCTGTCGTCGTTCAAGGCCAACGTGATGGACAAGCTCCACACGCGTGCCTGGTACCTCCACAACTCGCCAGATGGTCGCATTTACTTCAAGAACCAGCAGAACCTCGCTGCGAAGCTGCGTTCGACCGCGCTGTCGCTACACACGGAAGTCGTCGACCGCATGCTCCGCGATCGGCTGGCCAAGGAGTTCGCGCCATCGCTTCGGGATTGCTACCAGGACGTTGCGGTACTGCCGCCGCCGGATGAAGTCCAGGTCGACCAGGAGCGCACGACGTTGGTGATTGTCCGCCCGGGCGGCCAGGCCAACGGGCTGCCGATTTCGTCCGACTGGCAAGCGTGGTGGGATCAGCAGCAGTACAAGAACCGAGTGCTGTTCCTCTCCGGATCGCGCGACACCTACCAGAAGGTCATCGACGGCGCCCGCCAGACCCGGGCGCTACAGAGCATCGAAGAGGATCTGAAAGCTGACAGGACGCCCTCGGACGATCCGCAGTGGCGTGCGCTGGACGGCCTACGCGACCGCGTGGCCCTGCAGTTCAACTCGGCACTCAAGGAAGCCTTCGACCAGATCGTCTACCCGTCGATCAACAACGCCTTGCGCGCCAGTGGCATCGACCTGGCCTTTGCCGGCAACCAGAGCGGTGAGGGCACCATCCGCAAGACGCTGGAGGGTGCCCAGAAGTTCACGACCAAGACCGACGACGACGCCTTCCGCACCAAGGCCGAAGCGCGCCTGTTTGGCTCCTCGGACACCAAGGTCGTCCTGTGGAGCGACTTCAAGCGCGCCGCCGCGGTGAACACCACCTGGCCGCTGCATCGCCCGTCCGCGCTGGACGAGCTCAAGGCCGAATCCCTCCGTCGCGACCTGTGGCGAGAGGAAGGCAACCATGTCCGTCGCGGCCCTTTCCCGCCGCCCGAGCCGGAGGTGGCGATCCGCGTGCTCTCCATTGATGACGAGAATGACGGGCGCACCTACCTCAAGATCGAACCACTTAATGCCCCGGCCGTCGTATACGAGACTGGGGACGGAGAGCCCACGCATGCATCCAGCCCGGTGCCGACCCCGTCTCGCTTCGAGGCCACAGGGCTGCGTTATCGATTCCGTGCAGTCGACCCTGATGACACTGCACGTATCAGCGGAGTACGCGAGTGGTCGCCGCAGTTGCGGCTGAAGTACCAGTTGCACAATCGGGGCGACCACTACGAGGTGGAACTGGTTGCGCTACCCAAGGCCAATGGCATCCAGATCCGCTACACCACGGACGGCAGTTCGCCAGGCAGCGCTGGCCACGCTGTCTATGACGGCCACATCCGCGTGCCGGCAGGTTGTCGTGTGGTCTGCGCCTTGGCAGTTGCCGACGCCTACGGCCTCAGCTCCGAGCAGATCCGGATCCAGATCCCGCAGAAGGGCGAAGAAACGCGCACCGTCGATCCACAGATCCCGGCCAAGCTCAAGCTTCAGCAGAAGTTCGATGACAACGGAGCGGTGTGGAATTTCATCGAGCAGCTGGGCAAGGCCCCGGGTGTGACCGTCAACGAGATCAGCCTGACCGCCGAAAGCGCCAACGGGCAGCAGCATGTCGAGTTCATGGGGTCTGCCGACGCCGGCTACGACGCGAGCGCGCTGAAGGCGCTTGCCGATCGGCTGGTCGAGACGGCGGGCGAAGGTCCGCTGCGCATGCAGGTTTCCACATTCAATTTTGCTACCGGCCAAGGTCTGCTTGACTGGTTGCGGGCCAACAGGCTGCCGTTCGAGCAGCATCGAGTAACGCAATGAGCACCAAGAAGTCTCCCGCGGCGCGCAAGGCAATCGGCCTCGGCTTCCTGCCGGATGAGGCGCGCCATGGGTTTGTCATCGATATCAGCAGGTCCGGGAAAGGCGAACCGGTCTTCGTCAGCGAACTGCGCGGCGAGGATCTTGATCGCTGGGAAAAGCTCGTCGACACGGAGCCAACTGATCCCGCGCTTCGGGTGGCCATTACCCGCGAGCGTTGGCTCGAATTGGCGCCCGCGTTCTGGGAAGAGGCCAATCGCCGCCTGCGTGCCAACGGCTTGCCGGCACACAAGTTCCTGAAGAGCTCGGCCAAGCCCGTGCCTGTGCACGCATCGCTTGGCAAAGAGCTGTGCATCCTGTGCTGGGCGGTTGAAGACGCGCCGCTGGACGACATTCCCAATGCCGTTCGCAACTGGGAGGCGCTGGCGCCGGAAGAGCGCTGGTGGCTGTTCACCATGACCGTGGCCACGACAGGCCAGGCAGGACAACGCGGTCTGGGCTGGCGCAAGGCCCTGCGCGCCGCTTTGGCCGACAACCCCTTCGTGAAGGGTGAGGGCCTGTCTCCCCGTGCCCGTCGTGAATTGCTGGGGCATTCCCAGCTCACCCTTTCCCTCTGATCGCCGCTGATGACCCAGTCCTTCATCGAAACCCAGTTCCCCATCGCCCGGCTCTCGGCGGAGTCGTACAAGGAGCGCAAGGCCGTTGCCGGGCAGACGCTCACCGGGCTGGGCAAATGGTGGGGCCGCAAGCCGCTGATCCTGGTGCGGGCTTCCATCCTCGGCATGCTGATGCCGGCCTCGGATGATCCCAAGAAGGATCGCGAGATCTTCCTCAAGATCCTGACCATGGACGACGCTGGCGTGTGGGATCGCTGCCTCGGCGACATCCCTGCCAGCGACTGGCGCGACGCTGCGCCCGCCGAAATCCGCGAGGAGTATTTCGGCGCCCGCGGTTTCGTGCAGGGCCTGTCCGACGAGGACAAGGAGGAGGTGCGCCACCGCATTTGGGAATCGCTGTCGATAGAAGAGCAGCAGGAGCTGGATGCCAAGAAACGCCGGCCGATCCCGGATCGTGCGGCGTTCGATGCGCTGCCCTACGCCGAGCGCATCCAGTATTGCGACCGGCCCGAGAACGTTGAGGGTCCCACTGCAGCGGCATGGGAAGAAATCAACCAGCACTTGGGCACCACTGCGTCGAGCCTGTCGGAGCTTGTCGAACAGCTGGGTCAACGTCGGTTCGGCAGTCGCCCGCGCGTTGGCGACAGCTTCTGCGGCGGCGGGTCAATTCCCTTCGAGGCGGCGCGCATTGGCTGCGAGGCCTACGCCTCCGATTTGAACCCGGTGGCCGGCTTGCTGACTTGGGCCAGTCTGAACCTGCTGGGTGGTGGCCGTGCGGTGCAGGAAGAGGCGGAGCGCGTGCAGCAACGCGTGTTCGCGGAGGCCGATCGCCAGATCACTGAGTGGCGCATCGAGCACAACGACGATAGTGAGCGCGCAGACGCCTATATCTACTGCGTTGAGGTCAAGCCGGAAGGCTGCGAGTACTACATCCCGCTGTCGCCGACTTGGGTGATTGCCGAGAAGACCCGAGTGGTCGTCGACTGGCACCGTCCACCCGGCGCGGATCGCTTGGAGCCGACCGTACATAGTGTGTCTGCCAGCGAGTTCGCGAAGTACAAGGCGGGCAAGGGTGCTACTGCGGTCGATGGCCGCATCGTGGACCCGCTGGATCGTGACCGCAGCTGGTCGCTGGAGTCGCTGCGCGGCCCGGAGGGGCTGCGCCGCTGGACCAATGACGACGTCGTGCCACGACCAGGCGATGTGTTCCAGGAGCGTGTCTATTGCATCCGCTGGGTCAAGAAGGTTCTTAGGAACGGAAGGCTCAAGGATGTTCGGCGTTACGCCGCCCCGGAGGCAGCAGACCTGCAGCGCGAAACGCGGGCGTTGGACCTGCTTCGAGAGCGTTTTGCGGAATGGCAGCGTGAAGGCTTCATTCCGTCTCGTTCGATGCCGGAAGACGGCGAGAAGACAGATGAACCGATTCGCACCAGAGGGTGGACGCACTGGCATCACTTGTTCACGCCGCGGCAGCTTCTTGTCCACGGGTTGCTGATGAAGCTGGGTAGTGAGCTGGCGCACAACCAAGCGGAACGGGTTGCCTGCCTGCTGGGTGTCGGGCGTCTTGCGAACTGGAATGCCCGGCTCTCGCGCTGGCTGCCATCGCAAGGCGGAGGGATTGGCGGAGGTAAGGACACCTTCTCCAACCAAGCGTTGAACACGATGCTCAACTTCTCGGTGCGTCCGTTCCTGACTCTCAAGAGTGCGGGTATCGCCTCGTGGATTCCGTTGGATATCGAAGCGACGTCGGAAACCACGCTTGTCGATGCACGCGATGTCACCAAAGTCTGTGATCTCTGGATTACGGACCCGCCGTATGCCGACGCAGTGAACTACCACGAGCTGGGGGACTACTTTCTCGCTTGGTACGAAAAGCAGATTGTGCGCATCTTCCCGAGCTGGGTGCCTGATTCGCGTGCCGAACTCGCCGTACGCGGTGATGGTGACGATTTCCGCCGGTCGATGGTGGACATCTACCGCAACCTCGCCCGGCACATGCCGGACAACGGGCTGCAGATGGTGATGTTCACGCACCAAAACCCGGCTGTGTGGGCGGACCTTGGCATGATCCTGTGGGCGGCTGGATTGAAAGCGACCGCCGCGTGGACCATCAGCACGGAAACGGAAGCGGCCGGGATCAAAAAGGGCAATTACGTGCAGGGCACAGTCTGCCTCGTCCTGAGCAAGCGCCCTGGCAACGAAGCCGGCTTCCTGGACGAAATCTTTCCGATGGTGGAAGACGAGGTGCATCGCCAGATCGATGCCATGCATGCGCTCGATGAAGGTGGCGAGCCCAACTTCAATGATGCCGATTACCAGTTGGCGGCCTACGCCGCGGCACTCAAGGTGCTGACCCAGTACGGCAACATCGACGGCCGCGATGTCGAGCATGAAGTTTTCGCTGTCCGTGCCCGCAACGAGGCTAGCGATTTCCAGAAAGTCATCGAGCGCGCCATCACTATCGCCTGCGATTACCTGATCCCGCGAGGCCTGGACCCCGTCTGGCGCGACCTCGATCTGTCCGAGCGCTATTACCTGCGCGCCTTGGACATCGAGTCCCGCGGTGAGCGCCGCAAGGGCATGTACGAGGAGCTGGCGCGCGGCTTTAACCTGACTGACATCCGCCCGCTGCTGCTGTCGGACAAGGCCAACGGCGCCCGCATGCTGACCCCCACCGGGTTTGGCAGCGCCACGCTCGCCGTTGCTGGCGAGGATGGCTCGGTCGTCCTGTCTGCCCGGCGTGGTCGTGCCGCAGCAACCGGTCCCCATCCCTTCGCCACGACAGCGCTGCGCCACCTGTTGTTCGCAGTGCGTGAGACGGTGCGCAACGATGCTGATCCGGAAGCCGGCCGCCAGTACCTGCGCGACACTTTTGGGCAGGGCTACTGGCGCCGGCGCGAACGCTTTGTCCACCTGCTCGACTGGTTGGCCGCTCTCGGCAATACCGAAGAGATGGCCGAGTGGGCCGAGGATTCCGAAGCGGCCCGCATCCTGGCCGGACGTCTCCGCAACGATCACGCCTGAGCATGCTGCAAAGACACTCCAGCCGCCGGACACGCCTCGACCAGTCGGTGCTCAACCAGCGGCTGGAGGGTGCGGTGTCCTACGACCGCATCGCTGGTTACTTCCGTTCCAGCCTCTTCGAGGTTGCGGGCGAGGCGCTGTCGAAGGTGGCCGGTCCGATCCGGATCATCTGCAACTCGGACATCGACCCGCAGGACATGGCCACAGCCGCCGCTGCGCAGGCGGCGCTTCGCCGGAGCTGGTGTGCGGGTGAACCCGAGGCCGCACCGCCACCGGCACTTCCTCGTTACCAGGCCCTATACGACGCGCTGATCACAAAGCGGATCGAGGTGCGCGTCTTGCCGGACGATGCGTTCGGCTTGATCCACGGCAAGGCCGGCGTGGTGCGCCGTGCCGACGGGTCGGCGACGGCCTTCCTCGGCAGCGTCAACGAAAGTGCTTCCGCCTGGAAGGTGAACTACGAACTGCTCTGGGAAGACTCAGCGTCGGAGACGGTTGCGTGGGTGGAGGAGGAGTTCGATGCCTTGTGGAACGACCCGCGTGCGGTGGATTTGGCCGTCTGCCCGTTCATTCCCCAGGACCTGCAGCGGATCATCAAGCGTCGGGTGATCGAGCCGGCCGAGCTGGACCCGCAGGATCCCGACAAAGCTGCCGCAGCGGCCGCCGTCGAGACGCCTGTCTACCGTCGGGAGCAGGGCCTGTGGCCCCACCAGAAGTACTTCGCCAGCCTGGCACTGGAGCGTCACCGTCTTGGCGGAGCGCGCCTGGTACTGGCCGATCAGGTTGGTCTCGGCAAGACGGTGCAGCTCGCCATGGCCGCCATGCTGATGGCGCTGGACGAGCCGGACGGTGGCCCAATCCTGGTGCTTGCACCCAAGCCCCTGCTAGAACAGTGGCAGGACGAGCTGATGGAACTGCTGCACCTGCCTTCGGCGCGCTGGAATGGTCGTGCCTGGGTGGACGAGAACGATGTCGAGCATCCGGGCGACGGAGCGCGTTCGCTTGGGCAATGTCCGCGACGGATCGGCCTGATCTCCCAGGGCCTGGTGGTGCGCGGCAACAGCGAGGTGGTGCGTCAGCTGCTGTCGCTCCAGTACACCTGCGTGATCGTCGACGAGGCGCACCGCGCACGGCGCCGCAACATTCCCAAGGTAGAGGCCGGCGACGACGAAGTCGATGAGCGCGCCGAGCCCGGCAAGCTGATGGATTTCCTGCACCAGATCGGCTCGCGAACCAAGAGCATGTTGCTGGCTACGGCGACGCCTGTGCAGCTGCATCCCGTCGAAGCTTGGGATCTGCTGCGCATCCTTGCCCAAGGCAATGACGGCGTATTGGGCGGCTGGACGCATAGCAGCCCTTGGTTCAAGCCAAGCCGATGTCTGAAAGTCGCGACGGGCGAGGTGACCGTGCCTACCGATGCTGCCGCTGGCTGGTGGTACGCCAGCGATCCGCTTCCATCGCGTCATGAGTCCGCTGAAGCGGCCACGATCCGTAACCGTCTTGATGCGCCCGACACCAAATGGCAGTTCCGCCCAGAGGACCTGGACAAGTTGCCTGTCGTGCTGCGTCGCGTGCAGCTGGAAAACGGACTGCTGCCTGCTTATGGCGAGAAATTTAATCCACTGCTTCGCTGTATCGTCCGCCGGACACGCGCCTACCTGGAGCAGCAGATCAACCCGGCGACAGGTGAGTACTACTTACCCCGCGTCGCGGTGAAGCTGTTTGGTGAAGATGACCAGTACGCCCTTACGCTCAATGGCTATCTCCATGAGGCGTATCAGGAAGCGGAGCACTTCTGTCAGATGCTGCAGCAGCGCGTACGTGGCGCGGGCTTCTTCAAGACCCTGCTGCTGCGCCGGCTGGGAAGTTCAATGCAGGCCGGACGCCGGACCGTTGTCAAGCTGCTCGGAGCCGACTACGACAGCGTTGACGAAGAAGAAGACGATATCGAAAACGAGGAGCCAGCAGGTCCAGGCCGCCCGCCAACGGCCTTGAGCGATCTGAAGAACTTCACGCACGATGAGATCACGTCGCTTGAGCGTTGCTATCAACTGCTGAAGGAAGGCGGCAATCGAGATCCCAAGCTGGAGGCCCTGATCGGCTACTTGCTGGGTACACGTCCGGATGCCAAGCAGCGTTGGCTCGACCTCGGTTGCGTGCTGTTCTCGCAGTACTACGACACGGTGAAGTGGGTGGGTGACCAGCTGGCTACCCGGATTGAGTTCGCGGGCATGGATATCGGTCTCTACGCGGGCAGCAACCGTTCCGGTTTCTGGCGTGATGGGCACTTCCAGCGGTGCGAGCGCGAGACGCTCAAGAAACGTGTCCGTAGCGGCGAACTCAAGCTCATTCTGGGAACCGACGCGGCGTCCGAGGGCCTGAATCTCCAGAAGCTCGGCACGCTCATCAACATCGACTTGCCCTGGAACCCGACCCGCCTGGAGCAGCGCAAGGGCCGTATCCAGCGTATCGGCCAGGCGCGCAACGAAGTATGGATCGCCAACTTGCGCTATCGCGGCTCTGTCGAAGATCGTGTCCACAACGTACTGGCCGATCGTCTGGAAGCCATCCACGACCTGTTCGGTCAGATCCCGGACACGCTGGAAGACGTCTGGGTGCAGGTTGCCTTGAACGATGAGGCAGAAGCCAATCAATTGATTGATCGTGCTGCCGCCACCCGGAATCCGTTCGACGTGAAGTACAGCCGGGTCGAGGACGCGAACTGGGAGGCCTGTTCGTCTGTGCTGAATCCTATCTCCGTGAGGGAGATCCTTGAGAAACGCTGGTAGTTGGACTGACAAGGCTAGGGGGCGTATGTCAGGTTTTCTAGACAGCTTTTGGCGGTGGATCCGGGGGGAAGTGGCTGGCGCTCGGGAGGATCCGAAGCTACCTGCCATTGAATCGGCCGTGTCGTCCGACATGGCTCCTGTTCAACCGCCTCCTCCAGAACTGAAAACGGCAATTGTGGGAGTCGATCCCAAAGGACAGTTGGCGCTGCTGACTGTGTCGGGCAGCCTGCGCGATGCGATGCTGGCTCGCTATCGGGAGCAATGGGCCAAAACCGGGAGTCTTGTCAGCAATGGCGGCAAGGTGGCTCCCAGTACGATCCTTTCCGTTATCGGCGCAGCTGGGGGCAGCGCTGGCCTTAGTACCGCCATGTTCGGGCAGCTGTTTATCGCGACAGCCAATCCCGCCACGCTCATGGCCATCAAAGGTGGAGTGAGCAGTGCTGTGGTCAGTGCCAGCGGATCCATCGTAGGCCAGGCGCCATTCATTGCTGCATCAAGCGCGATCGTTCCGGTGGTCGCGCCTTTGATCGTGTTTCAGGCTATTTCCACTTTCATCGTCATGAAGCAGTTCGCATTGATCCGCAAGGATCTTGCACGGATCGAGAGGGCGCTGGAGCGCGTTCTTCATCGTACGGAAGCGACCTTCGCTTCGGAGCTGGTGGCAATCTCCCAGCGTCTGGAGTCGCTGGAAGAGCAATTTTCGGACGAGAGGCAATTCTCGACGGACATGATTGTTCGGCTCGCACTTGCGGAAGAGCGAGTTACCGCGCTTTGTGAGCGCTACAAGCTTCTCAATGGATCGCAAGACATTGCCGTTGATGCATCGGAAGTGGACCTTGACTTCAAGGTCCATGACTCGCGCCTGGCAGTGATCGTTTCCAGCATGGGGTTGCGGGTCGGATACCTGCGTCTCGCGCTGTCACTGCAAGAGTCACCGGCCAGAACGGCTCGCCTGGTGGAGAGCTTCGTTGCATTGTGCGACCAGCACGACAACCTCCTGAAGACGATCAAGAAGGAGGGAAAGAAGACGAGCGCCCTAGTGAAGGAGCTGGACAAAGCCGTCGAAGCCATGAGCTGGTACCAGCGCAACATGCCTGGCTGGCTGCTTGGAAGTAGATCGGAGCGCCTTGAGTCTGAAAAGGCATCTGAAAAGCTCCAGCAGCTTCGAGATCGCCAGCTGGAGGTGGAGCGCCAAGAAATACCCGCCGCGGCGAGTCTGGGGGAACAGGCCAGAAGTGCGATCAGGGGCTCCGAAAACTTGGCGCTTGTCTACTGGAAGGATGAGTTTGGCGAGCACTCCTATTACGTGGAGGGGCTGCCGTACGAAGTCGTAGACGCTGACGTCAGCGCCCGCCAGCGCAGTCCTTCAGCTCCACGGCATTGATGTAGCGAGTCAAGGGGGATCAATGAACCAACCTGATTTTTCCGCGCTGGCTAACGAGGTGTTGGGCACCTTTGCCGAAGCGGCCACCCTGGCAAAGGGCAAGCTGGATGTCGTTGCCGATGCAGGTAGTGGACTGGCAGGCGGCAACACTTTCACCAGCCAGGAAGCGTTCCGGAATCTGGGCGAGAGTTCCAGATAGACGCGTGAGGGCTGGCTGACGCTGGCCCGCGAGCCGGCAATCTCGCGGCTGGTCATCGAGGATGAATCGGGTGTACAGCGTGTGCTGTATATCGCCCGCAAGACAGGGGCGGTCCTGCCGTCCGGAACACAAGTCGCCAACTACGACACCGCATGGGGTCGTCTGGCCGAGCTCGATGTTGGTGACGAAGCGCCGGTGCCGCTGCCAGGAGCTGCGCAGGCGTTCAGTCTCATTGAGAAGACGACGCTGCACCCGCGGATGCTGGACGTAGGCTGGGATTCAACCGGGAACCTGCATCTCGGCCTTGAAGACGGCGCCTTTTCCATCCGGTCACTGCGAGAGCTGCTGCAGTCGCTCGGCACGGACGCTGGCGATGACCTGGATCGCCTGCTTGAGCAGGCGGCGCTGGCGGACGGCATCAAGGCCGGTATCAGCCATCAGGTACGTGTCGCGATGGGACTGCGCGACCAGCCCATCCTCGACAAGTTCCAGGGCGAGATCTTCCGTCGCCCGCTGGACAGTCAACTCATCATTCTCGGTCCGCCGGGCACTGGCAAGACGACGACGCTAATCAAGCGGTTGGGACAGAAGCTCGACCTCGATGCCCTGGATGACCGCGAAAAGAGAATCGCGGCGAACTCTAGCGGAGCGGGTTCGCACGATATCAATTGGATGATGTTCACCCCGTCCGAATTGCTCAAGCACTATCTGAAGGAAGCATTCAATCGGGAGCAGGTGCCGGCTATGGATGCGCGCATCCAGACCTGGGAGGCCTATCGCACCATCATCGCGCGTAACACGCTGGGTGTCCTTCGATCCACCAATGGTGGGCGCTACACCTTGAGGCCGAATCAGGATCATTTGTCTGAGCATCTGGTTGCTGACCCGAGGGGGTGGTTTGAGGCATTCCGCGGCTTCCACGATCAACGACTGCGCAAACAGCTGAAGGACGGCGCAGACATGGCGATCGGAGCGGCCCCTGAAGCTGCACATGCTGTTGTCGAGGATCTGATGGAGCTGGCTGCGTCGCTGGATGGCCGTTCGTGGATGGATGTCTACCGTGACCTGGAGGCGCGCGATGCGTCGATCCGTGCTGTGCTGGACGAATCCCGGGTAGTCGCCGATGGCTTGCTGAAAGGCGAGCGCAACCGCCTTTACAACAATGACAGGGAAGTCTTCATCAGGTTGGCCCAGTTGCTGGCTGGCCTGCAGCAGGACGATGAGCAGGACGACGATGATGCCGAGTTCGACGATGACGAGCAGGAAGCTGGTGATCAGACAGGGCTATCGTCAACCGACATGCAGGCGGCAGTGAAGGCCTATCTGGCAGCACTGCGCGCCTTGTCCAGGAGCCGGTATCAGAAGCGGGCGTTGAAAAAAGACACCCGTGCTGCTCGCATAGTGGCATGGCTCGGCCAATCGCTCCCGGATGAGACAGTTCTTATCGAGATCGGGCAACGCATCAGCTTCCAGAACGGCTTGCGTCGATTCATCAACGCGTTCAGGCGATATATCTCGGACGTTCCAAGCAGCTACCGCGCATTTCGCAAGGAGTACGTCGACGACAATCGCTATTACGTAGCTGGGCCGGCCGGTGCGTTGCATCTATCCCCCACGGAACTAGATGCGGTGATCCTGCTAATGCTTCGGAACTGCAGGGTGCTTCTGGAACAGTCCTTTGTCGCACGCAATGTCGATTCACAGCGATTTGAAGTTATCAAGCGGGTATCGAGTCTTTTCCGCACGCAGATCATGGTGGACGAGGCGACGGACTTCTCGGTGCTGGAGCTGGCTTGCATGGAGGGACTGGCGGCCCTGCCAGGGAAATCATTCTTCGCCTGCGGTGACTTCAATCAGCGTATTACCGCATCCGGTATCCGGTCCATGGAGCAGCTCGCCTGGGCGTCAGGGGCGATCACGCCTGCCCAGATCAATCTTGTCTACCGGCAAAGCCGAATACTCAATGCGTTCGCCGGCGAGCTTCTTCGACTTATGGGCGGGGACATCTCCGCCCACGGCGAACTTCCAAAAGGAAGTACGCATGACGGAGTATGCCCAGCCTTGCTTGAGCATGCTGGTCCAGATAGTGCTTCATGGATCGCACAGCGGATCATGGAGGTTGAGAAGACAGTCAAAGAAATGCCCACTGTTGCCGTCCTGGTGAATCGGGCAGAGGACGTCGAGCCAATGGCGGAGCAACTGACAAGGCACCTGGAATCGATCAACCTCAGAGCAGTGGCTTGCGACGAGCGCAGTCTGGGGGAGGGTACCGATGTGCGGGTGTTCGAGATCCGTCACATCAAGGGTTTGGAGTTTGAAGCGGTGTTCTTCGTGGACGTGGATCTGTTGGCCGAATCGAAACCGGATCTGTTCGACCGCTACCTCTATGTAGGCGCCACGCGAGCTGCCACCTACCTCGGGATGGTGTGTGCGGATCGTCTACCTGCCCGCTTGGACGAGCTCCGGACGAAGTTCTGCGACCGGTGGGATGCATAGGACACGACACATGAGCGAAATGCTGTTCAAGAAAACCGACTATTCCCTGCAGGGGCTGCTGTCGGATATCGATATCGGGCGAATCGGCCTGCCGGACATCCAGCGCCCTTTCGTCTGGCCAAATGCCAAGGTGCGCGATCTGCTGGACTCCATGTACCGCGGCTACCCAGTGGGCTACCTGCTGTTCTGGGAAACTGGCGCCGCGTCCGATCGCGCGCGAACCATCGGTCCGGACGGCAAGCAGAAGGCGCCGTCGCTGTTAATCGTGGACGGCCAGCAGCGCCTGACTTCGCTATACGCGGTGATGCGCGGTATCCAGGTGCTGCGCGACAACTTCCAGCACGAGACGATCCGGATCGCCTTCAATCCGCTGGACGGCAAGTTCGAGGTGCCAGACGCGACCACCGACCGGACTCCCGAGTTCCTGCCCGACATCAGCGCGGTGCTGGCCAAGGACTCGTTCTCTGTCATCACCGGGTACCTATCGCGCATTGAGGCCACGCGCAAGCTGACGGACGAGGAGCGAGAGCGTGCAATCAGGGCCATCACCCGCCTGTTTGAATTGCAGGGCTATCCGTTCGTCGCGCTGGAGCTGAATTCGACAGCCACCGAGGAGCAGGTGGCGGATGTGTTCGTGCGCATCAACAGCGAGGGCAAGAAGCTAAACCAGTCCGATTTCATTCTTACCCTAATGTCTGTCTTCTGGGACGAGGGCCGTACGGCGCTGGAAAGTTTCAGCGTCGAAACGCGCCGGCCACCGGCATCGCTGGGTGCGGTCTCGGCCTTTAACCAAATCTTCCGGCCCGAACCGGACAGCCTGCTGCGGGTAGGTGTCGGCATCGCATTCCGTCGCGGACGGCTTCAGCACATCTATTCGCTGCTGCGCGGGAAGGACCTGCAGACAGGTCAATTCAGCCAGCAACAGCGCGAGCAGCAGTTTGATCGGCTCAAGGCTGCGCAAGCCCATCTACTCGACCCGACGCACTGGGCCGACTACCTCAATGTGGTGCGCACGGCAGGTTACCGCAATGCGCGATACGTCAGTTCCGAGATGGCCTTGGTGTTTGGCTACCAGCTCTACCTGATCGGCCGTACTGAATACGGTGTTGCGCCACACGCGCTGAAGCAGGCGGTGGCACGCTGGCTGTTCATGTCGCTATTGACCGGGCGATACACCGGTTCGACCGAGACCCAGTTCGAGAAGGATCTGGTCTTGCTGCCGGCATCCGGGGATGCCAACGCCTTCCTACGCACCCTGGCCGAGGTGGGCGATGCAGAACTGACGGCCGATTACTGGGACAAGACCCTGCCACTGGAGTTGGCTACCTCTTCCGGACGAAGCCCCAGTCTCTTTGCCTATCACGCGGCGCTGGTGCTGTGCGACGCGCGTGCACTGTTCTCCAAGGGCAAGGTGGCGGATTTGCTCGATCCGCCGGCATCGGGCAACAAGAAGGCATTGGAGCGTCACCACCTGTTTCCGAAGCGACACCTCAAGAAGCTGAAAATCGAGGGTGTGCGCGAGACTAACCAGATCGCCAACTATGCACTGGTGGAGTGGGACGACAACATTGCCATTTCCGACATGGCACCTAAGGATTACTGGCCCCGCTATGCGGCTCGTTTCGCACCGTCCGAGCTCACAGACATGATGCGCTGGCACGCGCTTCCGGGCGACTGGTGGACGATGGATTACTCGGATTTCCTGCGTGCGCGGCGAACGCTGATCGCCAATGTCATCCGTGAGGGGTTCAGTCGGCTCGCGACCGGGGATCAGACTATGAAGGTGGCCAGCACGCCCACGATTCCTGCATGACAGGGTTCCAAGCTGTGTGACGTTCCTGAAATTGCACCGGGAACTATGCGGTGAAAATTACAGTCCCTGACGCTTGGGGTCTGCGCATTTCTCCCCGTTTGCAGGCGCATTGGTCTGCGATCGACCCTGTTCACTTCAATTCTTCTGGAGTCCTATGGGACTGTGCGGACTCTTCTGGTAATTGAAGAGTGACGCGCGGAAACAATATCCAGTTGATTGCACGGTCTGCAGGTGCTAACTCGTTGCGCAAGATGCGACGGGTAGAGCCGCGGTGAAGCCAGTGAACGGATACATAACTGCACAAGATGCAGGAAAGCGAGAAGTCGCTACGAAGGATGAATATAGGATCACGGCCGCGCCGAACTGGATGCCGACGTCCGGTTATGGACCGTACTGCACCATCCCGCTCTCGTCCGGGATAGACAGTTCGCTCCTGACGTCATGTGGCCTGTCGTCTTTCATCGGTGCTCGCCATGAGGTCAAACGCTTGGCTGAGGAGTACGCAGCTCGGGCTGTTGAACTAGCCGCCAGGGCGAGACTCGAACGACTTGATCTTTCCATGCAGATCCGCGGTATGGACGGCCAGCAACTGCTCCGGCCGCATCGAATCCGTCTTTGCCTGAGTTTGGACATACCCAAAGGCCGTCTCTACCTCAGTTGGCGCGGTGTCGTGAAACAGCGTGGGCGGTTGGCCAGGATTCGTGCCCGGATGTGGGACTGTCAGGCTGACCTGACTCCATTGATCGCAGATGCTCATCCGGCCGAAGAGCTCCTGATGCGGCGGCTCGAAGCGGAGGCAGCCGAGCTGCGGCACCACTGGTTCGCCTTGGTCAGGATGATCCACTACATGAACGTGGTCGAGAAACATCGACTCGGGGATTTGGAGTCGGGCCGGATCCAGACCAGGAATGTCGGCGGATTTGCCGCCAATGTAGTGCGGCGATTGCACCGCGCATTCAGATCCCGTGGCCCCTTGTCTCAGCTTCTGAGAAATCGGACTGGCAGGGTGTGACCGATAGGTTTCGGGAGAAACAGGGCCATGGAAGGCTTTCTGTTCCTGGCTGCGGAGGACAGTCGATATGGAAGGTCTACTTCTCATTGCAGTCATCGTATTGGCTGCGGTTTTCCTGATCGGCTTCATCGGCTTGTCGGAGGGGACTTCGATGGCAACTGGCGAATCAGATGATGAACCAAGTGATGAGGCACACTGGTTCAATCCAGCGACTGGGCTACCGATGATGTCAAAAGGGCCGCATGGATTCGATGTTGCGGGCAACTGGTATGGGTTTGACGACCACGCAACGTCCATGGATCGTCACGATGCGCTAGCTAGCCCGTTCGACGACTTCAGCAGTGTTCGCGGTGGATGGTCAAGTGATGCGATGACCGATTCACACCACACCTGCGTCAACCCCGCCACGGGGCTCCCGATGATCTCGGACAACGAGGCAGGTGTTGATGTCGGCGGCAATCCCTACGGGTTTCGGAACGATGACCTGTTCTCCCATCACGACAGTTTCGGGTCCGGCTTCGATAACGATTCACACGACCATTTTGGCTCCGGAACTGACTGGACGTGATGGCTCGTCATGACTTCGTAGACGACCGCTTCTTCCGCAGGTAGTCGAGGCGGTCCGCCCAGTCCTGGAGCATTTTCCGCCGCTCTTCCTTGTAGAGGTGTCGGTTGTAGGCTGCACGAGTCTTGCCCATGGGGGCGTGTGCGAGGCAGAGCTCGATCACGTCTGCGTTGGCATTGAGCCCGTTGAAGTGGGTGCTGAACGCCGAACGCATGCCGTGGGGCGTGCCTTCGCCGCTGTAGCCAAGGCGTTCCATAACAGCGTTGAGGCTGCGGTTCGCCATGGGGCGCCTGGGGTCGCGGCGGTTCGGAAACAGCAGCACCTGGTTAGCGGGAGTCAGCTTGCGCAACTGGCGCAGAAGGCCGATCGCCTGCTTGGACAAGGGGACCCAGTGTGTGCGCCCTTTCTTCATGCGCTCGCCTGGGATCTCCCATTCGCCGGCTTCCAGATCGATCTCCTCCCACTTGCCGCCGATGATTTCTGCCTTGCGGCACGTGGTCAGCGTCACCAACAGCATGGCGATGCGTGTCTGCTCTTCGAGCAGCGCCCGTTCATCGAGTTTCCTGAGGAACTCACCGATCTGGTCGGGTGACAGGGCGGGGTGGTTCTTCTGGTCGCGCTTCTTGAGTATTCGGATCGACGGCACGGGGTTGGCACTGATCAGGCCGCTGTCGATCGCGTACTCGAAGATGCTCCAGAGGTAGTTGCGCAAGTTGCGAGCGACTTCCGGGGCGCGCTTCTCCACGGCCTTGAGCAGTGCCGTGATCTCGACCCGGTTGATGTCCTTGATCTGGCGCGCCTTGAGCTTGGGAAGCAGGTCATTCCGCATTTCCCGCTCGCGCTGCTTGAGCGTCGCCGGGCGCAGGCCATGTGCGGTTGCGGCAGCCCAGTCTGCTGCGACAGCGGCAAACGACCCCTTTTCCCGGGCCAGATTGGCCTGGATGAGCGCCTGCTTCCGGTCCTTCCTGGCCAAGACCGGGTTGATGCCCTGCGCAACCAGCCGTCTGGACTCGCCGTGGGCTTGGCGGGCTTGCGCAAGCGTGACTTCGGGAAAGCGGCCCAATGCATCAAGTCCCTCGACTCCACCGAGACGAAATTTATAGCGCCACAGCTTCGCGCCCGATGGCTGCACAAGCAGGTACAGGCCGCCGCTGTCAGCAAGTTTGTAAGCTTTCGCGGCAGGCTTTGCCGCATTGATCTGGACTGCGGTCAGCATGGTGGAGAAGCCAGCATTGTGGTCTCTAGGATACCCCCAACGATACCCCCAAGTGACGGGGATGTTGTGGAGTCATCTGGATTCTACTGACACTGGCGGCTGATCAAAATTACTTGAAATAAGCCACTTTTGGTGCCGATAAGAATTTTCCTGAAATCAGATGGTTCGCCAATGAACATTCCAGCTGGCGATTTTCATGCGCGCCAGTGTAGCGGCGTTTGCGCCGGCGGCGGCAGGCCGGCGGCGCGGTTCAAGCGGCCGGCGCGGGCGCGCACAGCAGCGCCCGCGCACGTTGGGCCGCCTTGCGCCGGTGCGGCGGGTCGGCGACGGCGGTTTCGGGGGCGGTGCGTTCGTCGCGGTCTTCGGCGGTGGCGCCGCCCTCGGCGTCCGGGACCGCTGCGGTATCCGCCGCGGAGGCCGCCGATGCTGCTTGCTCGCGCCGTTGCTCGCTCGCGTCGAAGCGTTCGCAAGCGGTGGAGGCGCGGCTCGGGTCCGGGCGCGCGCCGGCGTCCCGCAGCGCCTCCAGTGTGGCCAACGACTGTTCGGCCTCGGCGGGGTCGTCCAGGCGTTCGCTGAGCTCGCCGGCCTGATCGAAGAGCGCGTCTTCGCCCGCGCGCGGCTGCTCGCGCAGCACCGCCGCGAATTGCGGGTCGGCGGCGAGCAGGGCCTGGACGGTGGACGCGCGCCGCACGGCGCCGAGCGCCTGCACGTGTTGGCCCTGGGCGCGGTCGAACCCCAGGCCGGCTTGGTGCCATGCCGACAGGCCGTCGTCGCCCCAGGCCGAGAGCAGCCGCGCGAACGGATCGCGCAGCGAGCAGTGGCCGTCCGGTTCGTTGGTGCCGCCCACGAGCATCGGCGCGGCGGCGGCCTCCGGCGCCAGGGTGCGCCGCCACAGCGCCGCCCAGCGCGGCAGCAGCGCCGGGCCGGGTTCGTCGATCAGATCGGCGAGCACGACCCGCAGCGCTTCTTGTTTCTGCTCGCGCGAGGCCGGGCCGTCCAGCGCCGCGGCGACGGCGGTCAGTTGCTCTTCCGGCGGCAGGTCCGGCCCACGGGCGGTCTCGTCGAACCACAGCCAATGTACGTAGGTGTAGGACGGTCCGCCCTGGAGCATGCACATCACCCGGGCCGGACCGGGCTGCTCGGGCAGGGCGTCGATGGCGGCGCGGATGCGGGCGGCATCGCCGCTGCGGATGGCCTCGGGCAGGCGCTGGTGCACCAGCAGCCGTTTGTGCTGGTGGTCGGCGTCGCGCTGGTCCAGGATCCAGGCGATGCCGCCCCCGGCCAGCAGGGCGGCCAGCAGCACCCCGACGACGGCGGCCAGCACCGTCCAGCCCGGGCGCCCGCGGAAGGCGGCCCAGATCACCGCACCCAGCTGGCCGAGCGCCGCGACCATGGCCAGGGCGCCGCCGTACAGCAGCAGGTCATAGGCCTGGCCGGAGGTGGCGCCGGCGTGGCCGAGCGCGCTCGCGGCCCAGGCCAGCCAAGCGGCGGTGGTCAGCAGCGGCAGTGCGGCAGCGACCCAGGCCGGCGCATCCGAGCGCGGCGGCGAGG
>CBIFVU010000012.1:0-36659 GCA_966185905.1 uncultured Lysobacter sp.
GGTTCGGATTCGGGTTCGGATTGGGGTGCACCGACGCCGGCCGGCGCAGGCGCCCGCGCCAGCGGCTGGGCGCACCGGCAGCGACGCGGCCGGTGACATGGACCACGCGGTTGTCCGGATCGCCGCCCATCGGCGAGTGCGTGCCCGGCCGGTTATCGGCCGGCGTGTCGCCATGCGCGATCTGTCCACTGACCGCGCCGCCGGCGCGGCGCACTACCGCCAGCGCGACATCCAGGCGGCGCTGCGACAGGGCTTGGTTGTAGGTCCGGCGCTGGGTGTCGTTGGCGCCGTTGGCGTGCTCGTGGCTGGCATAGGCGTCCAGGCGTACGTTGCGCGGCGCCGGCAAGCGCCGGATCCATTCGGCCAAGCGTTCGGCGCCGCGCTGCGGGCCGCTCCAGTCGCCATCGCCTTCGATGCGCAGGGTGCCGGACGCATCCTGGTAACGCGGATCGGTGGTGGTGTTCTCGACGTAGGCGCGGTACTGCGGCGAAGGCGGGTTGACCCGCCAGCCCGACGGCGCAGGCTTGTCGAAATCGAAGAACAGGCCGAAGGTCTGCTCCTGCACGGCCGCGGGCCACTCCACCTCGATCGCCCGATCGCTGCCCGGATCGAGGTTGAGGGTGAAACGTCCCTGCGCGTCCAGTGCGACAGGCTGATTGTCCACCCGCACCACGGCGTTGGCGCCGCCGACGGTGATGGTTTCGCTCAGGCCATTGGCGGCGGGCGTGTGCATCACCGACTGCCCGGCGGGCAAGGGCGAGGGCTGTTGCGACTCCATCGCCAGGCTGGCCGGCTGCACCTGCGCCGGCGCGGAAGTGCCATCGAAACCGCCGCCGGGCGTAGTGCCGGTGCCTGGGGTGGTGCCTGGGTTCGTCCCGGGATGGGTGCCTGGGTTCGTTCCTGGGTTCGTTCCTGGGTTAGTGCCCGGGTTCGTTCCGGGATTGGTGCCGGGATTGGTGCCCGGGTTCGTTCCTGGGTTAGTGCCCGGATTGGTCCCCGGGTTCGTCCCCGGGTTCGTCCCCGGGTTAGTGCCCGGATTGGTGCCCGGGTTCGTTCCTGGGTTCGTTCCTGGGTTCGTTCCTGGGTTAGTGCCCGGGTTGGTGCCAGGGTTGGTCCCCGGATCGGCCGGTGTCGCCGCATCCCCCGACAAGCGCCCGGGCAGCAGCGTCGGCTCGAACCACTTGCTGAGCAGGTCCTCCTTGAAGAAGTCCAGCGCCCACTGCTCCTGGTCGCGCTTGTCGTCGGCATCGGTGAAGGCCTCGACCTGGATGTCGATCACGCCCTTCTGCACCAGCGATTCGAACGCCGCGTCGATGCCCGCCTTGAACCAGGCGTACTGTCCTTCCAGGCTGGCACTGAAGTGGTTGTAGATGCGCTCGAAGTCGGCGGTGATGGTGACCTTCAGCGCCGGGCGCATGGCCAGGTACTTGAAGTCGTAGATCACCCCGATCGGGGTCATGCCGTCGCTGAGCGCCTGCTCCAGCAAGCTCGCGCCCTCGGCCGACAGGCTCAGGCTGAAGGCGGCGCGGTTGGCTGCATCCATCGAAGGCACGGAGGTGCCGAGGATGCGCTCGACCGCATTGAAGGTACCCGGCTGCGCCGGCTCGGCGCTGGTGCCGCCGCTGCCCTGCACGTTCAGGGCCACGCATTGCACCGAGCCTTCTTCGAAGCTGGCCGCGGTCAGCCGCACCGGCGGCTGTACCCCCGGCTCGGCGTTGAGCCGGCCGAGGATGCGCGTCTCCAGCGAAGGCGGCAGTTGCAGGGTGGTGACGAACATGACGAAGCCGCCGCCCTTGTCGGCGGCGTCGGCCTGGGCCACGCGGTACTTGAGGAAGGTGAACTCCTTGCGCCGGTCGGGCGCGCGCGTGGCCAGGGCCACCGGCCCGGGCAAGTACCAGAACTGGTTCTTATCGGCGTGGTCGCGGAACACGGTGACGCCGTCGACAGTGATGGGTTTTTCCAGGCTGAGCATGGCAGGACTCCAGGGGTCGGCCGCGCGCGGCTACGGCGCGATCGGAGCCGATGGGAAAGATCGAAGCGCCGCCGCGGGCAGGCGGCGGCGGGGCTCAAGGCAGTTTCAGCACCAACTCGGCGGCGTCCGCGGCGGTCCACGGCGTCGCCTTCTGGGTGCCGTTCTCCAGCAGGTAGGTGGCCTTGTACTCGTAGCGCATGCGCGCCGGGTCGAGGTAGTCGTACTCGAATTCGCCCACTGCCTGGGCGGTGTCGAACTCGAAGTCCTCGGCGAAGGACAGCCCGCCGGGGAAATCCTCGAAGCGCAGCGAGACCTTGATCTTGCGCATGCGGCGGCGGGCGAAATCGGCCGGACGATGCACCCGGACGATGCGTCGGCCCTTCATGCCCGGTTTGATCAGCACCCGGTTGCCCAGGGTCATCGATTCGGGAATCTCTTCCACGTCGCGGCCGTCGCGGTAGAGGATGCTGGCGCTGTAGTAGACCGCGCGCGCCTCCGGATCGCGCAGGTCCACGGCGAAGGTCTGCGCCGTCGCGCCTTCCTGGAAGCTCATCGGCTGGTCCACGCGCACGCCATTGGCGGCGTCCTCGTAGCGCAGGTCGACGAAGACCTCCTGCACCTGGCTCCAGTCCACGTTGGGGACGATCTGCAGGCTGCGCCGGGTCGGGAAAGGATTGCGCACCGCGACCTGGGGTTCGTCGCTGTCGGTCCAGTCCACGACCTTGTCCGGGCCGGATACGGCGTGGTGGACGATCCGCACCTGGTAGCCGCTGCGCGCCGGGTCGAGCACGAACATCTTCCACTGCCCGGCGGGCGACTCGCGGGTCAGCCGGACCAGGTCGTTCTGGTTGATCTTGTTGGCCGGGTCGCGATAGCGCAGGTGCACATCCACCGAGCTGTAGCGGTCCCAGGGGTAGTTCTCGGCCAGCACCGGCACGGTGTTGATCGCGTACAGATCGCGCGGCACGATCTCCACGTTCTCCACGTCGAAGACCTGCGGCTTGGACTTGATCCGGGTCGGCCGCTCGGTCGCGTCCACGCCCTTGAACAACACCTCGTACTCGACCTGAACCTCGCGCTTCATCGCGCCGTTGCGGTCGAGCTGGCTGAGCCATTCGAACCCGGCTTCGGCGGCATTGGCGCCGAGCAGCGCATTCACCGGCTTGTCGCCGTAGCGCGCGCGCACGTTGATGCTGCCGATGTCGTCGGCGGCCAGGTCGGCGCGGGAGATCACCTTGATCCGGCGCTTGCGGAAGAAATCGTTGTCCAGGCTGACCTGCCGGACCAGGCGCTCGCGCGGCAGACCGCCCTCGCGCAGTGGCTTGAACAGCGCGGCCAGGTGGCCTTGCGGATGAATCGAGCGGCGGATCGCCACGCGCTCGGAAAAGTTGACGTTGAGCTTCTTGCGGTCCACCCGGCGATAGTCCATGCGCTTGTAGCTGAAGCTGGGCATCAGCGCGCCGATCGGGCCGCCGGCCGCGCGCGCGGAGGAGTCGGCCGCGAACGCGCCGATGGCCTCCAGGCCGCGCTCGAAGTCGTTCTTCTTCTCCGGCGACCACGGTGGCAGGCTGGGTTGGAAAAAGGCGTCGGTGACCATGTTGCGGACCTGGGCCAGGGCCGCGTCGCGGCGGTCGATGATGCCCTGGGTGTCCTCGCCCTCGGCCACGAAGGTGTCCGACTCCAGCACGATGGCGCGGGTTTCCTCCAACTCGTCCACGGCGCGGCCGATGTCGGTGGAGAAAAACAGGTTGCCGCCGGAGAAGCGCTCGTCCAGATGTTTCTGCACCCGGTCCCAATCGATCTTCAGGCGCACGTTGTAGGCCGGGCGCAGGCCCAGGAAGTCCAGCGAATACACCACCGCCACCGGTAGGATCTCGCCATCCAGGCATTGCTCCATGGTGGTGTAGCCGTCCTGGTCCAGGCGCACGGCGAAGGCGGCCTGGTTGGCGCCGTACAGCGCCGGCTTGGCGGCCTGGTCGATCTTGAGCACGAACTGCGGTCCGCCGCCTGGGGTCGGCGCGGTATCGCCGCTGGACTTGCCCAGCATCATCAGCCGCACCGCGCCGTCCTCCAGCGGCACCGGCGCCACCCGCGGCCGATTGCGCAAGTGTTCGGCATTGGCGATGGCGCTGGCCAGGGCGTCGATCTGCTTCTGGCTGGCGCCGACATTGCAGTCGAAGTTGAGAAAGCCGCCGGTGCCGGCATCGCCGCGGAAGCCCAGCAGCAGGAATTGCGGCACATCGATGCCGAGCGTCTTGTCGCGCACCACGCTCAACTGCGGGGTGGTCGGCATGTAGTACCACTGCTCGGGATCGGCATGGTCGGGAAACACCGAGATGCCGTCGATCTGGCGGCTGCGGCTGTCGAGGAGAAGCATGGTCGGACTCCTTCCGGATCGGTCGCGCGCTCTGGCGCCCGAATGGGTTCGGGCCTGGCCGCAAGCGCGGCCCGGCGGGATGAGACGGCCGGCGGCGGGTCGGGCGCCGCCGGCCGGGGCCGGGTCAGGCCGGCACTTCCAGGAACAGGGTCAGGTCGGTGGCGTCGTCCAGGGTCACGACCTTGCGGCTGTTGTCGAGCAGGAAGTAGGTGATCTTGGCGTCGTACTGCGGGTCCTCGCCGTTGGCGATGGGCAGCTTCCAGTTCTTTTCCTCGTCGCCGGGCTTGAAACGCAGGTCGATGCGCTTGCTGCCATGCGACAGCGCCACGCTGACCATCTTCAGCTCGTCCCAGTTGAGCAGGTCCGGCACCACCGCCACCTCCAGCGCGTCGAGCTTCTTGCCGACGATGATGGTCGAGCGGGTGGCGGTCTGTTCGGGCTCGTCCTTGCTGGTGCCGTCGGCGTAGACCGTGGTCACGGCATAGGTGACCGTGCCCTGGCGCTCGTCCACCACCGGGAAGGTCCAATCGAAGGAGCTCATCTCGCTGGACAGGGTGATCAGGGTCTTCTGCTCGTGCTTGTTGGCCGCATCGCTGTAGTGGCCTTCCACCGTGATGGAGGCGATTTCGTTCTCCAGGTCGCCGGCGGCGCGGAAGCTGACCGTCTTCTGCGCGGTGAAGGGGTCGTCGATGTACAGCTCCTTGGCTTGCTGCGAGCCGCTCTTGCGGATCTGGCGGCCATCGGCCAGCAGATACAGCACCTCGTACTCGATCGGCTCGGTGCGCGGCACGCCGATGATCTTGCGCAGCTGGAAGGTCGGAGTCTCGCGGGTCATGTTGAACTTGGCTTCCACCGGCTGCTTGCCGCCGCGGTAGCGCACCGTGACCTGGGCGCGCGGCACCTGCTCGAAATCGATGTCGCCCGGACCGATGTCCAGCGACAGGATGCCCAGGTCGTCGACATTGATGGTCAGGTTGGTGTCGTCGGTCTCCACTTCCTTGGACTGGTGCTTGAAGCTGCTGCCCTTGTAGTTGACCGTGTAGGAGTACTTGAACTTGCGGATGCCCTGGTGGACCAGGGCCTCGAACTCGGCCACGTCGTCGGGCTTGGTGAACACGAACTCCTTGCTTTTCTTGTTCGGCCCGTGCGGGTAGCTGATCTTGACCTCGACGTTGTAGATCGGCAGGTTCTCGAACTCGGCGTTGACCTGCATCTTGACCCGAAGGTCGCGCAGGAAGTCGTCCAGGTCGACCTTGGTGTAGTAGTCCTCCCACTTGCAGGGCTTGCCCTTGCCGTCCTTGAGCGAGGTGATGGTCGGCAGCATGCCGTTGGGATTCTTGTTGGCGATGATCGCCTTGGCCTCGGTCCAGCCCACCCGCACGCTGGAGATCTGGCTGCGGTTGATGGTGCGGCGGATGTCCTCGATGTCCTGGCCCTCGCGCAGCTCCTTGGTGTTGGGATCGACCTCGGCGATGGCCTGCAGCATGTTGCGCTGCACCTGGTCCTCCAGCTGCTTGTTGATCATCGCGTGGATGTCGGCCTCCAGCTTGAGGTTGTCCTCGGCGCTGATGCCCGGCACCGGGGTGAAGCTGAAGTGGGTGTCCACCACGCTTTCCTTGTAGCGGCTGGAGTTGACCACTTCGGTGTAGCTGTCCTCGCTCCAGAAGTTGTCCTCGGTGTTGATGTCCTGGAAGAAGCTGTAGAACTCCTTGGCGTTCCAGGTGCCCCAGGCCTCGGACATGGGGAGGCGGCAGTAATGGTCGAGCTTGTAGATCACCTGGATGCCCGAGGAGGTGCCGGTGCTCAGCGCGGACTTGAAGACCTTGGTGCCCAGGTCGGTCAGCTCGACCATGAAGCTGGCCACGTTCTTGCCGTACAGGGCCGGCTTGGCCGAGCCGCGGATTTTCTCCACCGTCACCCCGTTCTCGGTGAGCACCAGCTCGACCGTGCCGTTGATCCAGTTCATCGGCGCGACCACCACCTTGGGCGCCTTCTGGCCGTTCTTGTAGCGCGCGTCGACCTCCTTCTGCAGCGAGGCCACGATCTTGGCCTGGTCCTCTTCCGGCACGGTCAGCTCGGTGTTGAAGGACACGAAGCCGCCGAACTTGTCGTCGGCGGTCTCGCGCAAGTGGCTGTATTCGAACAGCCGCAGCGCCAGGCCGCCGTTGGCCATCCGCTGGAAGCCCGGATCGTTGGGGATGATGTAGAAGGTGTGGGGGCTTTTGTCGTCGCCGTGCACCTGGTAGCCGTGCAACATGCGGATGTCGTCGAACTTGAACATGGAAGGGCTCCTTTTCCTGGATTCCTGTTGGGGCGGTCGTGGGCGGGGCGCGCACCGCGCGTTGCGCGGCCTGCGTCGTTGGGGCGCCGGCGATGAGGCCGGAACGTTTCTTTCCAACGCCCCGCGCGTGCCCGAGCGGACGCGATCAGGGGCGATTTCCGTGCTTCTTTTCTGCAACCTTTCGGCGCGATGGCCACGCGCGCCGCCCACGCCGCGCGGCCGCTCCGAGCGCGCATGGACCAGCCGCGCGCTGCCGCACGCGGGCATCGCATGCGACAGCGCGGGAAGGGGTGTGAGCCAGGCGGACTACGCCTGCGCCTGACGCGCAGCCGAACCGGCCCGGCCGATCAGTCCGCCGCCAGATTCCAGTCGGCGGCGTCGGCGCGGCTGGTCCAGGTCTGCGGCGGCGGTGGCGGCGCTTGTTGCCGCGAAACCGTCTCCTCGGTTTGCTGCTCGCTGCTCTGCTGCACTTGGCCGTCCACGCTGGAATAGCGCTCGACCTGGACGCTCCGGGCCGAATGGCGGGCCTGCATCCGGTGCGGTCCTGTATCGGCCTGGATACGGTAGGCCAGGGCCAACCAGTCGCGTTCGCCGCCCAGCGCCTTGCGCACGCAACGCGCTTGTCCGGCGTCCAGCAATAGATTGAAGGCGGCGTGGTAGGGCGAGATTCCCGAGTTGCCTGCGCTCGCCAGCACCTGCCATTGCCCCTGGCCGTCGCCCAGCGACAAGCTGGCCTCGCCGACCACCACCGCCTCGGGCCGCAGCACCAGCGCATCGGCAGCCAGCCCGGTGCGCGCGGCCAGGCCGGCGCGCGCGGCGGCCAGGGCGGCGGGCGCAACGCCCCAGCTCGCGGTCAGTGCGAGCATGGTGGCGCTGCCGGCTTGCAACAGGGCGAACTGGGGCCGCCCATCGCTGCCGCGCGCTATGTCGGGCCGCAGCGGCCGATAACGCCAACTGCGGCCGTCGCCTTCGGCGCTGAGCAGCAGGCCGTGCAACGACAGGGTCTCTGCGCCGCCTTCGCGACCGGGTTCATCAGGATTCATTCGACCACCTCCTTGTCGGCCTGGGGTATCTGGCTGCTGCGCAGCCGCAATGGTTGGTCGGGTTGCAACACCTCCGACCAGGGCGAGCGCGGCGACCAGCGCCAGCGGTAGCCGCCGCGGAACGGCGACATCGACAGCCAGCGCCAATACGCGCGCGGCGCCGACGGAGTCAGGCGAAGGCTGCGCCGCGACGCCGGCGTGTCGGCGGCGTCCTGCGGCGCCAACTCCAGCAGCAACTGCGGCATCGGCCGGTCGAACTCGGCCTCCACCGCCAGCTCGCGCACGCCGGCGCCCTCGAAGCAGAACGCATCCAGGCGCAACGGCTCGGCCGGCGCTGGCGCCATGGCGCGGCGTTGCGCGCTTGCGTGCGAGTGCGCGCTGGCGCGCAGCACGGCATCGCGCAGATCGGGCGGAAGGGCAAAGGCGAGCGCGCCCGCGGCCGAGTCCAGGCGCCCGCGCGCCGACCACGGCCTGCCGGCGCGATTGCCGCTGCATTCCACCTCGATGTCGGCTTCGGCCAGCAACGCCGGCTCGGCGTCCACCGGCAGCCAGGACACACCGAAGTCGTCCGGTCCGAGGGTCAGGACTTCGCGGCCGCTGCGGCGCAGCGGCCCCTTGATCGTCTCCGCGCGCACGCCGTCGATCAGCACCACCGCCGTGCGGTAGCTATAGTCCAGCGCCTCGTTGGGCGACAAGCGCAAGTCCAACCGGACCGGCGCCTGTGCGCTGGCGAGTACGGCAGCGGCCTTGAGCGTGCTCGCCCGCGCCGGCGGGCGCGCGGGCATCTGCAACTCGACCTGGGTCGCGGCCACGCCGATGCGCCGATCGGGCAGGTTGGGCCGCACTGTGACGCTGCGCCAACCGCTGGGCAGGGCGCGCACCGTGTGGCGGCGCACCACTTCGCGCGCGATCTGGGCCGGGTCGAGTTCGCCCAGGGCGCCGAGCGGATCGGCTTGGATCGCGAACAAGCGCGGCGCCAACACCGGCGCATCCAGGGCCCAGCGCACCCGGCCCGGCGCCAGCGAGGGCAGGTCCAGTTGCAGGCGCGCGCCCTCGCCGTCCGACGGCGGCCGCAGTTGGCCGTGGCGCGCAGCGATGCGGTCGAGCAAGGCTTCGGCCACGGCCTGCGGCGGCACTGCGGCGGCATCGCCGCTCAAGTGCAGGCCAAGGTCGCGCGGCGCATCGGCCAGGCGCTGGCGCAGGCGCTCGCAATCCACGCCCTGCCCGTCGCGGTCGAACGCGGCCAGCGCCGCGGCCAGTTCGGCCGGGTCGAATTCCACGGCCATCGGTGCGCGCTCGGCGACGCCGCGCGCGCGCAGCCAAGCGCGCGCCCCCAGCGCCCACTGGCCTCGCTGCAGGGCGGCCTCGAACAGATCCGCAGCCGCGCCGTCCAGGCGCAGCGACAAGCTCAGCGCGCCCAGGCCGGCGGCATCCAGCGGCAGCAGCCCCTCGGCTGCGGCCGGCAGCTCGAGCGCGTCCATCGGGCTCAGGCGCAGCCAGCCGGCTTCGATCTGCAACGGCGCCAGGGTCGCGGGCTGATCGGCCTCGAAAGCGGCGCGGCGCGCAGCGTCCAACTCGAAGTCGGCGGCCAAGGCTAGCGACAGCAGGCCGTAGTGGGCCAGGCCGGCCGCGTCGCGGTCCTGGCGGAAGATGTCCAGCCGCAGCGGCGCCGAATCGCCCGGCACGCCCGCGCGCAAGCACACCGGCGGCAAGCGGAACGCGCCGGGGCGGTCCCAGGCGGCATAGGCCAGACGCTGGCCGACCTGCATCGGCATGCGCCAATCGGGATGACCGGAGAAGGCCATGGCTCAGGCCGCCGTCACGAACAGCACGCCGGTGTCGTCGCTGCGCCACTTGGCGTCGGTGGCCACGCGGCCGGAGGCATAGACCACCGACTTGCGATACTCATAGCGGCCCTCGCTGTCCTTGCGCAGGAGGATATCCATCAGCGATACGGGTATCTCCACGTCCACGCTGAGGTGCTCGGCATCGATCACCACCCGGCGATTGCCGCGGAACTCGACCACGATGGTGTCGATCGGCCCGCCCTCGCCGTCTTGGTTGGCCAGGAACGACTCGGCGCACATCACCGTCACCGGGCGCACGGTCTGCTGGTCGATGCGGTCGTCCAGGGTGTATTTGAGGATGGCCTCGCCGTCGGGCAGCGCGCGCACCGCGGCGGTGTTGAAGATGGCGTCGGCCGGCGCTGCGCCGGGCGGCGCGACGCTGGGCTGGGCCACGAATTCCAGCGCCTGCCCCGGCGCGACCTCGACCGGCTGGCTCAGGTCCAGGCCCTCGATGCGCGCTTCCACCAAGCCTTCGCCGCGGGTGATCCACACCGGCAGGCGCGGAATTCGCAGCGGACTCTCGGTGGCATTGACCAGCTTCACCGCGACCGCGCCGGTCTGCGGATCGGCGGTCTCCACCGACTGGAACAACTCGCCTTCCATGTCGGCGAAATCCAGCCGCACCGGCACCATCACGTTGGCATCCACGCCACTGGCCACCACCACCGCGCCTTGCAGCAGGTGGGTGTTGCCGCCGACCGCCATGAGCGCGCCGAACACATCCTGGAAGTCCTGGAAGCCGAAGCGTTCGTTGATGGTGAAGCCGTTGTCCCAATCGATCGTGGCCGGCACGGTCTGCGCCCGCACCGCGCCGTTGCGCACCAGGTTGAGTTGCAGGCTGGACGCCGCGCGCAGCAGGCGCAGCTCGAAATCGCGATTCGGGTTATCGGCACTGGCCGGGACGGTGCTCGCCAGTTCGCGCCGCGCGGCGAGCAAGCGCTCGCCGTCGGTGACCGGACGCACTTCGCAGGTCAGATCGACCATCGCCTGTTCGGCGTCCTCGCCCTGGTCCACCTGGAACACCAGCGCCGGTGCATGCGGCGCTTCGCCGCGGCGCGCCAGCTTGAACGCATCGGGCAGGTAGTAGATCCGCGAGGGGTCGTTGAGGTCCTGGAAATAGGCATGGGTGCGGCCGTTGCCGGCCGGATGGCGCAGCGAGTGCACGGTCCAGCGCGGCGCCTGCGCGGTGCCGCTGCCGGCCGGATAGAGATAGGGATGCAGCTGCGGCTCGAACAGCAGCGCCACAGCGCAGTCCTGCGACGGGCTGGACAGCTCGTAGCGCTGCTCCTGCTCCTGCGCCGGCGGCTCGGGTTGCGGTTGCGGTTGCGGTTGCGGTTGCGGTTGCGGTTGCGGTTGCGGCCAAGGCTGCGGCCGCGGACGCGGGAATGGACGCGGCAGCGGGCGCCGCGGCAAGGGCGCGTCGTCGGGGCGGAAGATCGGCTCGTCGTCGATCCGGCGCATCAGCGAGGCACGCATCGCCGGCGTCGCCGCATGCAGGCCTGGCTTGGACAGGCTCGGCGCGGGCTTGGCCAGCGACACCGCCGCACTGGCGGACAGGTCGGCCTTGAGCGCGACCGACGCGGCAGGCGCCAATTGCATCCGGCCCTTGACCATCATCAACTGGCGCTTGGGCCGATCCGGCGCCTCGGCCATCGGACGCGGCACTGCCACGGTGTAGGCGCGAGCGAACACCAGCCGGCACTGCGCATCGGCCGACATGAAGGCGCGCAGCAGGCTGTCGCGGTCGGACAGGCCCAGGCGCAGCATCGCCAGGCAACCGCCGCGCGGATCGTCCTGGATGTCCGTCACCGGCAAGCGTTGCTCGATCGAGGTGCCCGGGGCGCGGTAGGCGATCGCGGCGCTGCGCTGGAACGGCAACGGGCTGGCGCTGCGCGCGGCCTCGGCGATCTCCGGCGCGGGGTAGGTTTCCAGCGCCAGGCTCACCGCCCACAGCCCGTCCTGGCCTTGGGCCAGCTTGATCTCGTAGCGGCCGCCGGATTCGCGCAGGCGCACCCGCGGCAACCAGTAGCGGCGCTGCGGGTCGTGCGGGTCTTCGTACAGGCAACGGTCGTCCGGCGCCGCCACCGGGCTGATGGGGTGGCTGGATTCGGCGCGCAGGAAGCCCGCGCTGGCGCCGCCCGGCAGCAAGCCGGGGCGCAGTCCATCCAGGCGCGGCCGCAGGCTGCGCCCTTCCAATTGCGCGATCAAGGCGGGGTTCACCCGCAAGGCCGCAGCCGAAATCCCCGGCGGCGGCGAGGGTTGTCGTGTCGGCGCAGGCGCCGCGGGCGACGGCGTCTGCGGCGGCGGCGCGATCGGAGTGGCGGCGTGCGCCGGCGGCGGCGCGACCGGCGAAGCGGCGTGCGGCGGCGGTGCCGCGGCCGGGCTGGCCGGATGCGCTGGCGGCGACACCGACACGCCGCCCGGAACGCGGACGCGCGCGGCCTGTCCCTGGCGCATTCCGGCAACGATCTGATCGAGGTTGAGCAAGCGTCCCAGCGCCATGTGCGTCTCCTGTCTGCGGCGCACAGCGCCGCCCGCGACGGCGCCGGTGGCGCCGTATCCTGGTGTGTGTGGTGGAATGGCGCACAAGCGCCGGTCACCCCGATCTAACGCCGCGGCTGCGGCGGCCAGGACATTTCACGGACGCAACACTTCGCCGCGACGGGCCGCCGGCGCGCTCAGGCAGCCGCGACCAAGGCGTCGATGTGCTCGCGCAAGGTGGTGGCGCCGCGCTGGGGATGCTCGGCCAGTTGCAGGCTGTCGACCGTCTGCGCGGTCATGTCGGCGTAGGACTCGGCCGCCGGCCGGGAAAAGCCCAGTTCGGCGAATCCCTCGACCCAACGATCGCGCGGCACTTCCTCCACCGAGACCTCGCGCCCCAACGCGCTGGCGAAACAGGAGGCCACGTCGGACGGCGAGTACAGCCGCGGTCCTTCCACGTACTGCAGCACGCATTGCGCCACCGGCGCGGTCATCAGTTCGGCCGCGGCCAGCCCCAGGTCGCGAGGCGCCACCATCGGCAGACGGAACTCGGCCGGCAGGAAGCTGCGCAAGCGTCCTTCCTCGCGCACCGCCGGCAGGGAAGCGTCCCAGTTGCTCATGTAATAGGCCGCGCGCAAGACGCTGAAGGGAATCGGCTGGGCCGCCAGCGCGCGCTCCATTTCATGCAGGATGCCCAGGTCGCCGCTGCGTTCGCGCGGCCGCGCGCCGTAGGTGGATTCGGCCACGATCTTCTCCAGCCCCGAATCCTGGATCGCCGCGAGGATGGAATGCAGGCTGGCACGTTCCAGCGCATCGGTGTCGGTGGACACCGGCGCGGGCGGATTGAGCAGGAACAGCCGCCGGCCCTGGCGCAACACGCGGTGCAGGCCCTGGGTGTCGTGTACGTCCACCAGGGCGACCTGGGCGCCGCGCGCTTCCCATTCGGCGCGCTTGCCCGGGTCGCGCGTGGTCACCGTCACCGCTTCGCCGCGGTCCAACAGTTCGTATGCGAGCGCCGAGCCGACATGGCCGGTCCCGCCCAGAACGATATGCACGCCGCGGCTCCTCGGGGACGATGCGCGCCAGCTTAGGCAGGCGCCGGTAAGAGCCAGGCCACGATGGCGTGAAGAGAACGTAGCGCGCGGCGGCGCGTCCGGCGCGGCGTCCCGCTTCAGCGCGCCGCTTCAGCGCACGGTTTCCGCCAGCCGCTCGGCCAGCCAGACCCGCAATAGCGCCAGCCACAGCCCCCATCGGCCCATGCCTCGCCGGGCGACGCGCTACGGCCTCATGCAGCGCGCTCGCGCCTGCGTTGCGCCGCGCGCCCGCCATCGGCGAGGCGCAGCCCATACGGGCACGCCCCCGACAGACTCAGCGCGCAGAGCATCGCGCCGAAGGCGAGTTTGGTTTGAGCCGGAAGCCGTAGAAACTGCCAAAACGCAGCGGATCGGCCATCTCCGAGATGCGGTTGCAGGATGAGCCGAGCGTATCGCGCGCGCCCCGCCAGGGAGTTGCGGATCTGCGCAGCGCCCTTGCGTTGCGAGGCGTTTGGGCCGCAACGGGCGGTGGAAGCCTGCCTGGGGTGCATTTTATGTTATGTTATAACATAACTTATTGAGACTTCCCCCATGCGTACTCTGCCTTGGTTCGACGCCGCCGCCGTGTCCCTGTCCGGCCTGTGCCTGGCGCACTGCATCGCCCTGCCCGTGGCCGCGGCACTGCTGCCCAGCCTGGCCTCCTGGACCCAGGCGCCCTGGCTGCACTGGGCCTTCGTCGCCCTGGCCCTGCCCACCACGGCCGCGGCGTTGCTGCGCACTTGGCGCGCGCGGACCTTGTCGCCCGCGGTAGCGGCGGCCGCGGTCGCCGGCCTGGCGCTGCTGGCCCTGGGCGCTTCGGAGGCGTTCGGCGAAGCGCTGGAAGTCCCGGTCACCGTGGCCGGCAGCGTGGTGCTGGCCAGCGCGCACATCGCGAACTGGCGCGCACACCGCCACTGAGCGGCCGCGGCGGTGGGCGTTCTCGCCGGCCTCTCACTGCCCAGCCAGTTGGCCATCAGGTGGGTGGGGCAACACGGCGGCGGGTGAACACAGGCTCCGTGCCCCATGGGCGAAAGCAGCGCGGAAACCAGCGCGAAAACCAGCGCGAAACCAGCGCGAAACCAGCGCGTTCCCCGCTCTCGCTGCGCCAGGGCGAGGCCGACGACGGCGCTCAGGCCACGCTCGATGCTTCCGTCCCGGCCTCGCCCAACGCCATCGATCCCAGCCTCCGGCCGAGCGCCTCGAGCACCTCCTGGCGGCATTCGTTGACGAAAAAATGGCCGCCGTCGAACCACAGCGCCTCGAACCCGGCCGAGGTTTCCGCTTCCCAGCCCAGTGCGCGCTGCCCTACGAACTCGTCCCGGCGCCCGGCCAGGACCGTGATCGGCACGGCGAACTCCGCGCCCGGCACGTATGCGTAGCTGTCGGAAAGAGCGAAATCGGCACGGATGACCGGCAGCAGCAGTTGCACCAAGTCCGCATGCGCCAGGACCTCGCGCGGTGTGCCGTTGTAGTCCTTGAGCCGCTCGACCAACGGCTCGTCCGGCAGCAGGTGCAGACCGGTCTTCGGGCCGCGCTGGCGCGGCGCTGCACAGCCGGACACGAACAGGCGTTGCGGCGCCGGAAGGCCCTGGGCAATGGCGTAGCGCGCGGTCTCGAAAGCCATCAGCGCGCCCAGGCTGTGGCCGAAGAAGGCGTAGCGTTCCGGCGCGTCGGCGCGTATCTCCTCGCTCAGCGCTCGCAGCAGGACCGGCCAGTGCTGCACCGGCGCTTCAGCCAAGCGCGTGCCGCGGCCGGGAAGCTGCAAGGCGCGGATGTCCACTGGCGCGCCGATGCTGGCCTGCCAGGGCAGGTACTGGACGGCGTTGCCGCCGGCATAGGGAAAGCAATACAAACGCAGGCGCCCGGCTTGGGGCGCTCGTCCGATGATCCACGGCGATGCGGTCATGGTTCCATCCATTCGATCGGTTCGCGCTGCCGCTGGGCGGCGGGCCCGACCTGCGTTGCGGGGCCCGTCTGCCGGAAAGTGCTGGCGCGACCGGCGGCGACGGCCGCGGTCATCGCGCGCACAGCCTCCTCCAGGGCGCGGGCATAGCATTCGATGCCCGGCCGGTCGAAGCGTGCGGTCGAGTAGCCCAGAGCGCCGACGATTTCCCCGTCGGTCTCGCCCAGCGCCAGTTGCAGCTCGTAACGGACGCGGTCGTAGCGCCGCTCCCACCGCGTCGTTTCCAGTCCCGGCAGGGCGATGCCGGCGAAGCCTCCGCCCTGCCAGGAGAAAGCGGCCTGGAACAGCGGTGCCGCCGCGCGCCTCGCCGAGACTGGGCGCACGGCATGGACCAGTTCGTGCAGCGGCAGCATCCGATGCTGCTGGGCCGACACCAGCGCTTGCTGGGTGCGCTGGAGCAGCCGCACCGCATCCGGCTCGCCGGACAGATCCAGGCGCAACGGCAGCACGGTGGAAAAGCATCCCAGCAACGCTTGCAGTTCGGGTCGGTCGCGCTGGGTCGCCGTCATGCCGATGACCAGGTCCTCGCAGCCGCGCAGGTGCGAGAGCGCCCACGACCAGGCCGCCAGCAGTGCGACCGGCACGCTCGTGCCTTGCGCCGCGCACAGGCGCTTGAGTTCCCGCGTGGCCTCGGCGCCGAAGCGGATGGGCACGCGCGCGCCGGGCCGGGTTTGCTCGCCATCGCCAACGTCTTCATCGGCGCCCTCCCACAGTGCGGGTGCGCCGTCCAGACGCTCGCGCCAGTAGGCGCGATGGACGTCGGCGCGCTCCGGGGAGAGGTAGCGCCGTTGCCAGGCCGCATAATCGGGGTACTGCAGCGCCAGCGGCGGCAGCGGGTCCGGGTGCCCGACCAAGAATGCGGCGTACAGCGCTTGCAGTTCCGGCAGCAAGACCGAGAACGACCAGCCGTCCGACACCATCGGGTGCTGCGCCAGCACCAACACATGCTCGCTATCGGCCGTGCGCCAAAGGCTGGCGCGGACCAGCGGGCCGGCGGCCAGGTCGAAAGGCGCATCGGCCTCGGCCGCCGCGGCATCCTGCAGCCGCGATTCGGCATCGGCGTGCGCACGCAGATCGTGGTGTCGGATCGGCAGCCCTTCGCCGGCGTCGCGCAAGCGCAGCAGCGGCTGGCCATCGGCCTCCACGACCGTCGAGCGCAGGGTTTCGTGGCGTGCGTATAGTGCATCGAGGCTGCGCTGCAAAGCGCCGATGTCCAGCGCGCCGCGCAAGCGCACTCCGCCGACCACGTGCTGGAGCGGTGCCGACCGGTCCGAGCGCTCGCGCGACCAAACCTGTTGCTGCTCCAACGACAGTGGCAGCGCGCCGGTGCGGGCGATCGGCGCAAGCCGGGGCTGCGCATCGCGATCCGGTCCGCCCCACTGCACGAGGGCTTCGGCGAAGCCGGCCAAGGTCGGCGCTGCGTACAGGGCGGTGATCGGCATCTCCGGCGCCAGCACGGCCACCCGCCCCATCAACCGCACCACCAGCAGCGAATGCCCGCCGAGGGCGAAGAAATTGTCCTGGCGGCCGACCTGGTCCAGGCCGAGCAGTTCCCGCCAGATCGCGGCGACACGCTCCTCGGCCTCGCCTTGCGGCGGTTGGTAGGCCGGTGCGGACACCGACGCCCTGTCCGGGGCCGGCAAGGCGGCGCGATCGAGCTTGCCGTTGGCGGTCAGCGGCAGCCGGTCCAGCCACACATAGGCCGAAGGCAGCATGTGCTCGGCCAGGGTCTGCGCCAAGCGCGCTCGCACTCGTTCGGCGGACAATTCCCGCCCGGGTTCGGCCACCACGTAGGCCACCAGGCGCTTGTCGCCCGGCACGTCCTCGCGCGCCAGCACGGCGGCGTCGCGCACGCCCGGGCATTGCTCCAGTTGCGCCTGGATCTCGCCCAGTTCGATCCGGAAGCCGCGGATCTTCACCTGGAAGTCGTTGCGGCCCAGGTACTCCAGCATCCCGTCTGCGCGCCAGCGGCCCAAGTCGCCGGTCTTGTACATCCGCGCGCTCGGATCGGCGAGGAAGGGATCGGGCAGGAAGCGCTCCGCGGTCAGCTCTGGGCGGCCGAGGTAGCCGCGGGCTACGCCGGCGCCGCCGATGTGGATCTCGCCCGCCGCCCCGACCGGCGCCGGCCGGCCGCGCTCGTCCAGCACATAGATGCGCGCGTTGGCGAGCGGCGCGCCGATGGGCGTGGAAACCGCGTCGGGCAGCGCCTCGGGCACGTCGTAGATGGTGCAGCCGACCACCGTCTCGGTCGGGCCGTATTCGTTGACGATGCGCACCCCGGGCTGCAACTCCCGCCACAGCCGCACCGTGGACGCCGGCAAAGCCTCGCCGCCGACAACGAATACGCCGGCACGGGGCTGCGCTCCGGAAGCCTGGATGCGCTTGCCCAGCGCATCCAGGTGCGCAGGCGTGATCTTGACCAATCCGCAGCCGGCCGGTTCTTGCAGCCAAGCCAGCAATTCCTCGGCCTGGCCGCTTTCGGACAACAGCCGCACCGTACCGCCGACCAACAAGGGCGCGAGCAAGCTGGTGATGGTGGCATCGAAGCAGAGCGAGGAGGACACCAGTGAACCCTGCGCGGGCGCGTAGCAACGCGCGGCCCAGTCCAGGTAATTGCGCAACCCGGCATGTTCGACCATGACGCCCTTCGGGCGTCCGGTCGAGCCGGAGGTATAAATCACATAGGCCAGGCGCTGCGGCGCCAGCCCGGTGGACACGGCATCGGGATCCTGGCTGGCGTGCGGCGCCGTCGACGGACTGGGCTGGGCTTCGTCCAGCGCCAGCACCGTGGCGCCGGCGGCGATGGCGGCCGGCGCCAATCGCGAACGATGCGCAGCTTGGGTCAGCACCACCTGCGCGCCGCTGTCTTCCAGCATGAAGGCCAGCCGCTGACTCGGGTAGGCAGGGTCCAGCGGCACGTATGCGCCACCGGCCTTGAGCACCGCGAGCAGGGCGACGAGCATCTCGCAGGAGCGGTCCAGGCAGATCGCCACTCGCGACTCGGGACCCACGCCGCATTCGATCAAACGGTGCGCCCAGCGGTTGGCGCGGCGGTTGAGCTCGTCGTAGCTGAGCGCCTGCCGTCCGCACTGCGCGGCGATACGCTCGGGATGGGCGAGCGCTTGGGCCTGGAACCGGTGATGGACATAAAGCCATTGCCCGGGCGCGGCCTGGGTGGCGTTCCAGTCCTCCAACAACAGGCGACGCTCCTCTGCGGGAAGCACGTCGATCCCGAGGACATCCTGCTGGCTGCGGCCCGACAGCGCCGCGACCACGCCGAGGATCGCGGCCTGCACATAGGCAACGATGCGGTGGGGGTCCAGCGACGCACAGCACTGCACGCCGAGGCGAAACCCCTCGCCATCATCGTCCAGGTTCAAGGTCAGCGGGTAGTTGGTGCGCTCCTCCCCGCTCAGCACGCGCGCGCCCGGCCACAACGGCATCGGCTCGCCCGAGGCGCCGGGGGCGCGGTTGTGCCGGTAGTTGACGATGCTGTTGAACAGCGGCAGTGCCGGATCCGCGCCGCTGCAACGCTGTGCGAGCGCCAGGGAGGCTTGTTCGTGCAGCATCAGTTCGGCCAGGTCCGCCTGCAACTCGGCCAATGCCTGGGCCACCGGAACCGGCGCCAGGCGCACCCTCAGCGGCAGGGTATTCACGAACAGCCCCAACGCGCGGCTTGCGCCCTGTTGGCCGTGCTGACGGCCGGACAGCACCGTGCCGAAGACTACATCCTCCCGTCCGCTGATGCGCGCGACCACCAAGGCCCAGGCCAAGTGGAACAGCACCGCCGGGGTCGCGCCGCGAGCGCGCGAGCATTCCCGGATCTGGCGGGCAAGGCCGGCGTCCAGCGGCGCCGTCGCCTCGGCGATCGCCCCGTCGCTGCCGCGCGTATCGGCGATGCCGAAGGGCATGACCGGTTCGACCACGTCCTGCAAGCGGCGACGGAAATAGGCTTCTTGTTCGCTCGGGTCCGCCTGCGAGCAGGCGGCGATGAAGTCGCGGTAAGGCCGGGGCGGCGCCAACGCGGCCGCGCTCCCCGACACGATCGTGCGGACCTCCTCCATCAGCAAGTCCAGCATGACATGGTCGAGGACGGCGTGATGGGTGAACAGCTCCAGATGCCAGCCGCCCGCCTCCGCCGCGGGCGCTACCCGTACTTTCAGCAAGGGCGCCTGGCGCAGGTCCAGCCGGCGCTCTGGCCGGGCGACGGCGCGCGCTGAGACGGAATGCTCTGCGCCGACCCACAGCGGGCCCGCGGTTTCTTCCACCTCGACGCTGGCCTTGCGCCACACCACCTGGACCGGCTGCTGCAGCCCCTGCCAGTGAAAGGCCGTACGCAGAATGTCATGGCGCTCGATCGCCACCTGCATCGCCGCCAGGAAGGCATCCAGGTCGGTACGGGCGTCGAAGGCCATGGTGAACCGCACCACGTAGGCGTCCTCGCCTTCGCCCGCCAGCAAGTGGTGGAACAAGATGCCTTCCTGCAGCGGCGCCAGACGATAGATGTCCTGGATGTTGCCGGCGCCGCCGGGCGTCGCCGCCACGATGCGGTCGATGTCGGATTGCGACAACGTCGCCAGCGGCAACATCTCCGGGGTGATCGCAGTGCAGCCGGGCGGAACGAGATTGGGTGGGATGGAATCGGCCGTCGGCCGGTCGGGCCGCGGCGAACTGGGCCGCAGCGAACCAGGCAGGAGCGGACCGGACGGCAGCGGATCGGAACCCGTTGCGGCTGCATCGGCCAGCACCGCAGCCTGCGCGGCGAGCGCCTGCAAGCTGGGCGCTGTGAACACCATGCGCACGTCGAGCCGCAGGCCTTCGCCGCGCAGTCGCTCGACCATCGCCACGACTTTCAGCGAATGCCCGCCGAGGGCGAAGAAATTGTCCTGGCGGCCGATGCGATCCAGCCCGAGCAGGTCCCGCCAAGCCGCGGCGATGCGCTCCTCGACCTCGCCTTGCGGCGGCTGGTAGTCCGCCGCCGGTACCGACTCCCTGTCCGGTGCCGGCAGCGCCTTGCGGTCGAGCTTGCCATTCGGCGTCAACGGCAACGCGGCCAGGAGCACCCAGGCCGAGGGCACCATGTAGTCGGCCAGGACTCGACCGAGCTGTCCGCGCAGCTCGGCCATCGACAGTTCCCGGCCCGGATCGGCCACGACATAGGCCGCAAGGCGCTTCTCGCCCGGCGCGTCCTCGCGCGCCAGCACGACCGCATCGGCTACGCCGGGGCATTGCAACAAATGCGCCTCGATCTCGCCCAACTCGATCCGGAAGCCGCGGAGCTTCACCTGGAAATCGTTGCGCCCGAGGTACTCCAGCGCACCGTCGGCGCGCCAGCGGCCCAGGTCCCCGGTCTTGTACATCCGCGCCGTGGGCTCGGCCCCGAACGGGTCGGGCAGGAAACGCTCGGAAGTCAGTTCGGGGCGGCCCAGGTATCCGCGCGCGACGCCTGCCCCGCCGATGTGGATCTCGCCGGCCACGCCGACCGGCACCGGCTCGCCGTCCGCAGCCAGCACGTAGATGCGCGCGTTCGAAAGCGGCCGCCCGATGGGGATCGAGCGCTGCTCGCAATCGGCTGCAGAGACCGCATGCAGGGTCGCGAAGGTGGTCGTCTCGGTCGGACCATAGCCGTTCAGCAGCCGGTGCGGCGCCGCAGACGGACGCAGTACCTTGCCGACCTGCGCTGGGTCGAGCACATCGCCGCCCGCCAGCAGATAGCGCAGGCGGCCGAACGCTGGTTGCAGCGCCTTGCGGTACTGGTGGAACAGGCCCGCGGTCAGCCACAGCGCCGTCACGCCGCCCTCGATCAGGGCCGCGTTGAGTGCCTGGGCATCGAACAGCACCGACTCGGGCACCAGGTACAGGCGCGCGCCGTTCAACAGCGCGCCCCAGATTTCCCAGGTGGCCGCATCGAAGGCTTGATTGGAGCAATGCGCGACGCAATCGCCGGGGCCGAGGCGGACGTGGCCGTTGTCGGTCGCCAGTTGGGTCACGCTGTGGTGCTCGACCATCACGCCCTTCGGGCGGCCGGTCGAACCGGAGGTATAGATGACATAGGCCAGGCTGTGCGGATGCAGCCCGCATGCGGCCGCATCCGGCGGACGCTCCGGCTGGGCGGCCAGCATCGCCGCAGTGTCCTGCGCATCGAGCATGAGCACCGGCAGTCCCGGCTGCGACGCCAGCGCCGGCGCGAGCGCGGGCCACGAAGCGGACTCGGCCAGCAGCAGTGCCGGCGCGCAGTCTTGCAGCATCAGCGCCAGACGTTCGGCCGGATACTGCGGATCCAGCGGCACATAGGCGCCGCCGGCCTTGAGGATGCCGAGCAGCCCCACGACGAAATCGAAGCCTCGGCCGGCGCAGATCGCCACCCGCGACTCGGCCGCGACCCCCTGCGATATCAGGTAATGGGCCAGGCGATTGGCGCGCTGTTCCAGCTCCCGGTAGCTCATCGATCGCGAGCCTTGCACCAGGGCGACAGCATCCGGCCGGGCCGCGGCCTGCGCCTGGAACGCAGGGTGCACCAACGCCGCCGGCGCCGACGGCGCAATCGCAGGATTGAAACCGGCGACGATGCGCTCGCGTTCGCCAGCGTCGAGCAAAGGCAATGCCGCGACCGGCTGCAGGTCGCCGGCGACCATGGCCTCCAGCAGGACCAGCAAATGGCCGCGCCAACGCTCGACCGTGGCGCGGTCGAACAACGCCGTGGCGTACTCGATCTCGCCGCGGATGCCCTGCCCGGATTCGGCCAACGCCAACAACAGGTCGAAATGCGCGCTGTCCCGCGGCATCGGCAACTGGGTCAGACGCAGCCCGGGCAACCGCACGTCCAGGCTGCCCGGCGTATTGTCGAAGCTCAATGCGGCCTGGAACAGCGGGCTGTACGACAGATTGCGCTGCGGCTTGAGCGCATCGACGATCCGCTCGAAGCCCACGCACTGGTGGGCCTGGGCATCCAGCAGCGCGGCCTTGGCCTGGCCCAGCATCCGCGACAACGGCCATTCCCCGGGCACGCGCATGCGGATCGCCAGGGTATCGGCGAAGAAACCCAGCATCGTCTCGAACTCGCTGCGCTGCCGGTTGGCGACCGGAGTGCCGATCACGACCTCGTCCTGTCCGCTCAGGCGCGCGAGCAGGATCGACCAAGCCGCCATCAGGGTCATGAACACGGTGCAGCCATTGCGCTGCGCCAGCGCCTTGAGGCCCT
Source organism: uncultured Lysobacter sp. (assembly GCA_966185905.1). GTDB lineage: Bacteria > Pseudomonadota > Gammaproteobacteria > Xanthomonadales > Xanthomonadaceae > Lysobacter. Next base: position 22,239 of record CBIFVU010000012.1, read on the forward strand.
CCACCAGCCGCGGCGGAAGCTCGACCGGCACCGCCGCGCCGACGTGGTCCTGCTGCCGAGGGCGCGGCCGATCGGTGGGCAAATCCAACAGTTCCGGCGCTGCCGACAACTGCTCGCGCCAGTAGTCCAGATGCTCGGACAGCGCCTGCTGCTGCGCCTGCTCTTGCTGCCACGCGGCATAGTCGGCGTACTGCAGGATCGGCGGCGCCAGCGGGTCCGCCTGCCCGGTCGAGCATGCGGCGTACAGCGCGGTCACCTCGTCGATCAGGCGCCGCAAGGACCAGCCGTCGGTGATGATGTGGTGCTGGGTGATCAGCAGCACATGCTCCTGTGCTCCCAGACGGAGCAGTCGCCCGCGGATCAGCGGCCCAGCGGCGAGATCGAACGGCGCGCGCGGCTCCTCGGCCATCGCCGCCTCCAGCTGCGACTGGCGCTGGGCCTCGTCCAGGCCGCTCAGGTCTTGCTCGACCAGCGCGAACCGGCCCGGTGGATCGATGCACTGGTGCGGCGCGCCGTCGGCGCCGCATGCGAACCGCGTGCGCAGGATCTCGTGGCGTTCCATCAGCCGGTCGAAGGTGCGTTGCAGCGCCGCCCTGTCCAGCGGCCCCTCCAACCGCAACGCCGCCGGCATGTGGTAGGCCACGCTCGCGGCCGGGTCGAGGCGGTCGATGAACCACAGCCGCTGTTGCGGTGGCGATAACGGCAGCGCCCGGCCGCGGTCGGCCGGGCGCACGGCGGCCTCGGCCTGTACGGCTTGCTGCTGGAGGATGCGTTGTTTGATCCGGTTCTGGACGATGGCGCGCTTGAGGTCCTCCCTGGACAGCACCGGATCGTTCATTTGACCTCCTCGGCCAGCAGTTCGCGCAATTGATCTTCCGACATCGAATCCAGCTCCTGCTCCAGTTCCGTTGCGTCCTCGCCCAGGAACCGCTCCACCTGCCGCGCATGCACGTACTGGGCGAAAGCCGACAGCGTGGGGATCTCGAACAGCGCTCGGATCGGCACTTCGATGTGGAAGCGCTCGCGCAGTCGCGCGCTCAGTTGCGTCACCAGCAGCGAATGCCCGCCCAGGGCGAAGAAATCGTCGTGCCGGCCGATCCGTTCCAGCCCGAGCAGGCCGCGCCAGAGCGCCGCGATCGCCTGCTCCAGCTCGCCCTCCGGCGCCTGGAATTCGCATACCGCTGCCGCGGCCCGGTCGGGGGCCGGCAGCGCCGAGCGGTCGAGCTTGCCGTTGGGGGTCAAGGGCAGCGCCGGCAACTCGACATAGGCGCTGGGCAGCATGTAGTCGGCCAGCGCGCGCGACAGCCGCTCGCGCAGCGCGCCCGCCGACACCACGGCGCCGGGCCGCGGCACCACATAGGCGACCAAGCGCTGGTCGCCGGGCGTATCCTCGCGCACCACCACCACCGCCTCGGCCAGCTCCGCGCAACCGGACAGCTGCGCTTCGATCTCGCCCAACTCAATCCGGAAGCCGCGGATCTTCACCTGGAAATCGTTGCGCCCGAGATATTCCAGGGTGCCGTCGGGCCGCCACCGCGCCAGATCGCCGCTGCGGTACAGCCGGCCGCCGGGAGTAGCGCCGAACCGATCCGGCACGAAGCGCTGCCGGGTCAGTTCGGGCCGGTTGAGATAGCCGCGCGCGACGCCGCCGCCGCCGATGTGGATCTCGCCGCTGACCCCGACAGGCACCGGCTCGCCGTCCGCATCGAGCAGATAGAACGCCAAGTCGCCCAGCGGTCGCCCGATCGCGTTGCCGCGCGGCGCAGCCAGGTCCTCGATGCGGTAGCGATGCCAAGTCGCATGCACGGTGATCTCGGTGATGCCGTACATGTTCACGAACTCGGTGGCATCCAGATCGCCCCGTTCGGCCCAGTCTTGCAGCAGGCGCGGGTCCATGGCCTCGCCGCCGAACACCACCAGCCTGAGCCCGTGCCGCTGCTGCGCGCGGGCGCTCGCCGCCACCAGCGCGCGAAACGCGCCCGGCGTCTGATTCAGGACGCTCACCCGTTCTTGCACCAGCAAGGCGTGGAAATCCTCTGGCGACCGGGCGCAGGCGTCGGACACCACCACCAGGCGCCCGCCGTACGACAGCGCGCCCCAGATTTCCCAGACCGAGAAATCGAAGGCGAAGGAATGGAACAGAGTCCAGACATCCTCGCGTCCGAACCGGAACAGATCCTGGGTGACGCGGAACAGCCGCGCGACCTGCCGATGCTCCACCATCACGCCCTTGGGCTTGCCGGTGGACCCCGAGGTATAGATCACATAGGCCAAGTGGGACGGCGCGAGGCCGCGCGCGGCGGCATCCGGGCGGTGCACCGGCTGCCGCGCCAGCACCGCGGCCTCGGCCTCGCCGTCCAGCCACAGCGTCGGCAGGCCGCTGGCGGCCTCGCCGAGCGAATCCATCCGTTCGCGCAAGCGCGTCTGCGCCAGCAGCACCGTGGGCGCGCAGTCCTCCAGCATGAACGCCAACCGTTCGGGCGGATACTGCGGATCCAGCGGTACATAGGCGCCGCCGGCCTTGAGGATGGCGAGCAGTCCGACCAGCATCTCGATGCCGCGCTCGACGCAGATCGCCACGCGCCGGTCCGGCCCCACGCCGAGCTCGATCAAGCGATGGGCGAGCTGGTTGGCGCGGCGATCGAGCTCGCCGTAGCTCAGCGACTGCGTGCCGCAAACCACGGCGATCGCCTGCGGCCGCGCCGCAGCTTCGGATTCGAACGCGGCATGGACCAGCCCGCCGGCATACGCGGCCAGTGCCTGGCCTGCGCCGGGGTTGAGGCCGTGCAGGAGGCGCTCGCGCTCGGTCGCGGTCAGCAACGGCAGGCGCGTGGCGCGCGCCTCCTCGTCGGCGGCCATCGCTTCGAGCAGAGTGAGCAAATGGCCGCGCCAGCGCTCGATGGTGCAGCGGTCGAACAGCGCCGATGCATACTCGATGCCACCGACCAGCGCTCCATCCTGCGCCGACTCGCTGAGCAGCAGCGTCAGATCGAAATGCGCGGTGTCCTGCCCGATCGGCAGAGGCGACAGGCGCAGCCCGGGCAGTTGCAGCGCCTGGCTGCCGGGCGTGTTGTCGAAGCTGAGCGCGGTCTGGAACACCGGGCTGTGGCCCAGGCTGCGCGCGGGCTGCACGGCTTCGACCATGCGCTCGAACGGCAGGTCCTGGTGGGCGTAGGCCTGCAGCGTCGTCTCCTTCACCTGGGCCAGCAGCTGCGCCACGCTGGGGTCGTCGTGCAGGCGCACACGCAGTGCCAGGGTGTTGACGAAACAGCCCAGCAGCGGCTCCAGCTCCGGATGCGGCCGGTTCGCCACCGGCACCCCTACCACCACGTCGTCCTGGCCGCTCAGGCGCGAAAGCAGCAGCGACCACGCCGCCAGCACGGTCATGAACAAGGTCGTGCCCGTGCGCTGCGATAGCGCCCTCAGGTTCTGCACCAGCGACGGCTCCAGCCGCAGCGGCAGCGTCGCCCCGGCATGATCGCGATGCGGCGGCCGCGGCCGGTCCCAGGGCAGTTCCAACAGTTGCGGGGCGCCGGCGAGCTGCTGTGTCCAGTAATCCAGCTGCCGCGCCGCCCGCTGCTCCTGCGCCGGACTGCGTTGCCACAGCGCGTAATCGGCGTACTGCACCGGCAGCGGCGGCAACGGGTCGGCGGCACCGGCACAGCAGGCCGAGTACAGCGCCGTCACCTCGCCGATCAACACCCGCAACGACCAGCCGTCGGACACGATATGGTGCTGGGTGATCAGCAGCACATGTTCCAGTGGGCCCAGCCGCAGCAGGCGCGCACGGATGGGCGGGCCGGCCGCCAGGTCGAACGCGGCATGCGCCTCGTGCACTGCCAGAGCCTCGACCCGCAGCGCTCGCTCCTGCGCAGCGAGGTGTTGCAAGTCTTCCTCGGCCAAGTCGAACGGCCGCGCAGGATCGATGACCTGCACCGGCACACCGTCGCTACCGGGCACGAACCGGGTGCGCAGGATTTCATGGCGTTCGACCAAGCGGTCCAAGGTTCGCTGCAGCGCCGCGCGATCGAGTTCGCCCTGGAGGCGCAGTGCCGCCGGGAAGTGATAGGCCACACTGGCGGCGGGATCGAACTGGTCGATGAACCACAGGCGCTGCTGCGCCCACGACAGCGGCAACCCCGCCTGCCGGTCCGCGCGCGGAATGCCGGCGCGCTCGCCTCCGGCGCCCTCGTCGCCGACCTGCTGCGGCGGCTCGGTCTGTGCGATGGCGGCGGCGAACGCTTTCAGTACCGGGCGGGCGAACAACTCGCGCATCGCTACCGGTCTGGACAAGACCTGCTCCAGCTTCGCGGCCAGGCGCACCGCCATCAGCGAATGGCCGCCGAGAGCGAAAAAGTCGTCGTCGCGGCCGACCCGCTCCAGGCCCAGCAACTCCTGCCACAACTGTGCGACGGCTTGCTCGGTCTGGCCCTGCGGCGCCTGGTAGGCGTCGGCCGCCACCGCGGCGCGGTCCGGCGCCGGCAGTGCCGCCCGGTCGAGCTTGCCATTGGGAGTCAAGGGCAGCGCGGCCAAGATCACATAGGCGCTGGGCAGCAGATAGTCGGCCAGCGTTTGCGCCAGTCGCTGCCTGAGCGCCGACGCGGACAACTGCGCGCCCGGCTGCGCCGTCACATAGGCGATCAGGCGCTGCTCGCCGGCTTCGGCGCGCGCGATCACCGCGGCTTCGCGAACGCCCGGGCAGCGCGCCAGTTGCGCTTCGATTTCGCCCGGCTCGACGCGGAAACCGCGGATCTTCACCTGGAAATCGTTGCGTCCCAGGTATTCCAAGGCCCCGTCCGCGCGCCACCGGCCCAGGTCCCCGGTCTTGTAGAGGCGGGCCCCGGAGGCGGGCGCCCAAGGGTCGGCGATGAAACGCTGCTCGGTCAGCTCGGGTCGATTGCGGTAGCCGCGGGCAAGGCAGGGGCCACCGATGTGGATCTCGCCCGCGACGCCGACCGGAACGGGCTGCCCGCCGGCGTCCAGTACGTACACCCTCGCGTTGGCGATGGGCGCGCCGATCGGCGGCAGGTCGGGCCAAGCCTGCGCCGGCCCGGGCAAGGCGTGAGCCGTGACCACGTGGCTTTCGGTGGGGCCATAGTGGTTGTGCAACCGGGCCTGGCCATGCGCAGCGAAGAATGCACGGATCGCCGGGGTGATCCGCAGTTGTTCCCCGGCGACGATCACATCGCGCAGCTCCGGCAGCACGGCACCGCGGCTGGACCAGACCTCGCACAAGCCGCTCAAGGCGATGTAGGGAAGGAACAGGCGCGCGATGGACTGCTCCTGGATCCATGCCGCCAGCTCGGACAGGTCGCGCCGCAACCGCTCCTCCGGCAGCACCAGCGTGCCGCCGCTGGCCAAGGTCGAGAAGATTTCCTGGAACGCGACGTCGAAACCGAGCGCAGCGAACTGCAGGCTGCGCGCAGGGCCTTCCAACACGCCGCTCTGCCAGCACAGCAGGTTGGCCAGCCCGGAGCGCGGCATGCACACGCCTTTGGGCCGGCCGGTGGAGCCGGAGGTATAGATGAGATAGGCCAGGTGCTCCTGGGCCAGCCCCGGCACTTGTGGATCGTGGTCGGGATAGGCCGCCAGCCCGGCATCGAGTTCGGCATCCAGGTCGAGGACGGTCATCGCTGGCGCGGCGGTCGCCAGCGCCGGCAGCCGCGACAGCACGCCGGCCTGCGCGAGCAAGACCGCCGGGGCACTGTCCTGGAGCATGTAGGCCAGCCGGTCGGCCGGATAGTCCGGGTCCAGCGGCACGTAGCCGCCGCCGGCCTTGAGAATCGCCAGCACGCCGATCACCATCTCCGGACTGCGTTCGGCACAGATCGCCACGCGCGCGTCCGGCCCCACCCCAAGTTCGATCAGGCGATGGGCCAGGCGGTTGGCGCGGCGATTGAGTTCGCCATAGGGCAACGACCGGCCGGCGTGTTCGATCGCCACTGCGTGCGGACGCGCGGCCGCCTGGGCCTCGACCCGATCGTGGATCAACCAGCCTCCGGCCATATCCGCGATGCCGGCCGCGCCGGGCTGCCGGTTGAAGCCTTCCACGACCCGCTCGCGCTCCTCGGCGGTCATCGCCGCGATCCGCCCGACCGGCGCATCGGCGTCCTCGACCATGGCTTCGAGCACCGCCTGGAAGTTCGCCGCCAGGCGCTCCGCGGTGGCGGCCTCGAAGCGGTCGGCGTCGCAGATCATCGCGTAGCCCAGGCTGTCGCCCAGCTCGAGGATCTCGGCGACCAGGCCCATCGTGCCGTTGCCGCCGCCATGCGGCAGTCGATAGCTGCGCAGGTCCATTCCGCCCCAGGAAACCGGCGCGGCCTGCTCCGGGCTGTCCCACAATGCGGTCAGCTGCTCGCCGTGGCGCGCCTTCTGGAAGGCGAACATGGTCTGGAACACCGGGTTCTCGTCGGCCTCGCGGCGCACTTGGAGGCGCTCGACCAGCGACGCGAACGGGTATTGCTGTTGGGCCATGCCCTCGAACACGGTGTCGCGCAGGCGCGCGACCAGCGCCGACACGCTCGCATCAGCATCCACTGCGGTGCGGAACGCGACCATGTTGACGAAGTCGCCGCATACGCCGTTCCAGCGCGGTTCGCCGCGTCCCGGCATCGGCGAGCCGACGATCAACTCACCCTGGCCGGTATAGCGGTGCAGCAGGATCTTGTAGCCGGCCAGCAACACGCAGAACAAGGTGGTGTCGTGGCGCTTGGCCAGCTCGCGCAAGCGCGCTGCCAGGCGCGGGTCCAGTCGGTTGCGCGCCAGATGGCGGCGGCCGCTGGGCCGGGCGGGACGCGGCCGGTCGGCGGGCAGTGCCAGCACCGGCAGTTCGCCGCCCAGTTGCCGGCTCCAGTAGCGCCATTGGGCCTGCGCCTGGCTGCCTTCCAGCCACTCGCGCTGCGCCTGGACGTAGCGCGAATAACCCGGCCGCGGCGCGAGCGCCTGCGCGGCCGGTCCCGGCTGTCGCAGCAGTTCCCCCAGCTCGCCGAGCAGTTGCCAGTAGGACCAGCCATCGCCGGCGATGTGGTCGAACGCGAGCAGCAGGATGGTCGAGCCGTCGCCGCGCCGATACAGGTGCACGCGCAGCAGCGGCGGCGCCGCCAGATCGAAGGCCTGCAGGCCGTCGGCCAGAACCCGCTCGCGCAGCGCTTCTGCATCCAGATCGCCGACCTCGAACACCTTCAGCGGGTCCCCGCAATGGGCCTGGACGCATTGCTCCAACTGGCCGTCGCGGTCGCGGAACTGAGCGCGCAACATCGGATGGCGTTGCAGCAGCGTGCGCAGCGCGGCGGCCATGCGCTCTGCGTCCACCCCGCCCGGGACCTCGGCGCAAAACACGTTGTTGTAGGTGCCCTGGGACAACGGATCTAACCGATACAGGAACCAGCGGCTGCGCTGCTCCACCGACAGGCCGAACCACTGCCCTTCCAGCTCCGGACCGCCATCGTCCCCGGCCGCCGGCGCGGTTGCCTGCTGCCGCGCCAGCGCACGCTCCAGCGCCGCGCGCTGGTCCGGATTCAGCGCACGGAGCTGCGATTTCAGATCGCTCATGCGCCGTTCTCCTCCGACTCGGCCAGCAACGACTGGATTTGCTGCGCGCTCAACTCGCTCATCTGCGCCAGCACCTCGGCCACGGCCGCATCGTGCAGCGCGTCGCGGTCGGCCTGGATCTGCCCGGCCAGCAATCCGGCGATCTGGCGGGGGCTGCCGCCCTTGAGCAGGTCCACCACCGACACGCTCGCCTTCAGCGAATGCTCGATCCGGTTCTTGAGCTCGATGGCCATCATCGAGTCCATGCCGTGGTTGGCGATGCTGTCCTCCAGCGACATGTCGGCCGGGTCGGCGCGCAGGATCCTGCAGGCCAGGTCGCGCACATGCTCGGCCAACGCCTGCTCCAGCGACTGCGCGTCCTCGCAGGCCGCCAGCCGTTCGTGGATGCCGACGGCTTGGTCGGCGCCGTGCTGGGCCAGTGCGTCGTCCGCGCTGCGCTCGACCTGGATGACATGCTCGTTCATCGGCGCGGGGATGCCCAGCGGGCTGCTTTCGGCCACGCGTGTCCATTTCGCGCCGAGCACCAGCGCCTGGGCCAGACCCTGGCCGAGCAGCAACCGCCCCAGCGCCTGGCAGCCTTGCGCGGCCGACATCGGATACATGCCGCGGTTGTGGAAGTAGGTCAGCAGATCCAGCTGGGTCGCCATGCCGACATCGCCCCACGGTCCCCAGCCGATGCTGGTCGCCGCCTGGCCGCTGGCGCGGCGGTGTTCGGCGAGCAGATCCAGGAAGGTGTTGGCCGAGGCATAGTTGCCCTGCCCCACCGAAGTCACCAGCGCGGCGACCGAGGAGAACAGGACGAAGAAGTCCAGCGGCTGGCCGTCGAAGGCGCGGTGCAGGTTCCAGGCGCCCAGCACCTTGGGCGGCATCGCCGACATGAACTCGGCATTGTCGAGCTGCGCGACCAATTGCGGGCGGGCCACGCCGGCGGAGTGGATCACCCCGCGCACCGGCGGGCGTCCTTCCTGCTCGCGCCGGTCCAGCACCGCCTGCAAGGCCGCGGCGTCGGCGATATCGAAGCATTCCACCGCCACCTGGGCGCCCGCGCGCTCCAGGCCCAGCAACTGCGCGACCAGCTTCTGCTGGGGATGATCGGGCGCCAGCGCGCCCCACAGCGCGCGCGGCGGCAGGGCGCTGCGGCCCGTGAGCACCAAGTGGCGCGCGCCGCGCTCGACCATCCACTCGGCCACCACCATGCCCAGCGCGCCCAGGCCGCCGGTGACCAGATAGCTGGCGTCGCTGCGCAGGCGCGGCAACAGCGCCGGCTGGGGCACGTCGTCGAGCTGCTCCAGGCGCATGATCCGGCGCTGGCCGCCGCGCCATGCGATCTGGTCCTCGCGCTCGCCGGACAGGCAATCGGCGAGGACGCGCTCGGCCTCCACCTCGGCAGCCTCGGTGCCAGCGGCCTCCAAGTCGATCAGGCCGCCCCATACTTCGATGTGTTCGTTATGGCCGATTACCCGGCCCAGGCCCCACACCGCACCGGTGAAGGGATCGGGGCGGTCGCTGTCGGCCACCTTCTGCGCAGCGCGGGTCACGATCCACAGCCGAGGCTTCTCCAGCGCCGGCAGTGCGGCCAGCGCCTTGCTGGCGTTGAGCGTGGCCAGGCACCCCTGGCCCACCGCGTCCAGCACGCGTTCGGCGCCGGCATCGGCGTCCATGCGCGGGCTTTCGCCGAAAGCGAGCTGGATGACACCGCGCACCGGCAGCGCCTGCTCCGGGCCGCCGAGCGCCTGGCTCCAGGCCTGCAGGCTGTGCGGATCGAAGCCCTCGCGCGCATCCAGGTCCACGCACTGGTGACCGAGGGCGCGCAGGCGCTCACCAATGCGGTGGCCCACGCCATCGCGTTGGCCGCCAAGCAGCAGCCAGCAGCCCGGCGCGGTCGCTTCGACCGGCGCCGCGGCGTCCTGGGCCCACCAGGCTGGGCGATAGAACTTCTGCGGCGTCTCCACGAAACCACCGCCGCCGCCCAGCACGCGCGCCGTGCAGCCGGCGATTTCCAGCAGCAGTTCGCCGGAGGGATCGAACACCCGGACATCGCCGCTGATGCCCTCGGCGCTGCGCTGGGTCAGCACCGCGTGGATGCTCAGCCTGGCGGGCAGCGGGCCATGGCTGCGTCCCAGCGAGAAGCCGGTCGGCATGTACACCACCGAGCCTTCGGTCTCGAACGGCAGCGCTGCGGCCAGGGTCTGGAAGCACAGGTCCAGCACCGCCGGATGCGCGGCGAAGCGCTCCATCGCGGGGCGCAGCTCCGCTGGCACCTCGACCTCGGCCAAGGCTTCGCGCTGGCCCTGCTGCAACCCGGCGATGCCGCGGAACAGCGGGCCGTATTGCAGGCCGAAGCCGCGGAAGTAGTCGTAGCATCGCTCCGGCGCGATCGCGACCGGGCAGCGCGCGGCGATCGCGGCCAGGTCGGCGCGGGCCTCGCGGGCGCCCGAGTCGAAGCGGATCGTACCGGTGCAATGCAGGCGCCACTCCGGATCGGCGCTGTCGCGCACGCGGCTGGCGATGCGCACCGTGCCGGCCTGCGGATCGACGGTGATGCGCAGGGTCAGCAACTCGTCGCCGGACAGGTACAACGCGCGCTCGAAGCGGACATCGGCCAGCGCCAGCGCCGCGTTCTCTCCCAGCAGGCTGCGCGCGGCCGAGATCGCCATGTCGACGTAGCCGGCGCCGGGGAAGACCACGGTGCCCTCGATGCAGTGATCCTGCAGGAATGCCAGCAGTGGGCTGTCCAGGTCGCTTTCCCAGGTCGGCACCTCGGTGTCGAGGCGGCGCTTGAGCAGCGGATGCGCCAGGGTGGACACGCGATTGCGCTGCGAGGCCGGCGTTTCCTGCCAGTAGCGCTCTTTGCGCCAGGGATAGCGCGGCAGCCGCACCCAGTCCGCGGCCGGCAGGCGCCGCTCCCAGGCCGGGCTCGCACCGGCGCAGTACGCCTGGGCCACGGCGGCGGCCATCTGCTGGCGTTCGTCGCGCTCGCGGTGCAGGGTCGTGATCACCTTGGCCGGCGCCTGGTTCGCGGCCGCGCATTCGCCGATCGACGAGGCCAGCACCGGATGCGGCGAGATTTCCATGAAATCCGCGTAGCCCTCGCCGACCAGCCCCGCAATGGCCTGGGCGAAGCGCACGGTTTCGCGCATGTTGGCGAACCAGTAGGCGTGGTCGTGCGCGGCCCCGCGCACCGCCGCACCGGTGACCGTGGAATACAAGGGCACGCGCGGCTCGCACGGCCGCACCGAGGCGGTGGAGGCCAGCATTTCCTCGCGCAGCGAATCCATGAAGCAACTGTGGAACGGCACTTGCACCCGCAACCGGCGCACGAATACGCCGCGTTCGGCGAGCAGAGCCTGCAAGCGTTCGATGCCCTCGGTGGCGCCGGCCACGGTGACCTGGGCCGGGCCGTTGATGGCTGCGATCGACACGCTCGGATCGCCCAGCGCATCCAGTTCGGCCTGCGCGGCCTCGCTGGACAGACCGATCGCCAGCATCGCCCCCTGCCCGGCCACGCGGTGCAGCAGCCGGCTGCGGTGATAGATCACGCACACGGCGTCTTCCAGGCTCAGGCAGCCGGCGGCGTGGGCCGCCGCGATCTCGCCCAGGCTATGGCCGACGATCGCCGCCGGCACGATGCCCCAGTGGGCCAGCAACTCGGTCAGGCCGACCTGGAGCATGAATCCGGCCGACTGGACCACGTCGGTGTCGTTCGCGCGCGGGGTGTCGGCCTCGGCGAGCATGTGTTGCAGGATGTCCCAGCCAGACACGCGCTGGAACAGCTCGGCACAGCGGTCCACCGCGGCCTTGAACACCGGCTCCTCGCGGTAGAGCTGTTGGCCCATGCCCCACCATTGCGGGCCCGAGCCGGAGTAGACGAACACCTGCGCCGGCGCGCCGTCCTTGAGCCCGGCCGACTGGGTGTGGCCGTTGCCGTCGGGTTGGCCAGCGGCGAGCGCACGCAAGGCGGCGACCAGGGTGGCGCGGTCGGGGCCGGTGGCGCAGCTGCGGTAGGCATGGTGTTCGCGGCCGACCGCGGCGGTCCAGCAGACCGAAGCAAGCGGGGCGTGCTTGAGCGCTCCGCCGTCCGGCTCCAGCGCATCGGCGTAGCGAGCGGCGAGCTGGCGCAGCGACTCGGGATGGCGCGCGGACAGGGGCAGCAGGTAGGGCCCATCGCCCGCAGCGGCCGGCGTGCGCGCGGCCAGCGCCGGCGCAGTCTGCAGGATCGCATGCGCGTTGGTGCCGCCGAAGCCGAAGGAGTTCACTGCCACCAGCGCGTGCCCATCGCGGACCGGCAGCGGCGCCACGGCGGTGGGCACGCGCAGCTTCAGCGCCTGGAAGTCGATGCCGGGGTTGGCTTGCTGGAAATGCAGGTGCGGCGGCACCTGCCCGCGCTCGACCACCATCGCCGCCTTGATCAGCGCCGCCACGCCCGCGGCTGCCTCGGTGTGGCCGATGTTGGTCTTGACCGAACCGATCAGGCAGGGATCGTCGGCGCGGCGTCCTTCGCCGAGCACGGCGCCGATGGCGCCGGCCTCGATCGGATCGCCCACCGGCGTGCCGGTGCCGTGCGCTTCGATGTAGGCGATGTCCTTGGCCTGGATGCCGGCGATGCCGCAGGCGCGCCGCATCAACGCCTGCTGGGCCTCGCCGCTGGGCACCGTGACCCCCGGGCTGCGTCCGTCCTGGTTGACTGCGGTCGCGCGGACCACCGCATAGACATGATCGCGGGCGGCGAGCGCATCCTCCAACCGCTTGAGCACGACGATGCCGGCGCCTTCGCCGCGCGTATAACCATCGGCGCGCGAATCGAACGCGCGCGAACGGCCGGTCGGCGACAGCATGCCGGCCTGCGATTCGGCGATGGTGTAGGCCGGGCCCAGCATGGCGTTCACGCCGCCGGCCAGGGCGATCTCGGACTCGCCGGCGAGCAGGCTCTGGCAGGCCAAGTGCAGCGCCACCAGCGAGGAAGAACAGGCGGTGTCGATGGCCATGCTCGGCCCTCGCAGGCCGTAGACATAGGACAGTCGCGCCGCCAGCAAGGTCATCATCGAGCCGGTGGCGGTGTGGGTTTCCACTCCGCGGTAATCCGTATCCCCGAACTGCTGCAGCATGTAGTCCAGGGTGAAAGCGCCGACATAGACGCCGACCGCGCGATCCTTGAGCCGGGCCGGCACCAGGCACGCGTCCTCGAACGCTTCCCAGCACACTTCCAACAGCAGGCGCTGCTGCGGGTCCATCGTCGCCGCCTCGCGCGGCGAGATGCCGAAGAAGCCGGCGTCGAACTGGTCGATGCCGTCGACGAAGCCGCCCCAGCGCGTGGCCGACTTGCCCCGCACCCCCTTGCGCGGGTGGTAGAAATTCTCGTGGTGCCAGCGGGTTTCCGGCACCTCGCCGACGCAGTCGGTCGCCTGAGCCAGGGTATTCCAGTAAGCCTCCGGATCGTTGCTTCCTCCGGGGAACCTGCATCCGATGCCAACGATGGCCACTGCATCCTTGGCGCCCGAACGACCGTCCATACTGCTCGTCATGAGCCTGCCCTCTTCCCTTGACCCGTAGTTGATGAATGCCCCGGCGTTGCGAGGCTTTGAGAACCGTGGAAACGCTTGCGACCGGCAGCGCCGCCGGCGCGGATCAGTGCTTCGCCGCTGCCAATGGCGGGCCGGCCGCGGCGCGGCGCCCCGCTGGCGGGACAGGCGCTCGGCCGCGTAGATGTTCGGCAGGCCCGGCCGCTCCGAGGCGCGCGTGGACCGGCGCCGCCGGCCAAGGCGGGGACGCAGCGTTCGTGCGCAAGGCAGCGGCCGCCGCCTGTGATGTGCTGAAGCGATATCCGCCCGACCCGTGGTTCATCCCTGCCCCTCCGTGGATATTTCCCTGTCTGCAAGGCCGCACTTGCAACGGCCCTGCTGCACGCATAGCCCTGCCGGACCGCGCCTGGCGCAGCCGTCGAAAAACAGGCCCCTTATTCCAAACGCAAACGCTCACTCGGACCGGACACGCTCCCGCGCCAGGCTCTCCTGCCCGGCCGGGCCGGGCCCCTTTCCAACCAAGAAATGCCTGTGCGGCAGTGGGGCGGGCTGCTGGCACGCCCGTTCGGGCGCCGCCTCCGGGCCAACGGCACTGCCGGCTCACGCGCAGGCTGCAGCACAGGCGCCGACCGCGCTTCTGTCCGCTCATCCCGACTGCACATCCGATAAGTCACGGCCTTGCCCCTTTCCATGGTGGCTTTCCGTAATGCGGCACGCCGATTGCGCACGGCGCGACTGTTTCCCTTTGCAGCCGGCCGGGCCCTGATCGGCCCGGCATTCTCCCTCGGCACTGTGTCAGCCCTGGGAAAATGCTACGGAATCTGCAACTCCATTTGACAAGGCCCAACGCCGACCGAAATGGAGCGTTTTCACAACGCCCGTCCCAGATCGACATAAATCCGCGCCAGTCGCACAGCAACGGACCCGACTGCACGCCCAGCCTAGCCTCCTCGCGTATCACCCTTTGATATGGCGCAGCGGGCCTCGAACCGACGCCCGCATCGCGGCCGGGCCGTGCCGACCCTGCCGCACGCGCGCGCAATCGAGCGCAGGCGGGCCTGGAACGCCGGCCCGCCCTTATCCATTGAGACTTTCCGCAGCGGCGCCTGGCGGCCCCACGGGGAGTGCGGCCAGGCTCGGCTGATCGAAGCAACCTGCGCCTCGCGCAGGCAAGCACTGCGCCGACGCTGCGTCAGCGCCGGGACTGGGCACGGGGCGACGAAGGCGCGCGACCTGTCTGGCCTGCGATCCGCGGCAACACGCGCCCTCGGGGACAGCGCGGCGCTCTGGCGAACGCCGGCCGCCTTACTCCACCGTCACCGCCTTGGCCAGGTTGCGCGGCTTGTCCACG
>CBIFVU010000013.1:0-36413 GCA_966185905.1 uncultured Lysobacter sp.
GGGCTGCGCGGGCCATGCCGCGCTGCGGATTGAAACCCGACGCCCGCAGGCTCTAAGGTGCCCCGACACCGGCGCGCGCGAGGCGCCGGCCGCACCGCGCCGGTCCGCATCGGGCCCGCCGCGGCCGGACGAGCCGCCACCGAGGGGAACCAGCGTTTGAGCCAGCCGACGAGTCCGCCGTCCACCGCGTCCGCATCCATCGACCCCTCGACCTCATCGCCCGACACCCCCGGCACCCTGCGTGCGGTCAGCCGCTGGCAGATCGTCGGGCTGTCCATCAACGACGTCATCGGCAGCGGCATCTACCTGCTGCCGGCCACCGCCGCGGCCCTGCTCGGTCCGGCCAGCCTGTGGGCGGTGCTGCTGGCCGGTTTCGCCGTAGCCCTGCTGGTGCTGTGCTACGCCCAGGCCGCCAGCTACTTCGACCAACCCGGCGGCGGTTATCTCTACGCCCGCGAAGCCTTCGGCCCGTTCGCCGGTTTCGAGGTCGGCTGGATGCTGCTGGTCACCCGCGTGGCCACTGCGGCCTCGCTCAGCAACGGCCTGGCCGAGGCGGTGGCGCTGTTCTGGCCGGCTGCGCAGGGCGGCGCGGCGCGCACCTTCATCGTCGCCGGATCGCTGGGCCTGCTGGTGCTGGTCAACGTGCTGGGCGTGCGCACCGCCGCCCGCGCCGGGGTGGCGCTGGCGATCGGCAAGCTGCTGCCGCTGCTGTTGTTCGTGGCCATCGGCGCAGCGCACTTCGACCCCTCGCTGCTGCGCACCGACGCGCCGCTGCCGATGGACCACCTCGGCGAGGCGGCGCTGTTGCTGCTGTTCGCCTATGCCGGCTTCGAGAACCTGCCCGCGGCCGCGGGCGAGTACCGCAATCCCCGCCGCGACGTGCCCTTCGCCCTGCTGACCATGATCGTGCTGGTCACGATCGTCTACTTCAGCGTGCAACTGGTGGCCCTGGGCACCCTGCCCGGCATCGCCGAGTCCAAGAGCCCGCTGGCCGAAGCGGCCGCGCATTTCAGCGGCACCGGCTTGGCCTTGCTGCTGACCGTGGGCGCGGCGATCTCGATCCTGGGCACCAACAGCAACACCGTGATGATGGGGCCGCGCTATCTGCTGGCCCTGTCGCAGGACGGCTACGGCCCACGCGCGCTTGGCGCGATCCACCCGCGTTTCCGCACGCCCGCGCGGGCGGTGCTGTTGCTCGGCGTAGTGGCGCTGGTGCTGGCCTTGACCGGTTCGTTCAAGCAATTGGCGCTGTTGTCGGTGGTGGCGCGGCTGTGCACTTACATCGGCACGGCGGTCTCGGTGCTGGTGCTGCAGCGCCGCCACCGTGGGCGCGAGGGCGCGCTGCACCTGCCGGGCGGGCCACTGATCCCGCTGGCGGCGATCGCGCTGTCGCTGGGCCTGCTGGCCAGCGCCAGCGTGGCCAACCTGGTCGCCGCGGCCGTGGCGCTGGCGGTGGGCGCGGTGATCTATCTGCTGCGGCGCAAACCCGGGGCCGGTTGAGCGGGCGCAGCGCTGGCCGCGCAGCGGCGAACGCCCGGCGCGCCTCGGGCGAAGGCGCGCCGGGCATTGACCTGAAGCAAGCTTGAGGTCGTAGCCTGCGCACGCCTCCCCAGGACACGACCCCATGCCTTCCGATATCCGTCTCGCGCTGGTCTACGGCAGCGCGCGCGAGGGCCGCTTCTGCGACGTGGTGGCCGAGTGGGCGCAGCGGCGCATCCTCGACCGCGGCGGTTTCCAGATCCAGGCCATCGACCCGGCGCACTGGCCGGTCCTCGCCCCGGCCGGCCGCCAGGACGAAGCGCGCCTGCAGGAGCTGCGCCGGCGCCTGCACGCCTGCGATGCCTTCCTGATCGTCACCCCCGAATACAACCACGGTTATCCGGCGGCGCTGAAGGCCTTGATCGATGCCTGCTACGAACCCTGGCAGGCCAAGCCGGTGAGCTTCGTCAGCTATGGCGCCAGCTCCGGCGGCCTGCGCGCGGTCGAGCAACTGCGCCAGGTCTTCGGCGAACTGCACGCGGCCACGCTGCGCGACAACATCGCCCTCGCCCACGCCTGGCGCCAGTTCGGCCCCGACGGCGAGCTGCGCGAGCCGCAGGCCACGCACCAGGCCATGGACACGCTGCTGGCGCGCCTGGCGTGGTGGGCGCGGGCGCTGCGCGCCGCGCGCGCGGCGGTGCCGTACCACACGGCGGTGGACGCAGCGGCCTGAACCGCGCCGGCACGCTGCGGCCGACCGCTCCGCCCTGCACGGCACGGTCCCAGAGCGCCGGCCGGGGTATGCAGCGGGAGGGCGGCGCTGCGGCAGGCGCTGCGCAGCCAGGCGCCGCGCGGGCCACGTCGCCGCGCGCCTTCCGCCATCGCGGCGCCGTCGCCGTCGCCGCACTCGCGCCCTCACGGCGGCGTGGATGCGTCCTTGGGCAAGCGCAGCAACTGCTGTTGCAGATCGTGCAGCACGGCGGCGTCGCCGTCCTGCCATTGGCGCGATTCATTGCCGCGGAAATGGCGATGGAAGGCGGCCAGGGCCGCGCCCGGATCGGCCAGGTCGTAGCCGATCGCGCGCATCGCCGCCCAGGCGTCGAAGCCGGCCGGCGGCGGCGCCAGGGGCGCGCGCGGCCACAGCCCATAGCCCGCCCGGGCCAAGCGCTGCCAGGGGAAGTGCAGACTCGGGTCCTGCTTGCGCGTGGGCGCGATGTCGGCGTGGCCGATCACCATGTGGCGCGGAATGCCCAGGCGCCCGGTGAGATCCTGCAACAGCCGCAGCAGGCTGGCGATCTGCGCCTCGGCGAAGGGTTCGCTGCCGTCGTTGTCCAGTTCGATCCCGATCGAGGCCGAATTCAGATCCCACACCTCGCCCCAGCGGCCGGCACCGGCATGCCAGGCGCGGCGGTTCTCGGCGACGAGCTGGTAGATCGCGCCGTCCTCGCCGATCAAGTAATGGGCGCTGACCTGCCCCTGCGAATTGCGCGTCTGCAAGGTCTTCAGCGCCTCGGCGGCACTGTCCATCTGGGTGTGGTGCAGCACGATCAACTGCGCCCGCCGCTCGTTGTGGTTGGGCGAGCCGCGCCACTGCGCCAGCGGATTGTGCGGCGGCACGCTGGCGCAGCCGGCCGCGGCCAACGCCGCGGCCAGCGCCAGCAGGCGCGTCCAGGGGACGACGGAAACGAAAGCCGAAACGGTCCGGGTCACACAGTCGCGCGCGGTTGCAGTGGGGCTCCGATCATGGCCCCTGCGCGAGGCCGCGGCAAATCCGCGCCCGCGCGCGGCGGGCGCGGATCGTGCGCTCAGCCGTTGGGCCCGCTGACTTCCAGAGCGCGCTGCTGCATCGCCCGGTCGGCGTCGCGCTTGCTTTCCTCGCGCTCCTGGCGGCGCTGGCCCACGGTCTTGCACACTCGCTCGACCCGGTTGCTGCCGGTGCGGCGCACTCGCTCGCAGACCAGGCGATCGTCGTCGTTCTTGCCGGCGTACTCGATCCAGGCCAGGTCCACCCGCGCCTTCTGCCGGTCTTCCGGGCTGAGATCTTCATAGCGGCGGTTTTCCAGCAGCTTGGCCAGGCGGTCCTGGCGCTCGTGCAGTTCGCGCCGGGTGGTGTCGTTGAGCTGGCCATAAGGCCCGACGCCGGCGTCGGCATCGGTGCGGATCTTGCGTTGCTGTTCCAGCACCTGGGCCGCGTCGAACGGCGCATCCCCCAGTTCGGCGGCGAACGCGCCGCCGCAAGCCAGGGCCAGGACCAACGTCAGGGTGAACTTGCGCATGTCTTCCTTGCCTCGTCGTTTCGCGGCGCGATGCCGCGCGGCGCACGGGACCAGGGGCCGTCCCTGCCGTTCCATGGATGGTGGTCGCCCACACAGAACGTGCGGACCATCCGATCCTAATCGAGACCAAGGCAGGGTTCCATAGACTTTCGGCATAGAAACCCGAAAACCGTCGCGCTTACCCCGTCCTGCTCACCCTTGCTGCTTGATCGCATGCCCCCCGAACTCGTTGCGCATCGCCGCCAGCAGCTTGTCGGCGAAGGAGTCTTTCTCGCGCGAGCGCAGGCGTTCGAGCAAGGAGGCGGTGATGACCGGAGCGGAGACGTCCAGGTCGATGGCTTCGGCCACGGTCCAGCGGCCCTCGCCGGAATCGTCCACGTGCGGTGCGATGCCCTCCAGTGCGGGGTTCTTGGCCAACGCATCGGCACTGAGGTCCAGCAGCCAGGAGCGGACCACGCTGCCATGGCGCCAGATCTGCGCGATCTGGTGCAGGTCCAGGCCGAACTCCTGCTTGCGCCCGAGGATGGCGAAGCCTTCGGCGTAGGCCTGCATCAGGCCGTATTCGATGCCGTTGTGGATCATCTTGGTGAAATGGCCCGCGCCGCTGGGGCCGACCCGGCCCCAGCCGCGGTCGGGCGCGGGCGCCAGGGTCTCCAGCAGCGGCCGCAGCCGTTCGACCGCGGCCTCCTCGCCGCCGATCATCAGGCTATAGCCTTCCTGCAGGCCCCAAATGCCGCCGCTGGTGCCCGAGTCGACATAGTGCAGGCCGTGCGCGGCCAGTTCGGCGGCGCGGCGCACGCTGTCCTTGTAGTTGGAATTGCCGCCGTCGATCACCGTGTCGCCGGGGGCCAGCAGCGGCCGCAGTTCGGCCAGGGTGGCATCGACCACGGCGCCGGCCGGGACCATCAGCCACAGCGCGCGCGGCGCCGGCAGCGCGGCCACCAGTTCGGCCAGCGAGGCGGCCGCTTCGATGCCGCGCGCCGCAGCGTGCTCGCGCGCAGCCGCGCCGGGGTCGAAACCGACCACGCGATGTCCGCCGCGGACCAGCCGCTCGGCCATGTTGGCGCCCATCCGGCCGAGGCCGACCATGCCCAGATCCATAGCGTCTCCTTCGTTCGACTGTCTTGTTGGAATGTCTTGTCCGGCCGCCGGCCTGGAGTGGCGGTGCGGTCGCCGGGGCCGGCCGGGGTGCGGCGCTGGCGCTGCCGCATCGAGGCGGCCGATGATGGCCGCCGCTGCGGTAAAGATGTGTGAGCGTACTCGCCGGTTCAACGCGCGGCGGCGGCGCGCCGGCGCAACGCTGCGTCCCGGCGCGCGCGGCGGCTCAGGGCCGGTCCGGCCGGGCGCGCATCTGCATCGCCTCGAACACGGCGATGGCGATGGCCTCGGGCTGGTCGTTGGGAATGTCGTGGCCGCTGTCGTCCAGGCTCACCCGCCGCCCCTGCCGCGAGCTGGCCATCAGCGCTTGGTGGGTCTGCTCGCGCGCCGCGGCCAGCGCCTTGCGGTCCGCTTCGGTCGCGGCTGCGCCGGCACGGCCGGCGCTGAGCACGATCACCGGCTTGCCGTCGTGGCGCTCGCTGGCCGGCACCGGCCCGGCATAGAGCGCGGCGCGGTGTTCGGAGGCGGAGACGATGCTGTCCCAGAACGCCGGCTGCGAACGCCAGCGCCGCACCGCGGCGTTGAGCGCCTCGCTATAGCCCGGGTCGGGGCCGCGCAGGCAGGACTTGAGCGCGCCGTCGGTGGCCGGCAGCCGGCCCTCGCGCGCACCCTGGGCGCAGGCGCGGTACATCGCCAGCATCTTCGGCGCCAGCTCGGCCTCGGTCTTGGCGTAGGACGGCGAGAACGCGGCCAGGTTCTGTTCGGGCGGATCGACCAGCACCAGCGCCGCCACCCGGCGCGGGTGTCGCAGGTCGTAGCGGCGCACGACCTGGCTGCCGTAGGAGTGCCCGACCAGGATCAGCGGCGTGTCCAGGTCGGCGGCGCGGATCAGCGCATGCAGGTCGGCGACATCGGCGTCCAGATCGCGCGGCAGCGGGCCGGGATCGCTGAAACCGTGGCCGGCGCGGTCGTAGGCGCAGACCCGGTTGCGCTCGGCGATGGGCCGCTGCGCCTTGGCCCAGGCCAGCGAGTCGGCGGCGAAGCCGGCTTCCAGCAGCACCGTCGGCGCGCCCTGGCCGCTGCAGCGCAGGTTGAGGTGACGGCCGTCGCCGATGTCGATGCGCTCGGCTGGCGCGAGGTAGGCGTCCAGATCGGCAGTGGGCGCGGCCGGCGGCGTGGATGCCGGCGCGGCCGGCGTCGCAGACGGCGGCGCGGCGAGGGCCGCCGCCCCTCCGGCGGTCAGCGCGGCGAGCACCGCCACCCTCGCCAACGCCAAACCCGGCCGGGGCCGGATGGACTTCGCATTCGCAACGCGCATCGGGCCCTCGGCTTGGAGCGGTGAAGGTGCGATGGTACGCAGGCCCGCATTGCAGCATGACCACCGCCGCCACGACCGGGACAGAGACGATTCAGTTGCCCGCGCCGCTGGGACGGCCGCAGCCCGCGCGTGTCGATCCGCGCCGTCCTGGTTCGTCGTCATGACGAATGCGCGCGACCGGCCGGTCCGCGCCGACCGCCGCACCGCACTTCATCCAAGGAGCCGACCATGCGTTTCATGATGCTGATGATCCCCCAGGGCTACGAATCGGCCGCGGCCGAGGAGCGGCCCGACGCCGACCGGGTCGAGGCGATGATGGTCTACAACCGCGCGCTGGCCGAAGCCGGTGTCTTGCTTGCGCTGGAAGGCCTGCATCCGCCGGCCAGCGGCGCGCGGGTGCGCTTTTCCGGCGGCCGGGCCAGCGTCACCGACGGGCCGTTCCCGGAGGCCAAGGAAGTGTTGGGCGGCTACTGGCTGATCCAGGTGCGCTCGCGCGAGGAAGCCATCGCCTGGGCCCGCCGCTGCCCGGCCTCGGACAATGAGACCATCGAAGTGCGCCAGGTGCTGGAACTGGAGGACTTCCCTGCCGATGTGCAGGCGGTGGCGAAGGATTTCCCGGAATTGCAGCAGGGTTGAGCGGCGCCCGGGCGGCCGGGGCGCGCAGGCGCGCGCTGCGCGCGTCGGCGCCGGGCGGCGGCCCGATGCGGGCTGTGGCCGCAGGCGGCGCGGTCGTCGATCGCGGCGCGCACCGCTGCTGCGTTCACCCGTCGATGGCACGAAGGAACTGCCTCGACGTTGCCTGCCTTGTAGAAGCGGCGCAAGCCGCGACCGCGCTCCCGCAAAGCCCCCGGTCGCGCACTCACACTCCGCTGTCGCCCAGCTCGGCGGCGCGGCGAAAGGTCGCGTCGAACACCGCCTCCAGGCCGGGATGCACGCCGCGCAGCCCCTCGACCACCTGCGCCGACCAATCGAAATACTCGCGCTTGCGCTGCGCCGGCCAGTCCGCCGGCGGCGCGGCCAGCAGATCGCGCAGGTTGCAGATCTTGTCGGCGAGCTTGACCAGCCGCGCCTCGCGCGAAGCATGGCGGACATGCTCGATCTGCAAGCGCTTGCGCTCGGCCTTGGGCAGGCTGCGGTCGTCGCTGACCTCGGCCACCACCGCCGCGACGGCCGCGCCGAAACGCTCGCGCAATTCCTCCAGCGTGGTCTCGGTGTCCTCGACCGTGTCGTGCAGCAGCGCCGCGCACAGCACGACCGGGTCGGTCACTGCGCCCTCGTTGGCCAGGACATCGGCCAGGGCCAGCGGGTGATTGATGTAGGGCGTGGCCTCGGCATCGCGGCGGCGTTGGCGGCGGTGGCGCTCGGCGGCGAAAGCGGCGGCGCGCAGCAACAGGGCGGATTCGTGCATCGGACTCTCCTTGTGGATGGCTTCCGGCCCGCGCCCACGCGTCGCCGCCGCGCCGTTGAAGCGGCACGGCAACGAATCGGGAAAGGGTGGGAAGCTGCGGCGGGCCGTCCGCGAGAGGCGGGGCGCTGCGGCCGCGCGCCCATGTTAGCGCAGCTTCGGGCCGGTGTGGCGATGGTGGCCCGCCTGCGGACGCAGGGCTCGGTCTGCGCACCCGCTGCGGGCTTGCCGCCCGCGCGTTCAGTGCGCCTGCGGCTGGGTCCGCAGGCGCTGTTCCAGCTCACGCAGGAACGGCGCGTCCTCGGCCAGGCGGCGGTCGATCTCGGCCATCGGCCACCAGCGCCCGCCGGCGAACACGCCGGCGATGCGGCCGATGTGTTGCACATCGGCCAGCGGGTCGGCGTCCAGCAGCACCAGATCGGCGCGTTCGCCTTCCCGCACCGCGCCGCTGCCGCCGTCGGGGTCGAACAATCGATGGGCATTGACCGAAGCCGCGCGCAACACCTCCAGCGGGCTCAGGCCGATTTCGCGCAGCTCGATCATCTCTTGCTGCACCGACACCCCGAAGGCCAGGCCGGGCAGGGCCGCATCGGTGCCGACGGTGAGCGCGACGCCGCGCCGGTGCAAGGCACGGGTGAGCACGCGGGCGAAATCGTAGCCGGCCGAATAGGTGTCGGCGCCGTCCTGCGCGCGGAAGGCCGGGCTCAGATAGCGATTGGCCGGCGGCGTCCAGTCGCGGCGCGTGACCGGATCGACCGTGTCCAGCCAGCCCTCCGGCACCGCCGGCACCTGCCGCTGCACGTACATGCCGACGATGGTCTTGAGCGTGACCAGGGTCGGGGTGACCGAAGCGCCGCTGTCGGCCACCGCCTGCGCCAGGACCTCGATGTCGGCCGGCGCCAGGCCGCTGCCGATGCGGGCATAGCGCGCCAGCTCCTCGCTGTGGGCGATATTGCGCATGGGGTGGGCGAAGGCGAAGGCGCGGTCGGCGCAGCTCGCGCAGCCCAGTTCGGGCAAGTGGCCGGTGGTGGCCAGGCCCTGGCGGCGGCTTTCCTCGACCACCGCGCGGTAGGTGTCGCGGTTGAGGAACTGGTAGGGCTTGATGAAGTCGTAGCCGCGCTGGCGGGCGGCCCGTACTGCGGCGATGCCGTCGGCGGCGGTGGTCGGCGCGTCCGGGCGCGAGGCCGGCACCGGCGCAGCGCCGGGCTGGGCCGCGACCGCTGCGCGCGGGCCGTTGATGCGCTTGCCCACGTACAGGCGCGGGCCATCGATGCGGCCGGCGGCGATCTCTCCGCGCAGCCACAGCAGGTCCGCATCGCTGGCGGGGCTGCCGCCGAGGTTGGCCGCGCCGGTCACGCCGGCCTTGAGCAAGCCCAGCAGCACGTGACGGTCGTAGCGGTGGTCCGCGCCCAGGTCCAGGCCGCGCAGCGCGGGGTCCTTGCTGTCGGCGATGGCGCCTTCGGTGGCGATGTGAACATGTGCATCGACGAAGCCGGGCACCAGGAACTTGCCGCGGCCGTCGATCACGGTCGCGGCCTGGGCCGGCGCCCGGGCAGCGGCCGGGAGGATCGAGCGGATGCGGCCGGCGTCGATCAGCACGTCGCGGTGCGCCAGCACCTCGTCGTTGTCGACCGGGATCACGGTGACATCGCGCACCAAGTAGCGGCCGGCCGATGGGGTGGCGGGTGCGGGCAATGGCTCGGCCGGCGGCGCGGCGACCGCGCCGGTGAAGGCCAGCCCCAGGGCCGCGGCCAGGACGCGGGCGATGGTGCGATAACGAAAGCTCATGCGCGTCTCCTGCTCGGCACCGGCATCATAGGCGCAGCGGCGTGCGCCTGCGCCGCAGCCGCCGTCACGGGCACCGCCGGCGGCCGCCCGTGGCATACCCAGATGCGGCGCGCCGCGCTATGGTTGAAACGCGCTCCGGCGCTGCCTGCCATCCAGGACCGGCCCAGCATGAAACAAAAGATCGTGGTCTTCACCGGCGCCGGCGTCAGCGCCGAGAGCGGCCTGAAAACCTTCCGCGACATGGGCGGGCTGTGGCGCGAGCACCGCCTGCAGGACGTGGCCTCGCCGCAGGGCTGGCAGCGCGATCCGGCGCTGGTGCTGCGCTTCTACGATGAGCGCCGCAAGGCGGTGCTGGCCGCCCGCCCCAACCGCGCGCACGAGGCCATCGCCCGGCTGGAGGACAAGTTCGAGGTCGCGGTGATCACCCAGAACATCGACGACCTGCACGAGCGCGCCGGCTCCACCCGGGTGCTGCACGTGCACGGCGAAATCCTCAAGGCGCGCAGCACCGCCGACGAGTCGCTCATCTATCCCCTGCGCAAGGCGGTGATCGCGCTGGGCGACCGCTGCGAACTGGGCAGCCAGTTGCGCCCGGACGTGGTCTGGTTCGGCGAGTCGGTGCGCCACCTGGACGAGGCCGCGCAATCGTTCGCGCAAGCCGACAAGGTGCTGGCCATCGGCACCTCGCTGACCGTCTACCCGGCCGCCGGGTTGGTCGATTACGCTCCGCCGACGGCCGAGCGCGTGTTCGTCGCCCCCGAGCCGCAGGAGGTGCCGCGCTTCTACCGTTTCCTGCAAGGCACGGCGGTGGCGATGGTGCCGCCGCTGGTGGAGGAGTGGCTGGAGCGTTGACCCGCGCACGGGCCGCTGACAGCATGGGCGCAACCCGTCCGCGGCCCTCGGCATGCCCGCCACCCGAGCCTTCGCCTTCTCCGCCTTGGCCACCACGCTCGGCCTGTGCCTGGCGGTGGTGCTGGGGCTGTCCTGGGGCAGCAGCCCGGAGTTGAGCCCCGGCCGTACCTGGACCCACGGCCTGCTGGCTGGCCAGGACCTGCGCCTGCTCGAATCCGGCCGCTACCACGCCCGGTCGTGGTGCGATGTCTGCCCGCCCTCGCGCGGCGTCCGCGGCCGCTGGCGCCGCGAAGGCGATGTCATCGTGCTCGAACCGGCGGGCCGGTGGAAGACCGAACGGCGATTGCGCGCGGTGCGTTGGGCGTCCTGCGATTTCCTGGTGCCGCTGGACCCGCGCTGGCCGATCCGCGATCTGCACTCGGACCGCGTGTTCCGGCCCGCTGGCGAGCGTTGCCTGCGGGAGTTGCCTCCTGGGCAGGCCGCGCCGTGGTCGCCCGGTCCGGTCTGAGGCCGCGCGCCGCACCCCGCACCCGCACCCGCACCCCGAGCAGCGAACGCGCAGCGGTTGCGGCTTTGTTTCGCACAAGCGACATCCGCGCGTGGACAGCCGCCGCGGGCCGCTCCTAGACTGCCGGCATGCGCCTGTCCCTGACCGCCGAACGCAGCATCGATGCGCCGCCGCAGTCGGTGTTCGCGCTGGCCTTGGACAGCGAGCGCTTCCCTGCCCTGTTCGAGGGTTACGGCCCCATCCCCGGCCTCAAGCGCATCACGCCGCTGGCGCCGCCCGCCGTGGGCAGCCTGCGCGCGCTGGAGAGCCGCGACGGCTCGCGGATGATGGAGCGCATCACCGCGCTGGAACCGCCGCACCGCCATGCCTATGTGCTCGATGGCCTGCGCCCGCCGCTGTCGTGGCTGGCGCGCCAGGGCCGGGCCGAGTGGCGCTTCGAGGACGCCGGCGACGCCGGCCTGGCCGCGACCCGGGTGCGCTGGCGGTACGAGTTCGAGCTGACCAGCGCGCTGGCCTGGCCGCTGGCCGCGCCCTTGCTGCGCGGCTGCCTGCGCCAGGCCATGCAGCGCTGCCTGGAGCGCATGGCGCAGACCTTGGAAGGCGCCTGGCGCGCGGAGCGGCGCTGATGGGCGAATGGCTGTTGCTGGCGCTGGCGCCGCTGTTTCTGGCGCTGATCGGGCTGGAGGCTTGGTACTGGCGCAAGCGCCGGCCCGGCCAGTACAGCCTGCGCGACACCCTCAGCAACGCGGCCCTGGCGCTGATGCACCAGGCCAGCGACGCTGTCGCCTGGCTGCTGGTGATCGGGCTGTACTACGCCGTGCACGCGCACCGCCTGTTCGATCTGCCGCCGGCCTCGGGCTGGACTATCGCCGCGCTGTTCCTGGCCCAGGACTTGTTCTACTACGGCTTCCACCGCGCCAGCCACCGCATCCGCTGGCTGTGGGCTTCGCACGTCACTCACCATTCCTCCGAGCGGCTGAACCTGTCCACCGCGTTCCGCCAGAGCCTGACCTACCCGATCTCGGGCATGTGGCTGTTCTGGCTGCCGCTGGCCTGGATCGGTTTCGATCCGCGCCACATCGTGACCGTGGTGGCGATCAACCTGGCCTTCCAGTTCTTCGTCCACACCGAGGCGGTGGGCAAGCTGGGCTGGCTGGAGCGGGTGTTCAACACGCCCTCGCACCATCGCGTGCACCATGCGCGCAATCCCAAGTACATCGATCGCAACTACGCTGGCGTGCTGATCGTCTGGGACAAGCTGTTCGGCACCTATGTCGAGGAAGATCCGCAGTTGCCGTGCGAGTACGGCATCGTCGGGCCGATCCACAGCCACAACCCGATCCGGCTGACCTTCCACGAGTGGGTCGCGATGTTCGCCGACGCGCGCCGCGCGCGCGGCCTGCGCGGGGTGTGGGGGCAATTGTTCGGTCCGCCGGAGCGCGCGCTGGGACATCGCGACGCATCCGCTTCCACCGTGGGCGGCGCGGCGCCGGGCTCGGCCGCCGACTAGATCCGTTCGTCCAGTGGCGCAGTTCCGCGCGGATCGGCGCGGGATTGGCCCGACGGCATGGCCGCCGGCGGCGCCGCGTCCGCCGCCTTGCCCTCATGCGCGCCCTCATCCGCGCCCTCGCCTGGGCCAAGGGCCGCCCCGCCCACCGGCGAGAGGCCGAAATAGGCATAGGCCGCCGACACCGCCAGCCCCAGCCAGGCATGGCCGTGCGTGGTCAGCACCGGCAAGGCTTCGGGGTAGTACATGCCGACCAGGAACGCGGTCAGGCCGGTGCCGATCCAGGCCAGCACGAACAGCACCGACACCGCCGCGACCGCATGCGCCGCCGCGCCGCGCACCGGCCCCTCGAAGGCGCGCGCGCCCGGCGCCTGTCCGGGCGGGGTCATCGCCAGGTCGGCGATGACCAGCGCCGAGACCAAGCCGCCGATCACCGACATCGCCTGGGCCATGCCGTCGTTGAAATAGTCCGGCGGGTAATCGCGGCAGCCGGGCGTGGCCACGCAACCGGCCACGCCGACGGCGATGCCGGTCAGGTGCACGTAGATGCCCAGCAGGATCAGCGAAATCAGGCCGCCGAACACTTGCTTCATCCGTCTCTCCCGGTCCGCCGCGCCGGCGGCGTTGTGCAAACAGGAAAACGCAGCGGCGGGCGGGTCGTGAAGCGGTCGCTGGGATGGGGCTTCGGCGGGCGGTTCCGGTCAGGCGGTTTCGATGGAGCTATTGGAACCGGGCTATTGAAATCGGACTATTCGAATCGGACTGTTCAATCGGGCTATTCAAACTGGGCTGCTTCGACCAGGACTGCTTCAGTGCCGCCGCTTCAGTCCCGCCGCTTCAGTCCCGCCGTTTCGGCCCAGCGGCTTCGATCGGTTTGCTTGGGCTGGCCTGCTTCGACAGGCCCGCTTCGACCTGCTGCCTCGAAAAGTCCGCTTCCACGGGCCTGCTTGAACCGATTCGCCAATCGGCCCGCTTCAATCGACCCGCTTCAATCGACCGGATCCGCCAGGCACTGCGCCAGGAATTCCACCGTCGCCCGCACCGCCGGCAACTGGCCGCGGCGGTGCGGCATCACCAGCGTGGTGCTGACCCGGCCGGCGTTCCAGTCCGGCAGCACCCTGCGCAGCGCGCCCGCGGCCACGGCCTGGCGACAGATGCGCGCCGGCAGGCAGGCCACGCCCAGCCCGGCCGCCGCCGCGGCGATCAGCAACCGGCCTTCGTTGAGGCTCATGCGCGGACGCGGCGCGACCTGCGCGCGTTGCCGGCCATCGCGATGCTGCAGCGTCCACGCTTGCTCCTCGGCGCGGCCGGTCATCAGGCCATCGTGCGCGGCCAGCGCCTGCGGCTGCGCCGGTTCGCCGCGCTCGCGCAGATACGCGGGCGCGGCCACCAGCACGATCTCCTCCACCGACACCGTGCGCTGCACCAGGCCCGAGTCCGGCAACGGCGCGAAATGGCTGCGCACGGCGATGTCGTAGCCGTCCTGCACCAGGTCGACGCGGCGATCGCTGACCTCCAGGTCCAGGTACAGGCGCGGATAGCGCCGCGCCAGCGCCGGCAGATGCGGCGCCAGCGCATCCTGCGCCACCGGTACGTTGCAACTGATCCGCACCCGCCCGCTGGGCTCGGCCAGCCGCTGCCGCACCGAGGCTTCGGCGGCTTCGGCTTCGATCAGGGCCGCGCGCGCATGCTCGTGGAAATCTCGCCCGGCCTCGGTCAGCACGAAGCTGCGCGAGGTGCGGTGGATCAGGCGCACGCCTAGATCCTGCTCCAGCGCGGCCACGCGCTTGCTCACGGTGGACTTGGGGATGCCCAGGCGGCGCCCGGCCGCAGCGAAACCGCCGTGCTCCACGGCGATGGCGAACAAGGTGAGGTCGTTGAGATTGAGCATGGACCCAACGTACACATATGTGGACTTTGGGTCCATGTTTTGCCGTCTACTCGCCCATCGTCCACGGACCTAAGGTTTCTTCACCGCGGCGGCGCCGGCCTTCCGCCCCCGGCGCGGCCCATCCACACCTCCGGAGAATCCCATGTCCGCTCTCGCCACCGCCCATCCCATCACCGCCGCGGCCGACGTGCCCGTCCTCTACTACGGCATCCCCTCGGGCTGCTCGTTCGGTTCCATCGTCGCCCTGGAGTGGTCGGGCCTGCCCTACCGCCTGGCGCGGGTGGACATGCCCGCCCAGGCCCAGCTCCCGGCCTTCCGCGCCCTCAATCCGGTCGGCGAGACCCCGGCCCTGATGACCGCACAGGGCCAGCCGCTGAGCGAGAGCCTGGCCATCCTCAACCACATCGGCGCACAGGCCCTGGACCGCGGCATCGCCTTCGCCCAGGGCAGTCCCGGCTTCGACGCGCTCAACCGGATGCTGGCCTTCCTCAACACCACCTTCTTCAGCGCCTTCGCCCCGCTGTGGCATGTCTACGAGCACGACACCGACGAGGCCGCCCGCGCCGCCCTGGTCGCCTACGGCCGCGACAAGGTGATCCGCGCCCATGCCGAACTCGAGCGCATGCTCGGCGACCAACCCTGGCTGCTGGGCGAACACCGCACCCTGGCCGACGCCTACTTCATCGGCATCGCCCGCTGGACCCAGTACCACGCGGTGATCGACCGCGCCGACTACCCCAACCTGCAGCGCCTGTACGCCAAGCTCGAAGCCGACCCGGCGGTGATCTTCGCCCACGCGATCGAGCGCCAGGAGCCGGCGCGCAGCGCCGGCGGCTTCCTCGGAGAAGTGGCCTGGACCGAACAGAACGTGTAGGAGCGGCGAAAGCCGCGATAGCCCCGCGCAGGGCGCCGCGCGCGCCGCGGAACGGCGGGCGCGGTCGGGGCTGACAATGCGGTTTCTTGCAAGGCGTCGGGAGTGGGGTTGCAGGATCGCGGCTTGCGCCGCTCCTACAGCCGCTCCGGCGACCGCTCCGGCGGGCCGGCCTCAGGCCTGCACTTCGGCCGCTTGCGCCGCCGGCGCGGCGGCCACCAGCGGCCGGCGCTTGCCCGGCCGGCTGGGGAAGGCGTGACGCAGGATCCGCCAGCTCACCTGGCCGAACTGCCGCGGCAGCGAGCCGGTGTCGTAGTGCTGGCCGTAGCGCGCGCAGATCTCGCGCACTTCCACCGCCATCGCCGCATAACGCCAGGCCGGGATGTCGGGATAGAAATGGTGCTCGATCTGGTGGCTGAGATTGCCGGTCATCAGATCCATCCACCTGCCGCCGCCGATATTGGCCGAGCCGCGCAACTGGCGCAGATACCAATGCCCGCGCGATTCGTTGCGCACCGATTCCTTGGGGAACACCTCGGCATCGGTGGTGAAATGGCCGCAGAAGATCACCACGTAGGTCCACACGTTGCGGATCAGGTTGGCGACCAGGTTGCCCAGCAGCACCGGCAGGAAGAACGGCCCGGCCAGCAACGGGAACAGCACGTAGTCCTTGAACAACTGCCGCCCCATCTTGCGCCCGACCGGCACGAACTTGCGCCACATCTGCCGGTGCGTGGTCTTGCCCGACAGCCAGCGGCCCACGCGCAGGTCCTGGATCGCCACGCCCCATTGGAACAGCAGCGCGAACACCACCGCGATCGGCGGCTGCAACAGGTAGAACGGGCGCCAGCGCTGCTCGGGGAAGATCCGCAGCAGGCCATAGCCGATGTCGTCGTCCATGCCGCGCACGTTGGTCCAGGTGTGGTGCTGGTAGTTGTGCGTGCGGCGCCAGTTCTCGCTGGTGGCGACGATGTCCCATTCGTAGGTCTTGCTGTCCAGGTGCGGGTCGCGCATCCAGTCGTACTGCCCGTGCAGCACGTTGTGGCCGACTTCCATGTTCTCCAGGATCTTGGCCGCGCCCAGCAGCAGCGCGCCCAGTGCGCAGGCCGGCCACAGCAGCCAGGGCAGCACGGTGCTGCCGAGCACCGCGCCGGCGAACAGCAGCGCGCGGCCGGCCAGGCCGGTGTAGCGCACCGCCGCGACCACCCGGCGGATGTAGGCGGCGTCGGCCCGGCCCACCTGGGCCAGGGTGCGCGCGCGCAGTGCATCGAGTTCTTCGCCGAAGCGGTCCAGTTCCTGCGGCGAGAGGGCGCGGTTGCGGGAGGCGTTGGGCATGGATCGGTTCACAGGTCGAGGACGAGGTCGCTGCTGGCGGCGTTCACGCACAGGCGCAGCGAAGAGGCGGGTTCGGCGTGCAATTCGCCGGTGTGCAGGTGGCGGGTCAGCCCGGAGGACTTGCCGCAGGAACAGGTGTTGCACAGGCCCATGCGGCAGCCGGAAGGCAGCTTCAGGCCATGGGCTTCCAGCGCGCCCAGCAGGGCCTGGCCGCGCGGCAGGCGCAGGCTGCGGCCACTGCGCGCCAGGGTGATCTCGACCTCGCCGCCTTCCTCGGCCGCGGCATCGCGCGGCGGCGGGCTGAAGGCTTCGGCGAGGAAACCGCGCGCGCGGCCTTCGGCCAGCTCGCGCGCGGCAGCGACGAAGCCGCCCGGGCCGCAGGCATACACGGCGCGCTGGCCCAGGTCGGGCGCGTGCCGCGCCAGCAGCGACGCGTCGATGCGGCCGCTGTCCTCATCGCCGGCCTCGGCCGGCTGCCGGGTCAGCACGAAGCGGACCTCCAGGCCGGGGTGGCGCGCGGCCAGCGCGCGCAGTTCCTCGGCGAAGCACAGCTCCTCGCGGCGGCGCGCCCAGTACAACAGGGTCAGCGGCGCCGGCAGGCCCTGCGCGATGGATTGGCGCAGCAGCGCCATCAGCGGCGTGATGCCGCTGCCGGCGGCCAGGAACAAGCGCGGCTCGGCGCGCTCGGGCAACAGCATTTCGCCGAAGGCCGGGCCCAACTCCAGCACATCGCCGACGCGCGCCTCGGCGAACAGGTGCCGGCTGAGCCGGCCGCCCTCCACCGCCTTGACCGTGATGGCGATGCGCCGGTCCGCGCGCGGCAGCTCGCACAGGCTATAGCTGCGCGAAACCAGGGCGCCGTCCAGGCGCGCGCCGACCATCAGGTGCTGGCCGGGCAGGAAGCCGGCCCAGTGCCGGTTGGGGGCCAGGACCAGGGTCACCGCGTCGGCGCTGGCCGCCTCGCGCGCCGCCACCCGCGCCAGCGGCCGCTCCCAGCTCCAGGTCGGATGCAGGCGGGAGGCCCAGAAATCAAAGACATGCGGCGCCACGAAGGGCGCGATCAGGCGCCGCAGGCGGCTGCGGGGACGGGCATGGCGGGGGCGGACGACGGCGTTCATGGGCGGCACTATACACATATCCGCACGGATGTGTGCACAACTGTATATAAATTCCCTGAGCAAGGTATCATGTCCGCTGCCCGAGCCAGCGCCAGCCACCGTGAGCCAACGCCTGAACACCGACATCGACGTCGACAGCCACCCGGGCCGCAAGGCGACGATCTCGCGCGAGGACCTGATCGCCGCCGCGCTCAAGCTGATCGGCCCGCACCGCAGCGTGTCCAGCCTGAGCCTGCGCGAGGTCGCGCGCGAAGCCGGCATCGCCCCCAACAGCTTCTATCGCCAGTTCCGCGACACCGATGAGCTGGCGGTGGCGCTGATCGACCTGGCCGGACAGTCGCTGCGCAAGATCGTCGGCGAGGCCCGCCAGCGCGTGGCCACCCGGCGCAGCGCGGTGCGCAGTTCCATCGAGGCTTTCATGGAACAGTTGCGCGCAGACGACAAATTGCTGCACGTCTTGTTGCGCGAGGGCACGGTCGGCTCGGACGCGTTCAAGCGCGCGGTCGACCGCGAGCTGTCCTTCTTCGAGGAAGAGCTGCGCCTGGACCTGATCCGCCTGGCCAAGATGGACGGCATCACCCTGTACGAGCCGGCGATAGTGGCGCGCTCGATCACCCGGCTGGTGTTCGCCATGGGCGCCACCGCCATGGACATGCCGCCGGAGAAGGACCCCGAGCTGATCGAGCAGATGAGCACGATGGTGCGGATGATCCTGGCCGGCTCGCGGGCCATGGCCGCGCGCGGCCAGCGCACGGCGCGCTGACCCTCGGCGGCAGCGGGGCCATCTCGCTGAGGACATCCTGCTGAGGGCATCCGGCTGAGGACGGCCCCGCTGCGGGCGCCGCCCCGGCGAGCGATCCGCCAACCGCGGCCGGCAACGCGTTCGCCCACCGCCTCGCCCTGGCGCCGGCGCGCGCCAGCATGGGTCGTTTCGCCTTCGCAGCACCGCCCCAGCCGGCTATCGCTCCGCTCCGGCCCGAGCGTTCCGGCCCGACCGCTCGGGGCCGGCCAGCGCGCCGCCGCTCAGGACGCCGGCGCGCCGAAGGACACCGTCACCGTCGCGCCCGAAGCGATCGGCGCGCCGTGGCGGCGGGCGGGGCTGAAACGCCAATGCCGCAAGGCGGTCTGCCGCACCAGCTCGTCCAGGCGCGCATCGCCGCTGCCGCGCAGCACCGTGACCGCCAGTGCGCGGCCCTCCTTGCCGATGCGCAAATGCAGCCGGATCGGCGCGCGCGGCGCAGCCTCGCGCAACCCATCGGGCCGTTGCGGAAACGCAGTGGACACCGCACGCACCCGTTGCTGCACCAACACCTGCCCCCCGGCCGGCAGATCCTCGTTGGGCACCAGCACATCGCCCTGCAGCTCGCCCACCTGCGGCTGCGCCGGATCGACCGGCAACGGCCACTTCGCAGGAAACTCGCACCCCGGCGCAGCGAGGATCGGATGAAAAATCGCCAGCTCCGTGCTCTCCGGCGCGCCTGAACGGGGATAGTGGGAGACGGGCAAGGACCACAGCAGCAAGGCGAGCGCGTGCGCGGCCAAGGCCGTGGCGATGGCGCCCACGCGCACGAGGCTGGGCCTGGCCGCCCGGGCGGCCGTCGTTGGCGCTGCGTCCATCCCTGCCTCCTGCCACCTGCGCCCGCACCGGGCCTGTCGCCCACGCTGCCTGAGCCGGCCCGCCACCGCAATCGCCGGGCGAACGCCGCCGACGGCCGGTCCGGGATCTGAGCGCGGCACCGGCGAGGTGACCCCGCCAGCGGGCGCGGAGGCGACCGCCACGCCGAACGGCCGCGGCAGCCAATCACGTCTCGGACGCGCCGTCCGCCTGCACGGGTCCCAGGCCGTCATGCGACTGAAATGGCGCTTGCGCAAAGTGGCGTCTCCTCGATCCCCCGCGAGAGTCCAACCCATGCGCTCCATCCCGCAGGCGGCCGCCACCGCCCTGAGCTTCGCTGTCGCCACCGCCCTGATCGCCCTGCCCCTGATCGGCGCCGACGCCCTGGCCGCGCCCAAGCAAGGCGCGCGCAAGGCCGCCCCCAGCCAGGAATCGGCACAGCGCTGGTTCGAGGACGGCGCCCGCGCCGCGCGCAACGGCGCGCAACAGCGCCCGCTGCCGTTCAAGGCCAAGAACGTCATCCTGTTCGTCGGCGACGGCATGGGCATCTCCACCGTCGCCGCCGCGCGCATCCGCGAAGGCCAGCTCAAGGGCGCCAGCGGCGAGGAGAACCTGCTCTCCTTCGAGCGCCTGCCTTATGTGAGCCTGTCCAAGACCTATTCGGTCGACGGCCAGACCCCGGACTCGGCGCCGACCATGACCGCCATGGTCGCCGGCATCAAGACCAACCAGGGCGTGCTCAGCGTGACCCAGAAGGCGCGCTACAACGACTGCGCCTCCGCCCGCGGCCAAGGCGTGGCGACCATGCTGGAACTGTCCGAGGCCCTGGGCCTGGCCACCGGCATCGTCAGCACCGCCCGCATCACCCACGCCACCCCGGCGGCGACCTACGCCCACACCCCCAACCGCGACTGGGAAAGCGACGCCGAACTGACCGACGAAGCGCGCGCCAACGGCTGCCGCGACATCGCCCGCCAGTTGATCGAATTCCCCTACGGCGACGGCCTGGAGGTCGCCCTCGGCGGCGGCCGCAGCTACTTCCTGCCCAACACTGTCGCCGACCCCGAAGACGCCGGCGCCAAGGGCCGGCGCAAGGACGGCCGCAACCTGCCGCACGAATGGACCGGCCGGCCCGGAGCGGCCTATGTCTGGAACAAGGCCCAGTTCGACGCCATCGACCCGCGCCACACCCGCCACCTGCTCGGCCTGTTCGAGCGCTCGCACATGGAATACGAACAGGACCGCGCCAAGGACGCCGGCAAGGAACCCAGCCTGGCGGAGATGACCGGCAAGGCCATCGACGTGCTCCAGGCCAACGGCCGCAAAGGCTATTTCCTCATGGTCGAAGGCGGCCGCGTGGACCACGCCCACCACGCCGGCAACGCCAGCCGCGCGCTGACCGATACCATCGCCCTGTCCGATGCGGTGCGCACCGCGCTGAAGAAGACCGACGAGCGCGACACCCTGATCATCGTCACCGCCGACCACAGCCACACCTTCACCGTCGCCGGCTACCCCGACCGCGGCAACGACATCCTCGGCAAGGTCGTGACCAACGGCCGCCTGGCCCTGGACAAGAACGGCAAGCCTTACACCACCCTGGGCTACATCAACGGCCCCGGCCACCGCGGCGGCGCGCGCCCGGACCTGGGCAACGTCGACACCGCCCACCCCGACTTCCTGCAGGAAGCCGCGGTGCCGCTGGGCGATGAAACCCACGCCGCGGAAGACGTGGGCATCTACGCGCGCGGCCCCGGCGCGCACGCCTTCCAGGGCGTGGTCGAACAGAACACCATCTTCCACGTGATGGCCCAGTCCCAGCGCAACACCAGCGTGTTCCTGTGCACCCTGTTCGGCTACTGCGACAACGGCAATGGCCATGCCCGCGGCCGCGCCGCCATCGCCGCGCCGCTGATGGAAGAAGACCTGCGCGCCGGCCTGGTCCGCGACAACCCGCGCAAGCGCTGATGAGCGCCGACCTCGCCGCAGCCATCGCCGCCGCGCACCGCCTGCCTGCCGGGCAGGCGGTGCGGGCTGCCGATGCGGCCTGCACTCCGAACACACCCGGCGCCGCCCCCAGCACGCCGCCCGGGCCGATCCGCGCGTCGCTGCCGTCGCGCGCGCTGTGCCGCCTGCACGCAGCGCGCGCGGCGCAACTGCTCCTTGCGTCGCTGCTGTGCCTCGCGCCGGCCGCGGCCGCGACCGCGCAAACCACCGGGCCGGCCGCCGCCAGCGCCCCCGCGCCGGTGCTGCGCGCCGACTACGACCTGCGCGACGCCCAAGGCACGCGCCGCCTGACCCTGCTGCGCAGCGCCGACCGCATCGAATACCGCATCGCCGGCCAGGCCATCGAAGTCTGGCGCCGCACCCCCGACGGCATCGCCCGCCTGGAACTGTTCCCCGAGGCCGGCCGCAGCATCGCCTGGTCGCCCGGCGACCTGCGCACCGTCGGCGAAGCCCGCGACTGGCCGCAACTGGCCAGCCCGGTCGATCCGCGGTTGCGCCAGCGCCTGCAGGCCCACGGCGCCACCCGCGTGCGCGACCACGCCGGCACACGCTACCGCGGCGACAGTGCCGAAGGCGGCCGGATCGAACTGGACTGGAGCGAAGCACTCGACCTGCCGCTGCGCTACCGCGCCGTCCCCGCCCGCGGCAGCGCGCCCGACGCTGCCTACGAACTGCGCCTGCGCAGCCTCGACCGCGACGCCGGCCACCAAGCCTTCACCGCCACCGACGGCTATCGCGAAACCGACTATGCCGACCTCGGCGACATGGCGCTGGACCCGTTCGCTGCGCGCTATCTGCGCGAACAGGGGCATGGGCACGCGCACTGAGAAGGCCCGGGCTCGCCCGGCAGGCGAGCCCGAACGGCCGCGATGCTCGACGCGGCCGGGCGCCTGCCCGACCGCGCTACCGGATGCCATAGGCCATGACCTCTGCGAATGGACGCCGACCGACCCGCCCAAACGACGCGCGCGAAGCGATGCCAGAGCAGTCGATGCCATCGGCGTAGACACTCCGCCCGAGGCCTCCGACCGAGGCATTGGATGAATGCTGGCCCAGGACCGCGGCCGGCCACGGCGGATATGGCCGGCGCGGTTCGGCATACAGCGCGCCCTTGGAGTCAACGAGACAACGGGGATCCCGCCCACGCCGATGCCACCCGTTCGCCCCTTGGAGGGCGCTCGCACGATCCCCGTCACATAGCCGCTGCGCGCCACCCGGACCTGCGAATTATGTGATTTAAATTTCCGCGACAGCCGACTTAGATTCGCTGACATCCAAGGAGCCGAACCGGCGCTGGATAACGCAAGGCAAGCCGGCCGCGCGGCCGTGCCCGCGCTGCGCCGCACTGCAGCCGCCTGCGTCCCCAAGGGACTCCGCTGATCATCCTCCAAAGGCTGGCTTCAATGATCGCTCGTCGCTCTCTGACTCTCTTGGCTGTCTCCCTGGCCGGCTGGGCCACCGCCGGCACCGCACTGGCGGCCCCGCCGCTGTTCGCCGCGGTCGAAAACGGCCGCTTGCCGGCGCAGGCGCAGCAGCGCGCCCAGGCCGGCGCCAAATCGCAGGCCGTGGTTTCCACGCTGCCGGCGGCCGTCGATGCCGCCCAGCTCACCGCACAGGCCGACGACCTCGAGCTGGTCCTGCCCGGCGGCATCGCGCTGAAGGCCAAGCGCGAAAAGTCGCGCAACCTGGGCAGCGGCAACCTGGAATGGGTCGGCAGCGTCAACCCCCGCTCGCGCGCGGCCAAGGGCCCGAACGAGTCCCAGGACACCGACGGCA
This sequence comes from uncultured Lysobacter sp., assembly GCA_966185905.1. Taxonomy (GTDB): domain Bacteria; phylum Pseudomonadota; class Gammaproteobacteria; order Xanthomonadales; family Xanthomonadaceae; genus Lysobacter. The sequence continues at coordinate 22,845 of CBIFVU010000013.1, forward strand.
TGGTCTACATCGTCCGCTCCAAGGACGGCCTGTACGCCAACGTGCACCTGGCCAATCAGCTCTACCGCATCCGCCCCACCGGCGACGGCGGCCACGCCATCGTGGAAGTCGACAAGCGTCTTCTGCCCGACGACGAAAGCGCGGCAACCTACGCGGACATGGTGCGCAGCAAAGCGCGCAAGCCGTCCCGCCCCGTCACCCCTCCGGCGACCCCGTCGGTCATCCGCGTGGCCGTGCCCTACAGCCCGGTGGCTGCGGCGGAACTGGGCAATGTCGAGGCCGAGGTCGAACTCGCCTTTACCGAAGCCAACACTGCCCTGGCCAACAGCGGCATCGATGCGACCCTGGAAAACGCCGGCGCATTCGCCGTGACCGGCACCGAGGTCAACAGCCACGCCACCATGATTTCGCGCCTGATCAGCCCTCGCGACGGTTACTACGACAATGTGCCGACCCAGCGGGATACGCTGGCAGCCGACGTCGTCGTGGGCGTGGTGGACACCGACCCGTCCTCGTGCGGCCGGGCCGACAATATCGAGGTAGGCGCAACCAACGCTTACGCCGTGGTGTCCTACAACTGCCTGACCGGCAACTACACCTTCGTCCACGAGATCGGCCACCTCATCGGCGCCCGCCACGACAGCGACCCCAGCACCAGGCCGCGCGCCTATGCCCACGGCTACGTCAACACCGCCGGCCAGTGGCGCACGATCATGGCCACCAACTACAACACCTGCTGCGCGCGCCAGGGCTTCTTCTCCAATCCCAACCGCACCCACAACGGCGCCGCCACCGGCACCGCCGAGACCCACGACAACGCCCGCGTCTGGAACGAACGCCGCGCCACGGTCGCCGGGTTCCGCTGAGGCGGGCTCAAGACCCGCGCTGAAACCTCGAGCCGCGCCCGAGCGATCGGGCGCGGCTTTTTCGTGCGCTGGCCGCAAGTCGAAGGGGCACGCCGTCGCGGGCTGCCCGCGAGCGCCTGGGTCAGGCCACGCCGCCCGCCACCACCACCTCGCAGTCGCTGCCCTGGAATATCGATTCCAGCACCCCGCACAAGGCTGCCCATTGCTCCGGCGCGACGTCGAAGCCGATGCGCAATTGCGCCACGCCCATGCTCGCCACGGCCTCAGGGGCGAAATCGACCTCCGCCAAACCGGGCCGCAGCACGAAGCGGGCGATGCCGCCATAGCGGGACTGGCCCTGGCCGCACCATTCCACGTGATAGCGGTCCATGCCGAGCGCGGTGTCTTGCTCGTCATGCTCGAAGGCGCGCTGGAGCAACAGATATCGCTGGGGGTGGTACTGGCTGTCGGCAAAGCCGAGCAGGTGGCTCAGGCCCTCGGGATGGGCGAGGGCCAGGCAGGTGGCGTGGAAGGTGGGTGTGGTCATGGTGGGCCTCGAACAACACAACGTCGTAACATCGCATTGCGGATGCCCCGCCGCCAGCCAATCATTCCACCAGAATCTTTTCCCAGGCCTGCGTTTTCGCGGTATTTTCGGCGTTGACTTGACGCCGGTTTCAGTGTTGCCTTGTAACCGCACTCCGCCTGCACGGACCGGACCATGCCGACCCGCCCGGCCACAGCCCTCCCGCCTTCCGGAGCCGACTCCGGAGACAGGCGTTTTTATGTGCTCGGTGCCGGCTATCAAAGCGGCGGGCCTTACTACGGCATACGTTCGCTAACGGAGAAACATTGCGGGGCCAGAGCGCGTTCTTCTTGGGCCACTCGAACGAGGATTCCGAGATTTTCCAGAGCGGCCATTGTCGAGCCACAACCCTGCGAAAGGAACCCTCCTTCAGGGATATTGAATCCGGAATCAGTGGCTACTGGCTTGTCCCTGAGCCCCTCAAGCGGACCCTGGAGAAAATCGACCCAGCAAGAGGCTGAAGGTTGGATGGCCATTTCTTCGTCAATTGAAATAGCGTTCAATGAACTGCCCGGGCCTACTTCCCTATACTCTCCCGATCATGCTCCAGGCAAAATTATTCAATCTACAGGGACAGCGCCATGACGACTGATGCTGGCACGGACGCGGCCGATTCTTCCGCAGTCGATCCCGAAGCCGGGCGCTTCTACGTGCTCGATGCTGATTATCGCGGAGAGGGGCCTTTTTATGGGTTATTTTTCCAGAACAAAGAGAAGCTACTGGCAGGTCGCGCCCTCCTCCGCCCAACAGAGGCTGGAATATTCGACCTGCCAGAACGCCCGCTGCTCATCCACGCTCCAGAAAAAGGAACGCTACCACGGGACTTTGAATCCGGCATCAGCGGGAATTGGCTGGTATCGGAGAGGCTAAAATCCGCAATGGAGGAAATCGATCCGGACGGCTTTATCTTTTTTCCTTGCGAACTGAGGCTTGCCGATGGCTCTCCCGGCCCGCGACACCATCTATGCCGGGTTGTCCGCACTTTGGACGCCTTGGACGAAGACAGGTCGACTGTTGAAATAATAATTGACGACGAATATGTGAACGGAAAAGTTTATGGGATACACACCGGGGACAGATTGCTATTCGACCCCAAGGCAACACAGGGTGCACACGTTTTCTACACCCCGTTCGCGGCCTATGTCTTCTGCGACAGAGAGTTGCATGACGCCATCGTGGCCGGCGGTTTCTCCGGAGTGGAATTCCGAGACGCAGCCAACTACTGAAATCCAAGGATCGGAGAGCCGCCGCCATGGCCTCGGATGGGACACACACTTTCCAACTGCACCATCTTATCGAGCAGAACAAGGCCCTGGAAAAGAGCGAGCTCTTGCAAGCCCTTGTCAGGCATGGATATGACATACACAGCCCGCGGAATACGATTTATCTGCCCCGCGAAGAATGGTTGGCCAACGAGCTGGGGATCACGCACCACCGTGGCGCGCCACTGGATAGCTACTCCGATGTCGTACTGAGCCAGATCCGAAAGCTGGAAGGAACCTCTACTGGCGTTGTCGTCATCCATGGGGATATCAACGACCCCAAGACAAGGGCAGCGGCGACAAAATTGATCGACAGGGTGCATCACATAGAGGACACCTTGAAGGTCGCCATTCTCAATGGAGACCTATTCACCAACCCTCCCCCAGGCGCTTCTCTTCAACCGATTAATGCCGCCAATGTAAGAATGGGCCGGGAGTTCGCCGAATATGGCAAGCGCCATGCGGCCCAGCTTGAGACGGTTGCTGCACTGGCCATTGAGGAAGCGAAATGGTCCCCTGCCGTGCAGTCCGAGAAGGCTGTCATCGCCACCGTCCAAACCGTCAACGAGCCTGGCCGAAAACCGGCTGGCGGCGATGCCGCGAAGGGGCATGCGGAGCTCCGAAAGGCCATTAACGACGCTCTGACCGGAGAACGCCTGCAGCTTTCGGGCGATACCGTCGAAAATCTCCGCGCGGTCTACGCACGGCATGACGCTGCGGCGCTAACGTTGGGAGAACGGACTCAGGCACGCATCCCCATCCCCGGCCACACCAGCGCCCGCGCAGTAACAGGCGCCACCATCGGCGGCCTGAGCCTCGCCGCCGCGCTACCCGAAGCCGCCGAGGCCGGCGAGCGCGTGGCGCTTTCCTGGGCCCGCGACAATCCCCTGGCCGCGCAATCGCAGCTCAACCACTACGCCGGCAAAGGCCTGGGCGGCGCGCTCGGCGGCGCGGCCGCCGGTCTGGCGGTAGGCTGGGGCACCGGCCCGGGCGCCATCGCCTTCGTCGGCCTGGGCGCGCTGTCCGGCAGCGAAGTCGGCGACAAGCTGGCCACGTGGTGGGACAACCGCAAGATTTATAACCAGACCGACCGTGACGGTGTGGCCTGGACGTTCAACGGCCGGCAATGGGTGAACGAGCGGCCGGCCGACCTGAGCCGGGGCGCTTCGGCAGGCCCAGTGGATACGACCTTTTCCGCCTTGCCGGAGACGGCGCGCTATCTGAATTTCAAAGCCACCAACGCAGCCACGGAACTGGCCCTGGGCGAGACGCAGAAACCGCGCGATCCATTCACCCAACCCCAGGCACCCGGCGACGCACCGAGCCTGAGCCCGGCGGCCTGGACGCGCGATGCGCAGACCGGCGCATGGTCGCGGGACGTGGTGACGGCTTACGTAGGCGTCGGCCAGCAGCAGACCGTGCGCCACGCGGCGACGCCGGAGCGCGCCGCCGAGTTGGAGCGCGCCGCAGAGCAGACCATCGCCGGGAACATCGCAACGGGGCCTGCGCCGATTGCCGCCCGCTACGAGATCGTCTCCCGGCTGCAAGGGTTCGACCCATTCAACGCGACTCCGCCCGCTGTGCGAACGGCGGCCGCGGAAGGCATCTTGCAGGCCAGCGACGGCGCGCTGTACCGGCGCGACTCGGCTGGGCAATGGCTGTCCGAGGGCCAGGGCGAGCCGGCCCGGGGCAACGTGGCCCTGGAACTGGAGCGCACGCACTCGGTTCTGCAACCGCAGCGGGCGCAGCACGAGGCCTACGTCGCCGCGCTGCCGGCATGGCAGCCTCCCACTGCGGCCGAACTGGACCGGCAAATGGTGGCAGGCGTGTATCGGCAGCACGGCATCGAGCCGGCGCCGGCGCGCATGGAGGCGACCATGCTCGCCATCGAACGCACGCGCATCGCGAACGGCCTTCCGCCCGGCGCTACGTCGATCCAGTTGGAGCCGAACGCCGAAGGCCGTTATGACGTAAACAGCCCCATTTCGCACATTTACGGCTACGCGGATCGAGTGCCCCGCATCGCGGCCGAGACCACGCCGGCCGAGATCGATCGTGCCTTGGCCGACTTGCGCGCGCCCACCGCGCCGGTGCCGGAGCCGCCGGAGCTGCGCATCGCGGCGTTGTCGCCGCAGCAACGCGAGGTCCACGAGCAAGCGATGCGCGAGGCCAACCGCCTGGGCCTGTCCAACGATCAGGCCCAGGCGGTTGCCCTCCAAGCGGCCGTTGCGGTGGCCGCGTCCGCCGAGCGCGAACCCGAGATCGTTCTGAATTTCACCGAGGCCGAATTAGCCCCCAGCGCGGGGCCTTCGCCCGCCATCGATGTAGCGCGCGATCCCAAGCCGGCCCCCACGATTCCGGCGCCTGCCGAACGGCTCGACAGCGCGCCCGCTGCGCCTCCCGCAACCACAGCCGAACACGCAGCGCCCGCTCGCGGACACGACACCAAGCCGTCGCAGGTCATCCCCTTCCCCACCGCTGCTCTAGGCACCGGCCCTGGTCGCGATGATCGCGATGATCGCGCCAACGAGCCTGCCTCCGCCTTCGAGCTTTCGCAGTTCCGCCCGGCCGACCAAGCCATGTTCGCGAAGCTCCGCGCCGGTGCGCCGGCCGACCTCGCCGACGAGACCGTGGCGAAGCTGATGCTGGAGGCCAAGCGCAACGGCATCCACGACGCCGAGAGCATCGGGCCGGTGGGCGTCGCAAACGGCAGGCTCTGGGTCGGCGCGCACACGCCGGGCTTCCACACCGGCGTATCCACCACCGACCCCGCGCCGTCGATGCAGGACACCTGGCGCGAAACCCAGGCGTTCAACCAGCAACGCGACCAGCACCTGGCCCACGAGCGTGAGCAAGCGCAGCACCGCCAGCAGGAACACGCGCACGCCCAACGCATGGCGCAGTGATCCCCGCGCGCGATCGCAGCTACCCCACCGATTCGCCGCACGCTCATGGGCCGCGACTCACAAGCCCCGCAACCGCACGGTCTCGCCCACGACCCACTTTTCAATCGGCAAATATTCGGCGAGTGCTAACCGCTATTCGCTGCGCGCGGGCATCGGATCGCCTCGACGCATCACAAGCCCCGGCTGCTATATGCGCGCGGTGCCCCGCAGTCGCGGGCGCGCGATCCCGGGTGCGGCCTCGCTCATATCAGCGCCGAGCCGCACCGCGCAGCGGGAACCGCCGCGCTGGCAACGCCGCACTTCCGCTCACGCCTTGATCCGCCCTGCCCGCTTGCGCCCCCGCGCCGCAGCGGGCGGCGCGGCGCTGACCCGCGCTTTCAACTCCACCGCCAAGCGATGCTGCTCCGCCTCGGGCAGCAAGCCGAAGGCGAGGATGACTTCGGCGAGGTCGCTGGTGTCGGCGTAGAGGTAGGCGAGTGGGACGCCTTGAAACTGCGCCCACTCATTGCCAGCGACCGATTGCAACTGAGTCCTTTTATCTCCAATGCGTCCTTTGTGTCCCATGTCCATGCGTTTCGAAGTGGCCGTAGGAAAACCAAGCCTAATGCATGAACTCGAAAAACCCATTTTGGGGTAGGTCCAACAGTCAAACAGGCTCAAGCGCAGAAACAAGAACGCCGCCCAAAGAGCGGCGTTCTTGTGCGAGCACAGCTATTACTTGGATCTATCTACCGCGCTCTCATCCCGAGCCGCCTTGAACTCCGACCCCTCCGCCCAATTGGGCCACTTGGTCGAGTTCGCCAGCTCGCTGCCCAGGGTGTAGAGAATCTGCAGGTCGCGGGCCATGCCGGTGAAGGTCCAGGTGGTCTCGAACTGGTCGGCCGGCTGGTGGTAGCGGTCGCGGGTGTAGGCGGCCTGCTCGGCCTTGCCGGCTTCGGTGCCGCCGTCCACCTTGTCGTCGCCCGAGCCGAAGGACACCGCCGGCACACCGCGCTTGGCGAAGGGGAAGTGGTCGGAGCGGAAGAAGTAGCCGGCCGCCGGGTTGGGGTCGGGGATGTAGCTCAGGCCCCAGCGCTGGGCGGTGCCGATGAGTTGGTCCAGCAGTTCCTGCTTGGCGCTGCCGGAGGTGGTGAAGTCGCGCGCCGGGCCGGTGGGGTCGAGTGCGTCGGTGTTGATCACCGCCACGGTCTTGGCCAGCGGGTACAGCGGCTTGGCGGCGTAGTACTCCGAGCCCAGCAGGCCCTTTTCCTCGGCGGTGACCGCCAGGAACACCACCGAACGCTGCGGCTTCTTGGCCTTGGCGAAGGCGCGGCCCAGTTCGACCAGGGCGGCGGTGCCGGTGGCGTTGTCCACTGCGCCGTTGTAGATGGTGTCGCCCTTGGCGTCGGGCGCGCCCACGCCCAGGTGGTCCCAGTGGGCGCTGTAGATGATGGTCTCCTCCGGGCGCTTGCTGCCTTCCACCCGGCCGACGATGTTGTGCGAGGTGATCACTTCGCTGTCGATGGCGTAGTCGGCCGACAGGGTGATGTTCTTCAGCGTCACCGGCTTGAAATCGCGGGTCTGGGCTTGCTTCTTGAGCTTGTCGAAGTCCAGGCCGGCGCGCTTGAACAGGTCCACCGCGAGGTCGCGCTGGATCCAGCCTTCCACCTTGGGGTGGGTGGCGCTGGGGTCGTCGCGGACCACGTCGAACATGGTGTTGGTGTTGGAGTTCTTGACCGTGGCCCAGCCGTAGGAGGCCGGTTCGGTCTCGTGCACGATCAGCAGGCCGAGCGCGCCTCGGCGGGCGGCTTCTTCGTATTTGTAGGTCCAGCGGCCGTAGTAGGTCATGGCCTTGCCGCCGAAGTCGCCCTCGCCCGCGTCGAAGTCGGGGTCGTTGATCAGGACGATGGCGATCTTGCCCTTCAGGTCCACGCCCTTGAAGTCGTCCCACTGCCGCTCCGGCGCGCTGACGCCGTAGCCGGCGAACACCAGCGGGGCGTTCTTGAAGGCCACGTTCTTGGAGCCGTCGAGCGCGGCGCGCACGGCGATCTCGTTGCCCTGGGTCAGGGCGCGGGCCTTTTTCTTCACCGACACCGACAGCTTCGGCGTGCCGCTGATCTGCGAGCGCAGCAGCGGCACGGCCTGGGTCCACAGGCGCTTGCCGTCCTTGAGGTCGCCGCCGGGCTGCACGCCGGCGGCCTTGAGCTGGGCGACCACGTAGTCGATGGTCTTGGTCTCCCCCGCGGTGCCGGGGCCGCGGCCTTCGAACTCGTCGGAGGACAGGGTCTTGACCTGTTCGGCCAGGCGCTTGGTGTCGAACACCGGCGCTTTCGGGGCCTTGGGCGCCTTGGCCGGCTTGGCGGCGAAGGCGGGCATCGACAGGATGGCGGCGCAGAGCACCGCCAGCGGTGTGGCGATCGGGAGTTTCATGTGCGGGACGGCCCCTAGGAAGGTCGCGTGGACGACGGTGGTCGGCCGATACTAGCCAGCCCCGCGTGACGGGTCCATGGGCCTTCCGGGGCGGTTTTGGCCGCGCTGCGGCAGGGCTGCGGGCGGGCCGGGGCCGGCCGCGCGAAGGGCGGCCGGCGGCGTCGCTCAGGCCGCCGCGGGCGTGGTGCCGGGGTAGCCCCAGACGCTTTCGCGGCCGCCGCGCAGGGCGCGCCGGTGGGTGCGGCCGGCCAGCCACCACAGCGCCACGGCGGCGACCGCGGCGACCAGCTCCACCGCGATGCTGCGCGGCCCGCCGGCCAGGGCGCTGGCGGGCGGCCAGGCCTGCGCCAGCAGCGTGGCCAACGGAATCAGGGCGGTGACCACCGCGGCCGCGCGCAGCAGCTCCACCGCGCCGAGGGCGGCGCCGCGCCACATCGCCCAGGCCAGGCTGGCCCAGAACGCGGCGTGGTAGATCCCCGCGTGCCAGACCGACAGCGAGCCGACCCGGCCGGTGATCCAGTGCGCCGCGGCGATGGTGGCCGACAGACCGATCACGCAGCCCAGGCTGACCCCGACCGTGGCCGCGGCCAGGTAGCGCGCGCTGCGCGCCGGCGGCGCCTGCGCGGTGCCGTCGCGGGCGCGCTTGTGCCGCGATTGCAGCCACAACAGGTTGCCGGTGTAGAACACCAGCGCCCCGGCCAGGCCCAGCAGGAAATACGCCCAACGCAGCGACAGCGAACCGAAGTTGCCGAAGTGCAGGGAGAAGAACGCCGCCACCGCCTTGGACCAGCCGCGCTGGCGCCCGGGCAGGAAGCTGTCGCCGATCAGCGCGCCGCTGCCGGCATCGAGCACGGCGATGCTGTAGTTGCCGCCGCGCAGGAAACGGTGCGGCGCATAGCCCTCGGCCAGGAGGATGTGCTCGCGCAGGCCTTCGCCGGCGGGTTTGCCGCCGCGGTAGTTCAGAGTCTGCACCTGGAACTCGGGGGCCAGTTCGCGCAGCCGCGCCAGCGCCTGGCTGGGCGGCAGCAACTGGCTGGCGGCCGAGGGCTGCGCCTTCCACGGCGCGAATGCGGCCTGGGCCACCGGGCTGTCGCGGTGGATGGTGGCGTCCTGCAGGTCGTAGACATCGTGGTGGAAGACGAACACCACCGCGCTCAAGGCCATGATCAAGTGGAACGGCAGGCTGGCCACCCCGAGCAGGTTGTGCACGTCCAGCCACAGGCGCTTGAGGTTGTCGCCGATGCGCAGGGCCAGCAGATCCTTGGCCAGGGTGGGCAGGAACACCAGCACCCCGGACACCAACGCCAGCGCGTACAGCAGCGAGACGATGCCCATCACGTGCAGGCCGATCTCCGGGTCGCCGGGCATGCCGCCGGTGCGGTGGACCTTGTCCACCCATTCGGCCAGCGGCGTCACCGCCACCGGTTGCAGCCGCAGCGAGCCGTCGGGGCCGAGTTCGGCGCGGCGGGCCTGGTCGGGCGCGCCGCCGGGCAGCACCACGCTGCCGGGCGCGCGCGCCGGCGCGGCCACGTGCACGCTGATCAGCTTGAAGTCCGGGTGCGCGGCCGCGGTCTGGGCGAACAGCGCATCGCGCGCGGCCGCGTCCAGCATCGGCGCCGGCCGCGCCGGCGAGGCCCAGTCGGCCAGTTCTTCCTTGAACATGCTCAGCGCACCGCCGTAGAAGGCGACGAACAACAGGAAGCCGGCGACCACGCCGGTCCAGGTGTGCAAGGTCTTGAAGCGGCGGATCAGGTCGGCGCGCATGTCGGGAGCGGCACAGTCACAGCACGAAGCGGAACGCGAGGAAGGCGCACAACGCCGCGGCATTGCCGATCAGCAGCCGCCACCAGGCGGCAGCGGGCGTAGGCGCGGCGAAGGCCAGGCCGGCGGCGGCGAGCCAAAGCGGCGGCACCAGCCACATCGCCACCTGGCTCTTGTCCAGCGCCATCTCGTCGCCGGCGTACTGGAACACGCCGGACAGCAGGATCGCCAAGGTCAAGCCGGGCAGCGCCGCGGCCAGGGAGAAACTCAGCCAGTCGCGGCCGCGCAGTTGCTCACGCGCCATCGGGTCCGCTCCTGCGAGGGCCCGACTGCGCGCCGCGGCGCTGCCAGCCGGCGTGGACCAGCGGCACCGCGATCAAGGCCAGCATCAGCCAGGTCAGCACGAAGAAGAACGCCGCCGGCGCGTCCTGCGCACCCCAGCGCGCGGCCGCCCACCACAGCGCTGCGCCGAGCAGCGCCGCGCCCGCGGCGGCGACGGCCGGCCGGCGCCAGCGGCGCGGATGGTGCGAGCACAGGCGGAACAGCACCCAGCCCAGGAGCAGGCAGGCAAGCCACATCGAAGCGGACACGGTGGCCTCGAAGGCGCGGAAGCGGGCCTCTAGGCTACCGGAAAGATTCGTCAATGAGAACAATTCTCGTTATCATGATGGGCTAATCCCTTGCGCTCGCGGTGCCCCCTCATGTCCCTGCCTGCCCGTCTTGCCTTCTCCATCGCCCTGGCTCTGGCCGCGGCCAGCGCGGTCCACGCCGCCGAAGCGCCGGCCGATGCCGCCACCGGAGCCGGCGATCCGCAGGCCACCGAGCTGGACCGCGTGGTCATCACCGCCGCCGGCTTCGAGCAGTTCATCGCCGACGCGCCGGCCAGCATCAGCGTGATCAGCGCCGAGGAACTGCGCGCCAAGCCCTACCTCAACCTGGCCGACGCGGTGCGCGAGCTGGAGGGCGTGGCGGTGGCCGGCGCCGACCCGTCCACCACCGACATCCTGATCCGCGGCATGCCCGGCGACTACACCCTGGTGCTGGTGGACGGCCGCCGCCAGGGCACCCGCGAGACCATGAACCGCGGCACCGGCGGCGTGCAGAGCAACCTGCTGCCGCCGCTGGATGCGATCGAGCGGATCGAGGTGATCCGCGGTTCGATGTCGGCGTTGTACGGCTCCGATGCCATGGGCGGGGTCATCAATGTCATCACCCGCAAGGGCCTGGAGCGCTGGTCGGGTTCGTTCACCGCGTCGGCCATCGCCCCGCGCGACAGCGACTTCGGCGACACCCGCACGGTCTCGGGCTGGGTCGGCGGCCCGCTCGGCGAGCGCATCGACCTGCAGGCCTGGGCCAATGTGCGCGACCGCGACGAAGACGATATCTACTATCCGATGTCCTTCACCGCCGGCAGCGATGCGGTGGACAACCGCAGCGGCGGCGCCAAGCTCGGCATCGAGCTCAACGACTACCAGCGCCTGACCCTGGAAGGCGGCTACGACGAGTTGGAGTACCGATCCACCAGCGGCAAGACCCTGCCCGATGCGGCCGTGTCCACCTTCAACCGCGAGCGCCACCGCCGCCGCCATTTCAGCCTGGCCCACGATGCCCAGTTCGACGGTTGGAGCATGGCCCTGGCGGTGCAGCAGGAGAACGCGCGCTATGCGATGTGGACCTCCGGCGTGCGCGCGCCGGCCGAGCCGGACCTGACCAACACCGTGTTCGACGCCTTGTTCACCGTGCCGCTGGCGCGGCAGACCCTGAAGTTCGGCGGCCAGGCCGTGCGCACGCGCCTGGACGGCATCGGCCGCCAGGACGTGGTGCCCGGCTACCCCAACGTCGATCAGGCGCGGCGCAATCTGTGGGCGCTGTTCGCCGAGGACGAGTTCCGCTTCACCGACACCTTCAAGATCACCGCCGGCGTGCGCGCCGACCACGCCGACGACTTCGGCACCCACATCACCCCGCGCCTGTACGCCAACTGGCGCTTCGCCCCGCACTGGACCCTGCGCGGCGGCATCGCCGAAGGCTTCAAGACCCCGACCCTGCGCCAGAGCAACGCCGGCTACTGCATGACCACCGGCGGCGGCACCTTCCTGCGCGGCCCGCTGTGCGGCAACCCCGACCTCAAGCCGGAGGAAAGCCAGACCGTGGAGGCCGGCCTGCGCTACGACGGCGAGCGCAGCACCTTCGGCGCGACCGTGTTCGACACCAAGTTCCGCAACCGCGTGGTCAGCTACGCCAGCGGCCAGGCCGATCCGCTGGACCCACGCCGGGTGATCTACGTCTACGACAACATCGACCGCGTGCGCATCCGCGGCGTGGAGCTGTCCGGCGAGCATCGCTTCAACCCGGCCTGGACGCTGCAAGGCAACTACACCTTCACCGACTCCGAGCGCCAGGGCGGCGGCGAGCCGGCCTTCGACGGCGGCTCGCTGGACGGCCGCCCGCTGGACATGACCCCGCGCCACGTCGCCAACGCCCGCCTGGAATGGCAGGCGCTGCCGCAACTGGGCCTGCACCTGGCCGCGCACTACCTGGGCAAGCAGTACTGGGCCGGCTTCCGCAACGGCGCGCTCAACCTGCGCGACCGCCCCGGCGCGACCACCTTCGACCTGGGCGCGCGCTGGCGCGCCAACGAGCACGTCGCCCTGGACCTGGGCCTGCTCAACCTCACCGACAAGATCGTCCCGGTGGACGAGCGCGGCCGCTACACCGGCCTGGACGGCAACTGGTACGTGGACGATGGCCGGCGTATCTGGGCCAGCGTCAACCTCAGCTTCTGAGCCGGCGGGGCGCGGCAGGCGCCCCGGCCGTCCAGCCCGCGCGGGGCGTTGTGGCGCCCCACGCGCTCAATAGAAGGCGACCCCGGGGCGCAGCAGCGCCAGGAACACCAGCGCTTGCGCCAACAGCGCCGCGAGGGCCCAGCGCCACGCCCTGGGCGAGGCCGACGGCGCCGGTGCCGAGGCATCCACCCGCACCCGCCACGCGGCCGCCTGCATCCAGGCCATGCCGATCGCATACTCGGCGACCGGCACGATCGCCACTTGGTCCAGGCTGCCCGGCACGCGCAGCGCGACGATGACCGGCAGCGCCAGCAGCCCCGGCAAGGTCGCCGACCACCACACGAAACCGCAGCGGCCGCGCGCGCTGGCGCGCACCGGCGGCGGCGCCAAGGCCAGCAGCGGCCGCAGCAAGCCCACCGCGGCAGCGACGATCGCCGCCAACGCCAGCACCGCCAGCGCCAGCTTCGTGACCATGCCCAGGCCGAAATAACCGAAGGCCATGCCCACATCGTTGCCGGCGAACACCGCTCCCACCACCACCTGCGGCAGCGACTGGAAACAGCCGTGGAAGATCGTCCACACCAGCAACAAGCGCCCCGCCGCCGTCGCCGGCGGCCGCCGCGCCAGCCACAGCGCGCACAGCCCCGCCAACACCAGGATCGCCAGCGCGCCAGTGCCCTGGAACAGGGCCGCCAGCGGATGCTCGCCGTCCCAGCGGTGATTGTTGTGGAACAGCGTCGGCCGCAGCCCCGGCGTGAGCGCCTAGGGCAGCACCAGGAACAGCACCTGCACGAAGAACACCGCCCCGAACGCCAGCGCGTACAGCAGCGACGACAACAGCGTCGGGCGCGGTCCGCTCTCCGCCGGCGCTGCCGTTCCACGCCCGCGCCACAGCCCCCACAACCCGAACAACAACGGCGCGATCAACACCACCGCCACTGCCATCCACACCACCCACGCCGTCGCGCCCGTCATCCCGCTCCCTCCACCGTTCGCCCCGCATCATGCCCCACG
>CBIFVU010000014.1:0-36199 GCA_966185905.1 uncultured Lysobacter sp.
GAATCAAACGGTGTGAGGAAGAGGGCGGTCGCGGCTCGCGCCGCTCCTGCAGAGGCTGCGGGAGGAGGGCGAAAAAAAAGGAGCCGGCTTGCGCCGGCTCCTTGGTGTTGCGGACAAGTGTCCGATCGCGGGGATCAGAGGAACTTGTAGTTCAGGCCCACGTAGTAGGCGCGGCCGATGGTGTCGTACAGCGCCGAACCGAAGCCGGTGCCGAACAGGTTGGCCGGCGGATCGGAGTCGAACACGTTGGTCACGCCGCCGTAGATCTGCAGGCCGGTGTCCTTGAACGTGTAGCTGCCGCGCATGTCGTGGAACACGCCCGAGCCGGCCCAGGTGACGTTGGTCTGGGTCGGGTTGGAGGCGTAGCTCTCGTTGGTGATGCGGCGGCCGCCGGACGCGAAGCGGGTGGCCCAGTTCACGTCCCAGTTGTCGCGGCTGTAGCCCACGCGCAGGGTCGCCTTCCACTCCGGGAAGCCCAGGGTCTTGTTGTCGTCGCTGAACTCGTCCGGATCTTCCTGGAACGGATAGCTCTTGTAGCCCAGCACCTTGGTGGCGTTGAGGTCGTAGCGCATCCGGCCGCCCCAGGCGTCGTGGCCGTAGTACATCGCCAAGTCGATGCCGTCGGTCTCGATGGCCGAGATGTTCTGGTTGATCGAGACGATGAAGTCCAACTGGCCGTCAGCGGCGCGACGGGCGTTGCGGCAGTAGATGTTGTCGATGCCGTTGGGCGAGTCGACGCAGCGGTTGGCGGTGTCCTGGAAGGTCGGCGCCGAGATCGCGTTCTCGATCTTGATCTCCCAGTAGTCCACGTTCATGCCGAAGCCTTCCAGGAAGGTCGGGGTGAACACGAAGCCCGCGGTCCAGCTGCGGCCGGTCTCGGCGTCCAGGTCCGGGTTGCTGCCCTGCAGGCCTTCGTTGGACGAAGTGACCTCGTCGCGGAAGTTCGGAGCCAGGCCGAGCGCGGCGCAGTTGGCGGCGCGCACGGCCGGGTCCTTGCCGTTGGCGATCTGGGCCGAATCGCAGGGGTCGGTGACGCCGCCGAAGTTCTGCGACTGGCCGCCGTAGAGCTCGTCGATGCCCGGGGCGCGGACGGCCGCGGACATGTTGCCGCGGAAGCGCAGGCTGTCGTTGATCGCCCAGTCCAGGTTGTAGCGCCAGGCGCGGGTGCTGCCGATGGTGTCGTACTTGGAGTAGCGGCCGGCGGCGCCGAAGGTCAGGCTCTTCACGCCCGGCAGGCCGGCCAGCAGCGGCACCGCGGTCTCGGCCCAGATTTCCTTGACGTTGTAGCTGCCGCGGGCGCTGGGGATGGCGTTGAGGAAGGTCTCGCCGTTGATGTCCAGCGGGTCGTTGATGGTTTCGCTGGTCTCGCGGCGGTACTCCACGCCGGTGCCGAAGCTGACCGGGCCGGCCTTGAGCTCGAACAGGTTGTTGTTGGTCAGCGAGCCGCCGGCCACGAACTGGGTCAGGCGGGTCTTGGAGATGGTGGTCGCGTTGAACCACTGGCGCGCGGCGCCGTTGATCGCGCCGTCGCCGAAGATCGAGAACGGGATGCAGCTGGCGGCCACTTCCGGCGAGATGATGCCGTCCGGGGTGCCCGTGTTGTTGTAGTACGCGGTGTTGACGTAGGTGGGATCGATCTGCGAACGGCAGACGATGTTGCCGGTGTTGGGGTCCACGACGGCGTCCAGGCCGGCGTAGAAGCGCTCCATGTGGCGGTTGTTGAGGTTGCGGCGGCGCTCGTGGGTGCGGCCGTAGTTGACCGAGGCGTCGTACAGCCAGCCGCTGTCCGCGCCGAAGGCGGCGCCTTCGATGCCGAACACCAGGCGGCCGGTCTGGCGGTCGGTGTCTTCGCCGCGCAGGCCGCTGTCCAGGTCGTCGCGGGTGATGCGGATGATGTCCAGATCCTCCGTCAGCGCCGCCAGGTCGGGACGGATGTAGGCGTTGTCCTTCTCGATGTAGTGGTAGTTGCTGGTGCCGGCGAAAGCGGCCGAGCTGAAGGACTTGGTGCGGACCTTGCTGTACAGGCCCTCGAAGTACAGGCGGTGGTCGGGGGTCAGGTCGAAGCTGGCCACCGAGCTGACCGTGGTGCGCTTGTAGTCGGGCTGCAGCAGCAGCTCGTTGTTGGTCAGGCCTTCGCAGTCCTGGCAGTTGCCGCGGTTGTCGTAGATGCCGTCGAAGCGCTGCTTGCGCACGCTGCCGTCGGGGTTGAAGACGTAGCGCTGGGTCGGGTCGCGCGGATTGCCCAGCGAGAACGCGCCGCCGGTGGTGTAGATGTAGTTGCGCGAGTTGGGCAGCAGCAGCGCGTCGTACTCGGAGCCCGCCGGCTGCAGGATGGTGGCGAAGTTCTGCTTGCCGAAGCGGTCGGGGAACCACAGCGGATCCTGCTGGCTGTGCTCGACCGACACGGCCACGTTGCCGCGGTCGTCGGCAAAGTTGGTGCCGGCGGTGATCGCGAACAGGCGCTCCTTGAAGCCGCCGTGCTGGCTGTCGCCGAGCTGCACGTGGGCGTTGGCGCCCTCGTACTTCTTCTTCAGGATGAAGTTGACCACGCCGGACACCGCGTCGGCGCCGTACACCGCCGACGCGCCGCCGGTGATGATTTCCACGCGCTCGACCCAGTCGGCCGGGATCAGGTTGGTGTCCACCGCGGTGGTGCCGGCGGAGGCGCCGATCATGCGGCGGCCGTTGACCAGGACCAGGGTGCGCGAGGTGCCCAGGTTGCGCAGGTCCTGCATGGCCACGCCGGCGGTGCCGATGAAGCGGCCGGAGTTGCCCATCGTGAACGAGGTAGCCAACTGCGGCATGGTGGTCATCAGGTCGCCGATGTTGACCGCGCCGGTGGCCTTGATGTCCTCGGCGGTCAGCACACTGACCGGTGCCGGGGAGACGACGTTGGGATTGGAAATGCGCGAGCCGGTGACGGTGACGGTTTCGATCTTGGTCACGTCGTCGTTCGCAGCGGCTGCTTCCTGTGCGTACGCCGGCGCAGCCAGTCCCACCAATGCCGAGCAAACGGCCGTGGTCAGTAGCTTTCTGTTCACTGAGTGGACTCCTGAAATGGTTCGAGACAGGTATTCCCAGCCGTTCTGTCTTCCTTGGCGGCTTGGGAGTTGAGTGAATGGCAGAACTGGGAGCCCCGACGACCGCCTGCGCCCCCCTGGCGCCCTGCGGACTGATTCCCCCTTTGCCGAAATTACGTCTTCTTAACGCGCAGTGCAATTAACCTGCATGGCCGGTGACCTCAAACCGCAACATCGCTGTGCTGCCGGGAACCTGAATTTCCAAGCAATACAAGCCTTTACGGGTTATCCTGCAGCCCATGCCATCGTTCCCCCGCCTCCTGCTCGCCGCGGCCCTGGGACTCGGAGCCGCCGGCGCGGCCCGGGCGGCCAAGGTCGAGAAAGTCGATATCCACGGCCTCGACGAGGCCATGACCCTGAATGTCCGGGCCTCGCTGTCGCTGGTGGACGCGATCGGCAAGGACGTGTCCGGCCGCCGCCTGGGCTATCTGCTGCGCGAGGCCGAGAACGAGGCGCGCGAGGCGCTGGAGCCGTTCGGCTACTACGCTCCGACCATCACCGTGGAGGACTCCCGCGGCAACCGCCGGGTGTCCTCTGCGGCTCCGGCCGCGAGCGCGGCCGAGGCGCCGGAGCCGGCCGACGGCGCGGCCGAGCCGCAGCCGGGGGCCGCCCCGGGCGCGGCCGTGGAGTCCAGCCCAGCCGCGCCGGCCCGGGACAACGCCGCCGAGGTCGCCCCCGAGCCTGGCGAGGACCGCCCCGACCCGGCCGGCGAGCCCGCCCAGGCCGCCCGGACCCGGCCCAACGCCACCCCGGTCACCGTCACCCTGACCATCGACAAGGGCGAGCCGGTCACGGTGCGGCGCTCGGACGTGGCCATCCTCGGCGCCGGCAGCGACGACCGCTATCTCAAGCAGGACCTGGCCGCGTTCAAGCCCGGCCCGGGCGAGGTGCTCGACCACGCCGCCTACGAGGCCAGCAAGACCAAGATCAGCCGGCGCCTGGCCGAGCGCGGCTATTTCGATGCCGACTTCACCTCGCGCCGGGTGGAGGTCACCCGCGCGCAGAAAGCCGCCGACATCGACCTGGTCTGGAGCAGCGGCCAGCGTTACGACATGGGCCCGATCAGCTTCGAGCAGACCCCCAAGCGGATCATCCGCGACAGCTTGCTGCAGCGCCTGGTGTATTGGGAGCAGGGCAGCTACTACCACCAGGGCAAGCTCGACCGCTTCCGCGAATCGCTGGCGCGGCTGGACTATTTCTCCAGCATCGACATCGAGCCGCAGCCGGAGAACGCCGTCGACGGCGAGGTCCCGGTCAAGGTCACCCTGACCCCGGCCAAGCGCAGCATCTACACCGCCGGCCTGAGCTACGGCACCGACAGCGGCGCCGGCGTGCGCCTGGGCGTGGAGCGGCGCTACCTCAACGATCGCGGCCACAAGGCCCTGGCCCAGGTGGACTTCGCCCAGCGCCGCAAGACCGCCACCTTGCAGTACCGCATTCCCGCCTTCGCCTGGCTGGACGGCTGGTACACCTTCAGCCTGCAAGGTTCCGACGAGCAGACCGACTACATCGATACGCGCCGGATCGAACTGGTCGCCAGCCGCAGCGGCAAGATCGACCGCAACTGGACCGCCACCGCCTCGGTGCACGGCCTTCGCGAGCGTTGGGCCTATGCCGACGAGGACGACGACGATCCGAACACGCCGGTGGTCTACCGCACCGCCACCTTCCTCTACCCCTCGCTGCGGGTGGAGTACGTCGACGCCGACGACCGCCTGTATCCGCGCCGCGGCATCAGCGCCACGGCGATGCTGCGCGGCGGCCTGGAAAGCGTGGGCTCGGACGCCAACTTCGTCCAGGCGCACGTGGTCGGGCGCTGGTTCAAAGGCCTGGGCGCGCGCAGCCGGCTGATCGCCCGCGGCGAGGTCGGCCACACCTTCACCAACGCCCTGACCGACCTGCCGCCCAGCCTGCGCTTCTACGCCGGCGGCGACCGCAGCGTGCGCGGCTATGAATGGCGCGAGGTCGGCCCGCGCATCCCGCCGGCGCCGGACCGCAAGGCCTTCGCGCTGGGCGCCAAGAACGTGATCACCGGCAGCCTGGAGTACGAGCAGTACTTCAACGACAGCTGGGGCGCGGCGGTGTTCGTCGACAGCGGCAGCGCGTTCGACGATTCCCCCGACATGCGCACCGGCGTCGGCGTCGGCGTGCGCTGGCGCTCGCCGGTGGGCCCGCTGCGGATCGACATCGCCCGCGGCCTGGACGACCCCGACTCGGGCTTCCAGATCTATCTCAACATCGGCGCCGAGCTGTAAGGCCCGCGGCCAGGACGACCACGCAGCCCATGAGCGACACGCCCCCGCCCGCGCAAGCACGCACCGCCCAGGAACTGTTGATGGAGCGGCGCGCCCGCCGCCGTGCGGCGGCCAAACGCTGGGCCTGGCGCGGCAGCCTGGCCGCCTTCGCCCTGACCTTGCTGGTCGCGTTCGCGGTGTATTGGCTGGTCAGCACCGTGGCCGGCCGCGACGTGCTGCTGGCGCAGATCGTCGCGCGCCTGCCGGCCGATTCGAGCTTTACCTGGAAGGCGGCCGAGGGCCCGCTGTCCGGGCCGCTGACCCTGCGCGGGGTGCGCTTCGCCTACAAGGACACGGTGTTCACCGCCGAGCGGATCTATCTCGATCCGGCGCTGCGGCCGTTGCTGGGGCGCAAGCTGCGCCTGGACGCGGTGCAGGTGGAAAACGCCACCCTGGACATCGCCAAGAGCGAGGAGCCCTTCGAGCTGCCGCGCTGGCCCGAGGTGTTGCCGCAGATCGAGCCGCCGCTGTCGGTGCAGGCCGAGGATGTGCGCATCGATGGGTTCGTCCTGCGCCAGGCCGGCGAGCACGTGGTGCAGGTGCGGCGCCTGCGCGCCGGCCTGGATGCGCAACCGGGCCAGTTGCACCTGGAAAAGCTCGAAGCCGACACCGACCGCGGCCGCTTCACCGTCCACGGCGACTACCAGCCGCGGCGCGATTTCAAGACCGATCTGGTCGCCACCGCGGTGCTGCCGGCCGCGGCCGGGCGCACGCCGCCCCGGCTGGGCCTGGTGGCGCGCGGCGATCTCTCGCGCATGGACGTGGCCGTGGCCGGCGCTGCGCCGGGCCCCGTGCGGCTGACCCTGACCTTGCGCGGCAAGCAGGTGCCGGACTGGCGCCTGCAGGCCCGGGCCGACGCGCTCGACCTCGGTCTGCTGGCCTCGCCGCAGGCCGCGCCCAGCGACACGCCGATGGCTCTGCGCCTGCAGGCGCAAGGCCACGGCGGCAACGCCGCGTTGGAAGGCGAGTTCCGCCAGGGCGAGCTGGCGGTGACGGTGCTGCCCTCCAAGCTGTCGTTGAAGGACCAGGTGCTGGACGTGCAGCCGCTGGCGCTGCGCCTGTTCGACGGCACCGCCACCTTGCGCGGCCACGCCGACTTCACCGATCCGGAGAACGGACGGTTCAAGTTCGCGGTCAACGCGCGCGGGCTGAGCTGGGGCGGCCAGGCGCCGCCGGCCACGCTCAAGTCGGTGGGCAAGCCCGGGCAAGCGGCGCGGGCGCCGTCCACGCCGCCGGTGACGCTGGAAAGCGCCGATCTCGGCCTGGCCGGCACGGTCAAGCAATGGGCGGCGATCGGCAACGCACGCCTGCTGCGCGAGCGCGAGGCGGCCACGATCGAATTCGACGGCCGCGGCGACGACCGGCGCATGAGCCTGAAGACGCTCAAGGCCAAGACTCCGGCCGGCCTGCTCGACGGCAGCGGCGAGGTGGCCTGGGCGCCGGCGCTGGGCTGGGACCTGAAGGCCACCTTGTCCGGTTTCGATCCGGGCTATTTCGCGCCCGAGTTCAAGGGCGCCATCGATGGCGCCCTGGCCAGCACCGGCCGCACCCGCGACGATGGCGGCCTGGAAGTGCAGGCCCGCGCCGAACGGCTCGGCGGCCGCCTGCGCGATCGGCCCCTGTCCGGCCGCGCCGGCTTCGCCCTGCACGGCGCGGCCACCGGCAAGACCGGCGATGCCTACGAAGGCGAGGTCGCCCTGACCGTGGGCGGCAGCCGCATCGACGCCAAGGGCAAGTACGCCCAGGCCATCGACGTGGACGCGCGGTTGGCGCCGCTGCAATTGAACGACCTGCTGCCGGGCGCATCGGGCAGCCTCAGCGGCACGCTCAAGCTCGACGGTGCCGCCGATGCGCCCAACGTGGACGTCGACCTCAGCGGCAGCGGCCTGCACTACGGCGATTACCGCGCCGCCAGTTTCAGCGCCAAGGGCCGGCTGCCCTGGCGCGGCCGCGGCGGCCAACTGGCGGTGCGCGCCAGCGACCTGCAGGCCGGCATCGCCCTGGCCTCGCTGGACCTGGACGCGCAGGGTGCGGTGGAAGCGCTGCAGTTGCGGGCGCAGGCGCGCAGCGAGGTCGCCGACCTGGACCTGTCCGGCCATGCCGACAAGCGCGGCGCGACCTGGCAGGGCGCGCTGGCCTCGTTGCAACTGGCGCCGAGCAAGGGCGCCAGCTGGCGCTTGCAGCAGCCCGCGCAATTCCGCTGGGACGGCCGCAACGGCGCGCTCAGCGACGCCTGCCTGGCCTCCAGCAGTGGCGGCTCGCTGTGCGCCAGCGCCGACTGGCCGCGCCGCGGCGTGGACCTCAAGGGCCAGGGGCTGCCCCTGCTGTTGGCCCAGCCTTACCTGCCCGAGCGCAGCGACAAGCGGCCCTGGGTGTTGCGCGGCGAGATCGCCATCGACGCCGAGCTGCGCCCGGTCGGCAACGGCTGGCGCGGCCAGTTCGACCTCAGCTCCAGCGGCGGCGGGCTCAAGTTCAGCGAGCGCGCGCGGCGCGAGTTGGTGCGCTACAACGCGCTTTCGCTCAAGGGCAGTTTCGACCCGAACAAGCTCAACGCCGAACTCCGGGCCGGCTTCAACGACGACGGCCGCATCGAGGCCAGCCTGGCCACGGGCTGGGATGCGTACGCGCCCTTGTCGGGCAACGTCGCGGTGGATACCGACGAGCTGACCTGGATCGAGCTGTTCTCGCCCGACATCGTCGAGCCCAAGGGCAAGCTGGAAGGCCGCGTCAGCCTGGCCGGCACCCGTTCGCAGCCGTTGCTCGGCGGACAGGCGCGCTTGTCTGCTTTCTCCACCGAGGTGCCATCGCTGGGCATCCTGTTGCAGGACGGCGACGTGCGCCTGGACGCACAGCCCGACGGCAGCGCGCGTATCGCCGGCAGCCTGCGCTCGGGCGAGGGCACGCTCAACATCGACGGCAGCCTGGGCTGGCAGGGCGAGGACACGCCGTTGGTGCTGAATCTGCGCGGCGCCAACGTGCTGGCCTCCGACACCCGCGATCTGCGCGCGGTAGCCAATCCCGAGCTGACCGTGCGCTATGCCGCGCGCCAGCCGCTGAACGTCACCGGCAAGGTCACCATCCCCTCCGCGCGCATCGACCTGGAGCGCCTGGACCAGGGCGTGTCGGTGTCCGAGGACGTGGTTGTGCTCGATCCGGTCGATCCGGAAGACACGGGCGCCTCGCCGCTGGAGCTGGACTTGACCTTGGCGGTCGGCGACGACGTCAAGCTCAACGGTTTCGGCCTGGAGGGCAAGCTCGGCGGGCAGATGCGGGTGCGCGCGCGGCCGGGCCGCGAGATGACCGCCAGCGGCGCGCTCAGCGTGGAAGGGCGCTACACCGCCTATGGACAGAAGCTGCAGATCACTCGCGGCAACCTCAACTGGAACAACGGGCCGGTGTCCGATCCGATCCTGGACGTGCGCGCCGAGCGCGAGGTCGGCGCGGTCAAGGCGGGCGTGGACATCAGCGGGCGGGTCAGCTCGCCGCAGGTCAATGTCTGGTCCGATCCGGCCAGCTCGCAGTCCGAGGCGCTGGCCTACCTGGCGCTGGGGCGGCCGTTGTCGTCGGTCAGCGGCGACGAGAGCAAGCAGCTCAACGCCGCCAGCGCCGCGTTGTCGGCCGGCGGCGGCCTGCTCGCGTCCCAGCTCGGCGCCAAGATAGGCCTGGACGACGCGGGGGTGATGGAGAGCCGCGCCCTGGGCGGATCGGTGCTGGGCGTGGGCAAGTACCTGTCGCCGCGCCTGTACGTGGGCTATGGCGTGTCGCTGCTCGGCACCGGCCAGGTGCTGACGCTGAAGTACCTGCTGCGCAAGGGCTTCGACATCGAGATCGAATCCAGCTCGCTGGAGAACCGGGCTTCGATCAACTGGCGGCACGAGAAGTAGCCTGTCGGTGTGCCTGGCGTTGGCGCCGGGTGGAGGGCGCCGGTGTCTGGGTTGCGCGCGCCCTCATCCGGCCCTTCGGGCCACCTTCTCCCGCAGGCGGGAGAAGGGCGCTTGCACTCGTACTCACTTCCGCTCGCGTCCAGGCGGCCTCTCCCGCTTGCGCCCAGATTGCCTCTCTCACTTGCGCCTCGAGGCTGCTTCTCTCGCTCGCGTCCAGGCGGCCTCTCCCGCTTGCGCTCAGGCTCCCTCTCCCGCTTGCGTCCAGGCTCCCTCTCCCGCTTGCGGGAGAGGGTTGGGGTGAGGGCCGCGTCCCAACACTCGGAAACAGCGCCCCCGGCGCCGTGCCCGCGCGCGCTCGTCTCAGCCGGTGCAGCCGTCGCGGATCGCCTGCACCTCGCGCCGCAGTGCGCTGCCATCCGGGCGCGCGTCGCCGAGACTGCGCAGCAAGCCGTCCAGGTGCGCGCGGGCCTGCCCGCGTTGCGGCCCGCGGCAGCGCACCTGGTCGGCGTAGGCCTGCGCGCGCCAGCCGAGCTGGCGCAGGGTTTCATCGCTGGTCGGCAGCGCCGCCAGGGTGTCCAGGTGGGCCAGCGCAGCCGGTTGGCCGGCATCGGCCTGCACTCGCGCCAGTTCGAGTTCGGCGCGGCGAGTGTGCGGGTGGCGTTCGCCGTAGGCGCGGCGGGTCTGCGCCAGAGCCTGCTGCAGGCGGCGAGTGCCCGCGTCGGTGTCGCCCAGCGCAAGTTCCACCTCCCCCAGCAGCCGGTCGGTGTCGCCGATCCGGCCATCGCCGGGTCCGAGCTGGGTGACCTGCAGGCGCCGCACTTGTTCGAGCAGATTGCGCGCCTGGGCGTCGCCGCCGAGCCCGTGCAGGACCTCGGCCTGCACGAACAGAGCCTGCGCCCATTGCCCGGCATCGCCATGGCGGCGCGCAATCGCCGCGGCCGTGTCCAGGTCGGACAGCGCCTGGGCCGGATCGCCGCGCTCCCAGGCCACTGCGCCGAGCGCGCGATGGGCTTCGGCCAACTCCAGATGGCCTTCGCCCAGGCGCTTGACCAGCAAATCGCGGATGGTGGCGTATTCGGCCTGGGCCTGGAGGTAGCGGCCTTGGTCCACGTGCAGCCAGGCCAGTTGCCTGCGCACGGCCAGGGTCGCCGGGTGTTGCTGGCCGTCCACCTCCAGCGCGGTCGCCAGCGCGGCGGCGGCGTCGCGTTCGGCGTCGTCGATCTGGCCCAGCTCGCGCCGCAGCGCAGCCAGGCCCAGGCCGATGTCCACCTGCAGCGGATGGCGGTCGCCCACGCTCTGCTGCAAGCGCTTGCGCGCCTGCTCCAGGCCCAGCAGCGCCTCGCGGCTCTGGCCGGCGTCGGCCTGCAGGCCGGCCAGGTCCATCAGGTTCTCGACTTCGCCGACGTCGGTGTTCTCCACCAGTTCGCGCCGCACCGCCAGCGAGCGCTCGAACAATTGCCGTGCGCCCTGGCGCTCGCCGGTGGCGCGGCGGCAGCGGCCCAGCTCGGAATAGAACTCGCTGGCCTGCAACGGCAGTTGCGCTTGCGCTCGCCGGGCGCGGTCGAGCGCGGGCTGCATCAGTTCGGTGCAGGCGCGCGCGCGGCCGAGCAAGCGTTCGAGCTTGCCGCGCTGGGTCAGCGACTCCAGCCGCAGGCTGTCGGGGATGCCGTCGGTGGAGGCGATGATGGAGGCCTGCCGCTCCAGCAGTGCGCGCGCCTCGGCATAGTCGCCCAAGCCGGTGCGCATGCGCGCGATCACCCCGAACAACTCCGCGCGCGCGCGCGGTTGCCGCGCCAGCTCGCGGGTGCCGCGCGCCACCGAGGCGTCGAGCAGGCCGCGCAGGTCCAGCGCTTCGCCCTCGGGGGTGCCGCGCGCGCTTTCGAACAGGCCGACCATGAAATCCTGCATCGCCTGCGCGCGCGCGGCTTCGCCCACCGCCTCGCGCGCCTGCCAGGCGACGATGCCGAGCGCGGCGCTGAGCACCACCGCCACCAGCGCCGCGGTCGCCAGCGCCCAGCGGTGCCGGGCGATGTACTTGTTGACCCGGTAGCGCAGGCTCTGCGCCCGCGCCATCACCGGCCGCCCGGACTCGAAACGCTGCAGGTCCAGGGCCAGCGCCTCCACCGAGGGATAGCGCTGCTCGGGCCGCTTGGACAGCGTCTTGAGCACGATGTTGTCCAGGTCGCCGGCCAACTGCCGGCCCAGGCGCCGCACCGACATCGCGTCGAAATCTTCGTCCTCGCCGGTGTGGTCGATGTGGCGCAGCACCGCCTGCGAGGGCCGCAGCGGATCGGCGGCGAGGATCGCCTCTTCCCACTCCGCATCGGTCTGGCGCTTGAGCCGGTAGGGCTTGGCGTCGGTCAGCAGTTCGTACAGCACGACGCCCAGGGAATACACATCGGTCATGGTGGTGACCGGCTCGCCGCGCACCTGCTCGGGCGCGGCGTAGTGCAAGGTGAAGGCGCGGGTGCCGGTGCGGGTGCGTTCGGGCAGCGGCACCTCGTTGCCGTCCAGCAGCTTGGCGATGCCGAAATCCAGCAGGCGCACCTCGCCGGCGGGCGTGACCAGGATGTTGGAGGGCTTGAGGTCGCGGTGGACGATCAGGTTGGCATGGGCGTGGCTGACCGCATCGCAGATCTGCTGGAACATGCGCAGTCGCTTGTCCAGCGGGGTGCGCTGGTTGCGGCAGTAGTCGGTGATCGGCTCGCCCTCGACGTATTCCAGCGCCAGGTAGGGCAGGCCGTCGCGGGCGATGCCGGCGTCGAGCAGGCGGGCGATGTGCGGATGCGCCAGCCGCGCCAGGATCTGCCGTTCGCGGGTGAAGCGGGTGCGCAGGTGGATGTCGGTCAGTCCCGGCCGCAGCAGCTTGAGCGCGACCCGGCGCTGGTACAGGCCGTCGGCGCGCGAGGCCAGCCAGACCTGGCCCATGCCGCCTTCGCCGATCAGGCTTTCCAGGCGGTAAGCGCCGACCTCCACGCCCGGACGCATGCCACCGCTGGACTGCGGCGTGACCAGCGGTTCGGACAGGAAATCCTCGTGGCCTTCTTCCAGCGCGATCAGCTCGGCCAGCTCGGCCGCCAGGTCCGGATCGCCGGCGCGCAGCTCGTCCAGCCGCACCGCGCGCTCGGCCGGCTCCAGCTCGAACAAGGCGTCGAGCAGCGGCGACAGGCGTTGCCAGCGTTCGGCGTCCATGCGCGCTCAGCCTGCGGCGCGATGGACGGGGCGGTCGGTCGGGGCGGTCATGGTGCGCATTCCTTCGCTGGGCGCCGCACAGCGGGGCCGGGCGCGCCGTCAGCGGCCGGGCTCGTCCTGCAGCGAGGCCAGCAGGAACAGGCGCGCCTTCTGCCAGTCGCGGCGGATGCTGCGCTCGGAGCGTTGCAGCAGCGAGGCGATCTCCAGCTCGGACAGGCCGGCGAAATAGCGCAGCTCCACCACCTGGGCCAGGCGCTGGTCGACCGCGGCGAGCTTGGTCAGGGCGGTGTCCAGGCCGAGGGTGTCCTCGTCCAGGCGCAGGCCGCCTTCCACGTCCTCGGGCAGCTCGGTGACCCGGTGCAGGTCGCCGCCGCGCTTCTGCGCCAGCCGCTGGCGGGCGTAGTCCACCACCACGCTGCGCATGGCCGAAGCGGCGTAGGCGAAGAAATGCGCGCGGTCGTCGAACTGCGCCTCGCGCCGGCCGACCAATTTGAGGTAGGCCTCGTGCACCAGCGCGGTGGCGTCCAGGGTCTGACCGTGCTGGCCGGCGAGCTGGCGCCGGGCCATGGTGTGCAGTTCCTGGTACAGGGTCGCCAGCACGCGGTCGAGCGCGCCGCGGTCGCCCTCGCGGGCGGCATCCAGCAGGATGGTGATGTCTGCGCTGTCGGCCATATCGCCCCTCGACTGGGTGGAGACTATAGCGCGTTCATCTTGGCTTGATAGCGACCCAGGTGGCATCGCGGCGCGCTGTCGCCGCGGCGTCGCGGGCCCGGGGCGCGTCGGCCACGGTGCGCGCAATCGCCGGCGGCCGCAATGTCCCCGGCCGGTCCCGGGGCGCCGGGCGGCCGCCCCAGCCGACGGACGGCGCGGTTCAGCGTTGGCAGTGCCCGCACCAGACCGTGGTGCGCTGGCCGATGCTGGCCTGCTTGAGCGGCCGGCCGCAACGCGGGCAGGGCTCGCCGCCGCGGCCGTAGGCCGACAGTTCCTGCTCGAAATAGCCCGGCGCTCCGTCGGGGCTGATGAAATCGCGCAGGGTGGTGCCGCCGCGCTGGATCGCGTAGCCGAGGATGTCCTTGATCGCGCCGGCCAGCTCCAGATAGCGCTCGCGCGAGACCTTGCCGGCGGCGCGCAGCGGCGAGACGCCGGCAGCGAACAAGGCCTCGGCGGCGTAGATATTGCCCACCCCGACCACGACCTTTTGGTCCATCAGGAAGGTCTTCACCGGCGCCTTGCGGCCGCGGCTGAGCTCGAACAGATAGTCGCCGCCGAAGGCGTCCGACAGCGGCTCCGGCCCCAGCGCGCGCAGCAATTCGTGGGTCTGGCCGGGCGGCTGCCACAGCAGGCAGCCGAAGCGGCGCGGGTCGTTGAAGCGCAGCACGCGGTCGGAATCCAGCAGCAGGTCGACGTGGTCGTGCTCGCGCACCGGAGTATCGGCCGGCAGCACCCGCAGGCTGCCGGACATGCCCAGGTGGAGCAGGGCGCTGCCGGCCTGGGTGTCCAGCAACAGGTACTTGGCGCGGCGGCGCACCGCATCGATGCGCTGGCCGGGCAGCACCTCCTCGATCTGGGCCGGGATCGGCCAGCGCAGGTCGGGCCGGCGCAGGATCGCGGTGACGATGCGGCGGCGCTCCAGGTGCGGGGCCAGGCCGCGCCGGGTGGTTTCGACTTCAGGCAATTCGGGCATGGCGCCAGCGTACTATTCCGCCGGGACCGGCGCTTTGCCGCCGGTGCGCGCCAGGAGTCCGTCATGCCGCAGGCTGCTTCCTTCCAGGTGGATTCCCCGCTCGCGCACGCCGCGGCTTCGGCCGGCGCCGCTGCCGATACGCCGGCCGAAGCCGTGACCGAGCCCGCGCCCGCGCGCCCGCCCGGCCGCCGCCTGCGCGCCCACGCCGCGCGCGAACTGGAACAGGCCATCGACGCACTGGGCTGGGGCGGCAACCGCATCCACGCCGGCGTGCACCTGGCGCGCAAGAACCTGCGCCGCGCCCGCGCCACCTTGGCTTTGGGCGGCGCGGCGCTGGGGCCGGGCGCGATCCTGGTCGATCGCGGGCTGCGCGGCCTCAACCGCGGTCTGTCCGATCTGCGCGATGCTCATGCCTTGGTCGAGACTCTGGACCGGCTGCTGGGCGGCCGGCTCGATCCGCCGGCGCGCAGCGTGCTGGCGCGCGCGCGCCGGGCCGCCGCCACCGCGCGCGCAGCCGCCGCGCGCCGCGCCCGCGAAGACGACCCCGGCCTGGCCCGGCGCCGCTCCCTGCTGCGGGTGCTGCGCGCGGCCCTGCGCGCGCTCCCCTGGGCCGAACTGCAGCCCGAGCACTGGCGTCAGGCCGTCGCCGCCAGCCAGGCCCGGGCCGCCCGCGCCGGCGACAAGGCCCGCGCCAGCGGCCGCGACGAGGACTGGCACGACTGGCGCCGGCGCGCGCGGCGGCTGTCGCAGCAACAGCGCGCCCTGGTCGGCGCGCGCCTGGCCGCCGACGCACCGCGACTGGACAAGCGCCAGATCGAACGCCTGGGCGCGGCCCAGGACCTGAATCTGCTGCTGGACCACTGCGGCAAGCGTTCCCCCTTCGCCAAGCCCGTGCGCAGCGCCTTGAAAGCGTTTGCCTGGGGGGAGCTGGCTCGGGCTCGGTCTGGGATCGGGGATTAGGGATTGGGGATTGGGGATTGGCAAGAGCAGGGCGGTCCTGGCTTCTGCCAATCCCCAATCCCCAATCCCCAATCCCTAATCCCTAATCCCGAATCCCCATCACACCCATACCCGAGCGAACGGTCGCACCGCGGTGGCATGATCGGCTATACAACTGTCCTGCAATTGATCGCCGCTTGGTGGCCCTGGCCATCGCCCCCTGTTCCGGAGTCCGCAATGCCTGCGTCGCTGCTCGATTTCCTCGCCGGAGGCCTGGTCCAGGCCAGCTTCTGGCAGCTGGTCGTGTACTTCCTGATCGTGACCCAGCTCACCATTTTGTCGGTCACGCTGTACCTGCACCGCTCCATGGCCCACCGCTCGGTCGATTTCCACCCGGTGCTGGCGCATTTCTTCCGGTTCTGGAGCTGGCTGACCACTTCGATGATCACCAAGGAGTGGGCGGCGATCCACCGCAAGCACCACGCCAAGTGCGAGACCGAGGAGGATCCGCACAGCCCGCAGTTCAAGGGTATCGACACGGTGGTGTGGCGCGGCGTGGAGCTGTATCGCCAGGCCCGCGCCGAGCGCGAGGACATCGAGAAGTACGGCAAGGGCTGCCCGGACGACTGGATCGAACGCAAGCTCTACACGCCGCTGGCCGCCGGCGGTCCGGTGTTGTTGTTGCTGGTCAGCTTCGCGTTGTTCGGCTTCGCCGGGGTGGCGATCTGGGCGCTGCAGATGATGTGGATCCCGTTGTGGGGCGCCGGCGTGGTCAACGGCCTGGGCCATTGGTGGGGCTACCGCAACTTCGAGACCACCGACACGGCCACCAATCTCACCCCGTGGGGTGTGTGGATCGGCGGCGAAGAGCTGCACAACAACCACCACGCCTTCCCCAGCTCGGCCAAGTTCGCCCTGCGCAAGTGGGAGTTCGACATCGGCTGGGCGACGATCCGCGGCCTGCAGTTCCTGCGCCTGGCCAAGGTGCTGCGGGTGGCGCCGACCCTGGACGTGCGCCCCAACATCGCCATGCCCGACGGCGAAACCCTCAAGGCCCTGCTGGCGATCCGCTTCCAGGCCATGACCGATTTCTACCGCAACGTCACCTTGCCGGCGCTGCGCGAGGACGCTGCCCACGCCGGCGACCGCATGCGCGCGCTGCCGCGCCGCCTGCGCAAGGGCCTGGCCGACGGCGGCCGCTGGCTCGATGAGGGCGCGCGCACGCGCCTGCAGGCCTGGGTCGAGGAGCGCCCGCGCATGGCGACGCTGGCCGATTTCCGCCACCGTCTGGCGCAGGTGCTGGACGACCGCTCGCACGACGCCCAGGCCACCTTGCAGCGCCTGCATGCCTGGTGCCTGGAGGCCGAGGCCAGCGGCATCCAGGCCTTGCAGGCGTTCTCCGAACGGCTCAAGGGCTACGCGCTGGCGCCGGCCCGGGCCTGATCCGCGCGCCATCGCCGCAACCGCCAGGGCCCGCGCAGCGATGCGCGGGCCCTTTGCGTTGTGCGGTTGCGACGCCGCGCACAGCCGGTGCGCAGACTGCGGCGGGAACGTCGGCTGCTGCGTCATCGAGTAAGCCTTGCAGGAGTACCGCCGCGGCGCCGTCGGATGCGAGTCCGGCGGCATCCGCACGCGGTGGTGCGCCGCACGCCGAAGCGCGCTGCCGCGGGGATCGGCCGCAGCGATCAGGTGCGCCCGAGGTCCGGCCCGGACCACCGACGCAGGCCACCTGCGCACGCGCCAAGGCGGCCGCGCCCCTCCCGCGCGCCGGGCCTGCCGTCGCCGGCTTGCTTGCCGGGCGCGCACGCGGCAGGCTGCGCGGCACATCCCCCGCCGACCGCGACCATGCGCCTGCTGTTTTGTTCCTGCCTGCTGTGCGGCGCCTTGGCCGCCATGTCCCCGACCGCCGCCGCGCAAGCCGTCGAGTCCACCGGCGACTATCTGGCGCGCATGGACCGCGACGGCGATGGCCGGATTTCCCTGGCCGAATACCAGGACTGGCTCAGCTACGCCTTCGATGCGATGGACGCCAACGGCGATGGCGTGCTCGATGCGCAGGAGCAGCCGGCCAGC
Organism: uncultured Lysobacter sp.; assembly: GCA_966185905.1. Classification (GTDB taxonomy): domain Bacteria; phylum Pseudomonadota; class Gammaproteobacteria; order Xanthomonadales; family Xanthomonadaceae; genus Lysobacter. Next base: position 17,147 of record CBIFVU010000014.1, read on the forward strand.
GGCCGCGGCACGCGCGCGGCGTTAAGCCGCGAGCAGCACCGCGCCACCCTGGCCGAGCGCTTCGCCCGCCAGGACCGCGACCGCGATGGCTGGCTGACCGCGCGCGAGCTGGCCGCGCCGCCGCAGTAGCGCGCGATCCCGGCGCCGCGTCGCAAGCAGCGCATCGCGCCGTTGCCGCGCTGCGCGCGCGCGTGCTACCTAGTCGCGATGGACTACGACCTGCCTCGGGGCGAACTCGACACTCTGTTTGCCGGCCCGCAATCGATGCTGCCGGAGCAGCGCCGGGCGCTGGCCGCGGTCATCGTCGAGGCGCTGCGCCGCCGCCACGGCGCGCGCCTGCTCGCGGTGGCCGCCTATGGCTCGACCGCTCGCGACAGCGACGGCCCGTATTCGGACCTGGAGCTGTGGGCCGTGCTCGACGATGCCGCCTTCGGCGCCGATTACGACCAGTCGCTGGAATGGGTGCACGGCCGCGGCAAGGCCGAGGTCGGCCTGATCTCGCGCAGCGCGGTGGAGGCTTTCGCCCGCCAGGTCGAGCCGGACTGGGCGCTCACCCACGGCCAGTTCGTGCATGCGCGCGCGCTGTGGATCGCCCCGGACCACGGCACCCTGGTGGAGACCCTGCGCTCGCTCGCCGCCCATCCCGACGATGCCGCGGTCGACCGCGCCTTGGCCGAACTGGTGGTCGGCGAGCTGTACGAAACCCTGGGCAAGCTGCGCAACCGCGGCGCGCGCAAGCCGCTGGCCTTGCTGGCCGGCCAGGCCGCGCTGCAGTTGGCCTGCCTGGCCGGGCTGGCCGAGCGGCACGTCTTCGCGGGCAGCGAGCGGCTGCTGGACGAAGCCATCGACCTGCCCGGGCCGGACGGCGCGGCCGAATTGCTGGCGCGGGTGCGCGACGGCCGCCTCGGCGAGGAAGCGGCGGTGATCGCCTCGGTCGAACGCGCCTGGGCGGGAATCGAGCGTTGGGCCGACGCGATCGGCCTGCGCGAGGCCTTGCAGCGCCGCTGCATCGCCGGCGAGCGCTAGGTCGCGCCGCGCTGCGGCGGCGGCGTAGAGCAGCGTGCCACACCCCGGAGACATCGCTCGCCTTGGGGCGCTGCCGGCCTGTGAGGCCGTCCCGCGCGACGAGCCGCGCCGCGCCCGGGCGGCCCTCGCCCAGCGCCGCCCAGACCACGGCCCGCTGCCGCGCCTGCTACCATGCGCGCGTTCGCAGAAGAGTGGCGCCGGCCCCCGGGCCGCCGCCCGCCGAAGGCGCAGGCTCCCATAATCGCTCAGGCTCGGGCCCCGGCCCGGAACACTGCAACGACCACGCCGATCTGGAGAGAGGCCGCCTTGCGGCCCACCGAAGGGGCAAGCGGCCGCCGTGCGCGCGCCGCCCAAACTCTCAGGTAAAAGGACAGCGGGAGCGGCACCGCGGCTTGGCCGCGGAGATCCCTGGAGGCGCCCATCGCCTGCGCGCCGCCGGGCGCGCGCCCGCGCACGCGGCCGCCCTCGCGCGTCGCCGCTGTCCGGCGTCGCCGCGCAGCGGCCGGCGCCGGCGAGTCCGCGTCCGGCTGCGCCCGGCGCCGCGCCTTCCGCCGTTCTCCGCCCACCGCGGTTCCCTTGCGCCCCGCACCGGAGCACCGCCGTGTTGTTGCAGATCGTCTACCTCATCGCCATCAGCGCCGAAGCCATGACCGGCGCGCTCGCGGCCGGCCGCCGCCGGATGGACCTGTTCGGCGTGGTCATCATCGCCTGCGTGACCGCGCTGGGCGGCGGCTCGCTGCGCGACATCGTGCTCGGCCACTATCCCTTGGGCTGGGTGCGCCACCCCGAATACCTGGCCTACACCATCGGCGCGGCGCTGGCGGCCACGATGCTGGCCAAGAAGATCCACCGCCTGCGCCGCGCCTTCCTCTGGCTGGATGCGCTGGGCCTGGTCGCCTTCACCCTGATCGGCTGCGCGATCGCGCGCGAAGGCGGGCATGCGGCGCCCATCGTGGTGATCGCCGGCATGCTCACCGGCGCCTTCGGCGGCGTGCTGCGCGATGTGCTGTGCAACGAGATCCCGCTGGTGTTCCAGCGCGAGTTGTATGCGGTGGTGTCGCTGGCCACCGGCGTGGCCTACCTGGGCCTGCTGCGCCTGGGCGTGGCCGAGGAGGTGGCGGTGCTGGCCTGCCTGGGCGCCGGCTTCGCGTTCCGGCTGCTGGCGATCCGTTACGAGTGGGAGATGCCCAAGTTCGTCTACCAGCGATGAGCCGGCGGCGAGCCGCCGCGAGCGCACGCCGCTGGCCTGGCGCGCGGCCTGCGCGATCGCCGCCCGGCGCGGCTCAGTCGGCGCCGGCCAGCACCGCCGCCACCCGCGCGCGCAGCGCCGGCAGCACCTCGCGCTGGAACTCGGGATGGCGCCTGAGCCAGGCGCCGTTGCGCGGACTGGGATGCGGCAGGGCCAGCGCCCGCGGCCAGCGCGCGCGCCAGTTCGCCACGGCCTGGCTGAGGCTGGCGCCGGCATCGGGCAAATGCCAGGCCTGGGCGTAGCGGCCGATCGCCAGGGTCAGGCGCAGCGCCGGCAACTGCGCCAGCAGCGGAGCGCGCCAGGCCGGCACGCATTCCGGCCGCGGCGGCAGGTCGCCCGAGCGGCCGCGGCCCGGATAGCACAGGCCCATCGGCAGGATCGCGATGCGCGCGGGATCGTAGAACGCCTCGCGGTCCAGCCCGAGCCAATCGCGCAGGCGCTCGCCGCTGGCGTCGTCGAAGGGCACGCCGCTGGCGTGGGCGCGCCGGCCGGGCGCTTGCCCGGCGATGAGGATGCGCGCGCGCCGGTCCAGTTGCAGCAGCGGGCGCGGCCCCAGCGGCAGGTGCTCGGCGCACAGCGTGCAAGCGCGCGCCCGGGCCAGCAGCGGCGCCAGCGGGTCGGCACCCACGCCGTGTCCGTCAACCGCCGCCGAACGCGCGGTGCATCGCATCCAGCAAGCCGCGGCTGTCGGCCATGCGATCCAGCGCGATCTCCGCGTACACGCCCAGCATCAACAGCAAGATCCAGGTCGCCAGCCAGGCCTTGATCGGCATGGTGATGGTGAACACGTTCAACTGCGGGGCGAAGCGGTTGACCAGGCCGAAGGACAGGTCGATCAGCAGCAACACCACCATCGCCGGCGCCGCCAGCACCAGCAGCGCCGACATCAGGTAACTGAACTGGCCGACGAACAACTCCATGCCCACCGCGTGCAGGCTGGGGTAGTAGGACGCCACCGGCCACATCGCGTAGCTGGTTAGCAGCAGGTCCAGGAACACCAGGAAGGCGCCGCTGGCCATGAACAGCCAGGCCGCGAACTGCGACAGGAAATTGCCGTGCAGCGAGGCCTGGTGGCCCTGGATCGGATCGAACACCTGGGCCAGGGTCATGCCGACTTGCGTGTCGATGATGTTGCCCGCGGCGCTGAGCGCCCAGAACACCATGCCGAAGCAGAAGCCCAGCGCCACCCCGATGAACAGCTCCTTGACCACGATCGGCGCGAAGGCCAGGGCGTTGAGCGTGTTCAGCGGCACCGTGCCCAGCGCCACCGGCATGGCCACCAGCGCCAGGCTGACCATGAAGCTGTTGCGCACCAGCGCCGGCATGTTCTCGGCGGTGATCAGCGGCAACATGACGAAGGCGCCGACCACCCGCGGCAGCACCAGCCCCAGCGCGAGCATGGCGTTCTCGGCCGAATCGAAACCGTTCATGCGCGCCGCCCGCGCGCGCCGCGACCGCCGCGCATCAGTGCCGGACCAGGCCGGGGAAATCGATGAAGATGCGGTCGGCGAAGGTATACAGCGTGCCGCCGATCATCGACGCGGTGACGAACAAAGTCACCACGATCACGGTGAACTTGATCGCATACGGAAACGTCTGCTCCTGCAATTGCGTGGCGGCCTGGATGAAGGCCACCACCAGGCCGACCACCGCCGCGGCCAGCACCGGCGGCCCCGACAGCAGCAGGGTCAGCCAGAGGGCCTGTTTGGTCAGTTCTAGCATTTCGCCCATGGGTGCGGGGATTCGGGATTGGGGATTGGGGATCGGCAAGCGCAGGCGGTGTCGGGCCGGGGGGCGAATCTCCAATCCCCGATCCCGAATCCCGGCCCTCTACCCGCCGTACGTCAACACCAAGCCATGCACCAGCTTGGCCCAGCCGCCGACCAGCACGAACAGCAGCAGCTTGAACGGCAGCGAGACGGTGGTCGGGGACAGCATCATCATGCCCAGCGAGAGCAGGATGTTGGAGACGACCAGATCGATGATCAGGAACGGCAGGAAGATCAGGAAGCCGATCTGGAAGGCGGCGGTCAGCTCGCTGACGGTGAAGGCGGGGATCACGACGATGAAGTCGTCGACGGAGATGTCGCCGCGGGCGTTGGCCGGCAGCAGGCGATGGGCGCTGCGCAGGAAGAAGGCTCGCTCGGCGTCGCTGGAGTGCTTGATCAGGAACTTGCGCAGCGGTTCCTTGCCGGCGTCCATCAGCATCAGCATGCGGTTGAGGTCCATCTTGCCGTTCAGCGCCGAGGACACGCCGCCGGGGCGGCGCGGGCTGGCCGGGCCGGCGGCGGCTGCTGCTGCGGTCGCGGTCGCTGGGGCGCTGGGGGCGGCGGCGTTGGCCGCGCCCGCGGGGCCGGCCGCTGCGGCCGTGCCAGCGGAGGCGCCGGCAGGCGCTCCGGCGGGCATACCTGCGGGCGTACCTGCGGGTGGGGCGCCCGTGGCCGGCGCCGCGGCGCTGCCGGGCGCGGCGGCGGCCGGAGCGGTGCCGGGCGGCTGGCCCTGGGTCGCGGTCGCCGCGGGCGCGCCATTCATGCGCGCCTCGATGGCGTCGTGCGTCTCCAGGATCACCGGATACATCACATAGATCGACAGCACGATCGCCAGGCCGTTGATGACCACGTTGGGCGGCACTTGCTGCAGGCCCAGTGCGTTGCGCAACAGGCTCAACACCACCACGATCTTGGTGAAGGAAGTCACCATGACCGCCACGAACGGGGCCAGCGCCAGGCTGACCACCGTCACCAGCACCAGCGCCGGCGAGAACGTACTGAAATCCATGCCTCAGCTCCAGGAGATCAGGCGCACGCCCAGGGTCTCGCCCACTGCCACGATCTCGCCGCGGGCGGCGTCGCGGCCGTTGGCGCGGATGGTCACGTTGACGCCTTCCAGGCGCGAGGGCAGGGCGAAGACGTAGCCCGGCTGCAGCCCGGCCAGGTCCTCGTACTTGAATTCCAGCCGGCCCAGGTCGAACTCGAGGCGCACCGGCACGTCCGGCGCAGTGGGTTCGGCCGCCTCGGGGGCGGGCTCGTTTTCGCTCATCGCGGAAGTCTCCTGGTGCGTGGAAAGGGTCAGGGGCGGGCCGGCGATCTGCCAGCCCTCGGCCACCGGCGCCACCGGCCAGGCGAAGCCCGGCACGTAGGCGCGCACCGGCGGCGGGCGTTGATAGTTGCCGATCACCAGCACATCGCCGGGGCGGAGCTGGCGCCATTGGTCGAAGCGCAGCGACGGGCCGTCCCAGCGCAGCGCCAGCGCCACCGGCAGCTCGTTCCAGCGCGGGCCTTCGCCCTCGCCGTCGGGATGGGGCGCGGGATCGGGTTCGGCCCGGAACAGCAGCCGCTCGACCCAGGACGGCGGAATGCGCAGATTGCCGCGCGCCCGCGGCGTGCGCGGCTCGCCGATGGTGAAGCCCAGCCACAGGCCGCCGTCCAGCTCGGCCTGGTTCTGCGCCTGCAAAGCCTGCAGCGATGCGGCCGCGGGCTCGTCGGCCACCGGGATCAGGGCGATGTCGATGGCCTGGCTGAGCTGGACCAGTTGCGGCTCGTGCGCCAGGCTCCAGGCCAGTACGCGCGAGCGGCCGCGGTAGTCGCTCCAGTGCATGCCGGTGCCGGTGTCGTCGGCCAGGCCGCTGTCCAACTGCAGCCGCACCCGGCTGCCGTCGCCTTCCAGGGTGACCACTTCGCCGTCGATCGGCGAGGCCGGGCCGAAACGCAGCCAGCCCTCGCGGGTGGCCCAGCGCTGGGGCGCGGCGAACAGGGCGCACAAGGCCTGCGCCTGCCACAGCGGCAGCGCCGGCAAGCGGCCGCGGACGCTGCCGGCCTCGACCGGCCCCGCGCCTTGCGCGAATGCGAGCTCCTGCGGATCAACCATGGCCCAGCGCCACCTTCATCAGTTCGGGCAGCGAGCGTACCCCGAGTTTGTTCATCATGTTCGAACGGTGCAGTTCCACGGTCTTGACGCTGATGCCGAGCACGTCGGCGATGATCTTGTTGGGCTTGCTGGCCACCACCAGGTCCATGACCTGGCGCTCGCGCGGGCTGAGCCGGGCCAGGCGCTCGTCGCCGGCCTCGCCGGCGGCCTGGCTGCGGGCATTGCCGATGGCGGCGCGGATGGCATCGATCAAGGCCTCGTCGCTGAAGGGTTTTTCCAGGAAGTTGGACGCGCCCTTGCGCATGGCTTCCACCGCCAGCGGCACGTCGCCGTGCGCGGTGACGAACACCAGCGGCAGGCCGATCCCGCGCCGGCGCAGTTCCTCCTGCAGTTGCAGGCCGCTCATCAGCGGCATGCGGATGTCCGAGACCAGGCACTGCGCGCCGCCGCCGTGGCGCTCGCTGGCGTAGGCCTCCAGGAAGGCCGGGCCGGAGGCGTGGGCCTGCACCTGGAAGCCGGCGGTTTCCAGCAGCCAGGCGGTGGATTCGCGGAACCCGTCGTTGTCGTCCACCAGGTAGATGCGTGCTTCGCTCATGGCCCCTCCGCTCCGCTGCCGCGCGCCGGACGCGACGGTATAACGCGCCGGGCCGGGCGCGCGGTCGTGATCTTTGTCATATCGGCCCGGCCCGGCCCCGCCTGCCGGCTCATCCGCCCCGCGCCTCGTAGCGCGGCAGGGTGAAGCCGAACACGCTGCCGCCGCCTTCGCGCGGCTCGAAGAACAGCCGGCCTTCGTGGTACTCGATGATCGAGCGGCAGATCGCCAGGCCGATGCCCAGGCCGTCGGTCTTGGTGGTGAAGAACGGCGAGAACAATTGGTCCTGCTCGGCCGGGCTGAGGCCGGCGCCGCGGTCGGACACACGCACCTCGACCTGGCCGTCCAGGTTGGTGCGCGCGTCGATGCGCAGCTCGCGGCGCGCGGTCGGGATCTCGCGCATGGCCTCGATCGCGTTCTTGACCAGGTTCAGCAGCACCTGCTCGACCATGACCCGGTCGGCGAACACCGACGGCAGCCCGGCCGGCAGGCCCAGGTCGATGCGCAGTTGCAGACGCTCGGCCTCCAGGCGCAGCAGCTCCAGCACGGTGCCGGCGATGGTGTTCACGTCCTGCGCGTCGCGGCGCGGCTCGCGCGCGCGCACGAACTCGCGCACCCGCGCGATCACCGCGCTGGCGTGCTCGGCCTGGGTGCGCGCGGCCTGCAGGGCGCGCTCGACCTGGACCGGGCCGCCGGCCTGTTCGACCAGGCGCAGGCTGCCGTTCAAGTAATTCATGATCGCCGCCAGCGGCTGGTTCAACTCGTGGGCGAGGGTGGCGGCCATTTCCCCCACCGACATCATGCGCGAGGTGAACAGCAGCTTTTCCTGGCGGGTCTTGTGCGAATCCAGGGCCTCGATGCGCTCGCTGATGTCGACCGCGGTGAGCACGTCCACCGGCGCGCCGGCCTGCTCGGCGCGGCCCCAGTGCAGGGCGTACCAACGGCCGCTGTGCGGCGCGCGGACCTCGCGCGGGCGCTCGCCCTCGGCGGCCTCGCCCTGCAGCCGCGCCAGCAGCGCGGCGCGCGCGGCGTGCTCGGGCAGTTCGCCGAACTCCTCGCGGTAGCGCGGATTGCCGGCCAGCAGGGCGCCGTCGGCGGCGAACACCGCGCAGGCGAAGGGGACCGCCGCCAGGACCCCGGCATCGGCGGGGCCGGGCGGGGTCGGGCCGCTCGCGGCGGTGGACGGAGAAGCCGCAGCGCGGCGCTTGCCTGTGACCATGCTCACATCAATGCCATGTCCGCGGCCGTGCCGGCGTGAATGCGCCGCGCGGCGCGGAATGTGCCTGGTGCACGCCCGGCGCGCGGAGACCGCCGCCGGGCCGCGCCGCGGAACAGGCTTCGGGGCTGCTACGGTATGCCGTCCCGGCGCGGGCCGTCGCCGTGCGCCGCCCGCCCGCTCCTATTGCGTTCTTGCCGCTTCCGCCATCCCACATGCCGACACTGCCCCTGCTGCTGCGCAGCCTTGCCTGTACCGCCACCCTGGCCCTGACGGCCGGTCCCGGCGCCGCGCTGGCCGCGGCGGCCAAGCCGGCGCCCGCGCCGCAACCGCCTTCGTTGTTCTTTGAAATCATCTCGATCGTGCTGCCCGTCGCGGTGGTGCTGGTCGGCCTGGTCGCGGTGCTGTACTTCCTGCGCAAGCGCCATGGCCTGGGCGCGCGCGAAGCCCCGTTGTCGATCCTGCAGATCCTGCCGGTGGGCCCGCGCGAGCGCATCGTGGTGCTGCGCACGCGCAGCGGCCGCGCGCTGGCGGTGGGCGTGGCCGGGCAATCGCTGAACCTGATCGCCGAGCTGGACCCCGCCGACATCGCCACCGACTCCGCTGCGGCCGGGCCTGCTCAGGCCCGGCCCGCTCCGGCCGGGCCTGCGCCCATCGAACCGGAACCCGCCGCGCCCGCCCCCAGCGGACCGGCGCAGGGCTAGCCTGCGCCGCAAGCCTGCGCGCAGACGGAGCCTGCCGGAGCCCCGCCTGCCTGGCCGCGATGCCGCCGCTCTCCCCGCGGCCGGGACGCATCGTGACCTGCGTGGACTACGTTAGTCGAACACGATGACGCAATTGCGCACGAGTTCACAAAAACAATGATGAATGCGCGCCAAGGTAGCGCCCGGGGATCAAGGCGCCCGGATCGTGCAGGACTGCCGCAGCGGCCGCCTCGTTCATACAACTGGTGACAAAGAGCACTTAGTATCGGCCGTCCTGACCGGGATCGTGTTGAGGACAGCGCCATGGGTGGGTGCTCAGGGGTACGTGGCACAGCAGTGACGGTTTCCAGGGTTCCAAACAACGCAGCCCTCCTTTCGATCGCGGCCCGCGGATGCCTCCCGCCGGGCCGCGCGCGCGCGCTCGTGCGCGCCCCCCATCCCGCCGCCGACCCCCGGGACTGACGCATGCGCGCATTGTTGAGCTCCTTGAAAGCCGCGACGTCCGGCACGCAGCCGCGTCGCCGCGCGGGATACAGCGACGTGGTCCTGGCCTTCGCGGCGGTGACCATCATCGGCGTGATGATCCTGCCGCTGCCGCTGGCGATCATCGACACCCTGGTGGCGATCAACATCGCCGTGGGCTTCGGCCTGCTGCTGATCGCCCTGTACATCCCGACCCCGGTGGCCTTCTCCAGCTTCCCCAGCGTGCTGCTGCTGACCACGCTGTTCCGGCTGTCGTTGTCCATCGCCATCACCCGCTCGATCCTGCTGGAAGCCGACGGCGGCCACATCGTGGACACCTTCGGCAGCCTGGTCGCCGGCGGCAACCTGGTGGTCGGCTTCGTGGTGTTCCTGATCATCACCGTGGTCCAGTTCATCGTCATCGCCAAGGGCGCCGAGCGCGTGGCCGAGGTGGCCGCGCGCTTCACCCTGGACGCCATGCCCGGCAAGCAGTTGTCGATCGACTCGGACCTGCGCGCCGGCCTGATCGACAAGGACGAGGCCAAGCGCAAGCGCCGCCTGCTGGAAGTGGAAAGCCAGCTGCACGGCAGCCTGGACGGCGCGATGAAGTTCGTGAAGGGCGATGCCATCGCCGGCATCGTCATCATCATCATCAACCTGCTCGGCGGCCTGGCCATCGGCGTGCTGCAGAAGGGCATGCCGCTGTCGGAGGCCACCCACACCTACAGCATCCTGACCATCGGCGACGGCCTGGTCTCGCAGATCCCGGCCATCCTGGCCACCATCGCCGCCGGCCTGGTGGTCACCCGCACCGCCGGCGACGAGGACGACCGCCACCTGGGCGAGTCGATCACCCGCCAGGTCTCCGGCCAGCCGCGCGTGCTGCTGATCACCGGCTGCCTGGCGTTCCTGATGGTCTTCGTGCCCGGCTTCCCGAAGCCGGTGTTCCTGCTGCTGGCGACGGTGTTGCTGGGCTTCTCGGCCTGGCGTTATCGCCACCATTCGCCGCTCCTGCGCCGGTTCTTCAAGGTGCCCGAGGGCGAGCAGGCGGCCGAGGAAAAGTCCAGCAACGAGGACGACATCGCCCCGCCGGCGCCGCTGCAACTGGAGGTCTCGCCGGCATTGGCCGCCGCCTTGGGCGAGCACACCGTGCGCGAGCGCATGGTCGAGACGGTGCGCCGGCTGCGCGAGGAATACGGCGTGCCGCTGCCGGTGCCGACGGTCAAGATCAGCGCGGACCTGGACAACGGCGACGGCCTGGCCGGCTATCGCCTGACCGCCTATGGCGCGCGCCTGGCCTTCGGCCGGCTCTCGCCCAACGCCCAGTTCCGTCCGGCTCGCCCGGGCGATGCCAACGCGCCCAAGCTGGCCGGGTTCTTCCCGCCGCTGGCCGGCGAGTGGACCGGCCAGGCCGGCGACGGCATCCGCGACGCCCTGGGCACGCTGGCCGAGCACTGCCGCGGCGCGCTGGAGCGGCGCATGGGCAGCTTCATCGGCATCCAGGAAGCCTCCAACCTGTTCGGGCGGATGCAGCGCGACTACCCGGACCTGGTCAAGGAAATGCTGCGCGTGGTCGCGCCCCAGCGCGTGGCCGACGTGCTGCGCCGGCTGGTCGAGGAGGGCGTGCCGATCCGCAATCTGCGCGACGCTTTCGAGGCCATCACCGATGTGGGCGGGCGCGAAAAGGACGTGGTCCTGCTGACGGAATACGTCCGCGTCGCGCTCAAGCGCGAGATCGCCGACCGTTATGCCGACGGCGAGCGCACCATGCAGGTGCTGCTGATCCATCCTGAACTGGAGGACCGCCTGCGCCAGTCGGTGCGCGTGGCCGGCGGCGCGACCCAATTGGCGATCTCGCCCGAACTGGCCGGCCGGTTGGGCGCGGAGGTCCGCTCGCATCTGGGCCGCCAGGCCGAAGGGGTCAAGCCGGTGCTGCTGTGTTCACTGGACGTTCGCCGCCACTTGCGCAAGCTGCTGGAGATCGACTTCTTCGAACTGCCGGTGCTGTCCTACCAGGAACTCGCGCCCGACCTGCGCATCGTGCAGGCCGGACAGGTCAATGCCTGACGAGCCACGACGACGATGATCCGTCCCCAACGCCCCGTCTTTTGCGTATTCACCGGTCGCCCGGCCCGCGCGTCCCGCGCGTCCGGACCGGACGCGCCGCCCGCTGCGGCGCCCAGGAGTGTGCCATGAGCGTTTCCGAACCCCCTGTCCCGGCCGCCGGCGAAACCGCCCCGGCCGCTGAAGAAATCCGCGTCGCCCGGCCCGCCGTGGTCAGCGTGCTGCGCATCGTCTCCGGCCTGCACATGGGCGCCAGCCGGCCTTTGTCGGCCCAGGAGATGCTGCTGATCGGCAGCAGCGGCGATTGCGACATCGTCCTGTCCGATCCTGGCGTGGCGCCGCGCCATGCCTTGTTGACCCGCATGGGCGGCTCGATCTCGCTGCGCGCGCTGGACGCGCCGCTGCAGGTCGACGGCCACACCCTCAACCCCGGCGACCCGGCCGAACTGAGCGCGATGCAGCGGGTCGATCTGGGCAGCGCGTCGCTCGCCGTCGGCGCCGCGGAGGATCCGGCCTGGGCGGCGATCCTGCCCAACCTCGGCGAGCCGCAGCGCCCGCAGCGCTCGTTCATGCGCCACCTGCCGTTGATCGCCGGCCTGGCCACGCTGTCGCTGGTCTCGGTGGCGATCGCCTCGGCTGTGCTGCCGCGCTTCGAGAAGAAGGCCTCGCCCAAGGAACTGGCGCAGCCGCTGATCCGCGAGTTCTCCATCGCCGGCGGCCGCCTGGTCGAGCAAGAGGACGGCAGCCTGGTGCTGTCGGGCACGGTCCGCGATGCCAACGTGCGCGAGATGATCCGCAAGCGCCTGGCCACCGACCAGATCGACGCGCGCCTGGACCTGCGCACCGGCGACGACATCGCCGCGGACGTGCGCGAGGTGCTGCGCAGCCAGGGCCTGAGCGCGCAGACCCGCTACCTGGGCAACGGCGATGTGGAGGCCTCCGGGCACTTCCCGGACATGAACAAATTCGAGAGCGCCATCGCCTCGCGCGCCATGCTCGATGTGAACGGGGTGCGCAAGGTGCTGGCCCGCAATCTCGACCCGTCCGCGCAACCGGCCACCGCCGCGAGCCCGGCGGCGGCCACCGCCGCGCCCAAGCCCCCGGTCAGCGCCGAGCCGACCCGGATCGTGCAGATCGTGCGCGGGGATTCGCCTTACGTGGTCGATATCGATGGCAACCAGTACCGCGACGGCGACACCCTGTCGGACGGCCGCCGGCTCACCGCGATCGGCGACAAGAAGGCTTGGGCGCAAAACCCGGTCAGCGGGCAAATGGAAGAACTCAAGGCCCAGCCGGTGACCGCGGCCGAACAGGCCGCGGCTGCGGCCGCGGCAGCCGGCGGCGTCGCCGCCGCGCCCGCCAGCGGCGCGGCTCCGGCTCCGGGCGGCTCCGCACCTGCGCCGGCCCAGGGCTCGGCTCCGGGCGCTGGCTCGGCGCCGGGCGCGGCCGCGGCTCCGGCCACTGCGGGCACGGGCGCGGCGGCCGCGGCCAAGCCAGCGGCGCCGGCCAGCGGTCCGGCCGCCCGGCCCAGCGCCCCGGCCAAGCCGGCGACCGTGGCCGAAGCCCCGGCGCGGTCGCCGGAACGGCGATGACGGGCGGCGCGGACGGCCAGGATGAACAGGGCACCCCCAGGGTCAGCACTAGGTGGTTTCACCCTCGCATCACCGATTAAATCCAACATCGGCAACATGCATCTGCAATCTGGGCACCCGTAGTCTTCGCAAGACCCGCTCCATCCGTTCGGGCCGGCCTGTCCAGGCGGCCCGGCCATCCCAAGCATTCATGCGGCCTCCGCCGCGACAAGCAGGAGAGACGTCAATGAGCAACAACGTGAACGCCGGCGCGGGCGCCGGGGGCAGCGGCCTCACCGCCTACATCGCCAACGTCAACACCGCCAACAATGTCGGCAGCAGCAAGGACCGCAGCAGCGGTGGCGGCGGCGTCAGCGCCAGCGGCGGTGGCGGCGGCGGCAGCGGCAGCTGGTACGAAGCGCTCTCGCGCGCCTGGGGCCAGACCCTGGATGCGCAGGCCAACCGCATCACCGAGCTGTCCGGCTCGATCGGCGGCGGCGGCGACCAGCCCTCCAACATGGTCCAGTTGACCGCGCAGAGCCTGCGCATGCAGTTCATCTCCAACAGCGCCGCGACCTCGCAGAACAGCGTGGCCGAAGGCCTGAACGCGCTTTCGCGCAAGGGCTGAGCGCGCGGCCGCGGCGCGACGTCCGCCGCTGTGTCCGCACCGGGGCGTCCGGGCTCGCTGCCCGTACGCCGCCGGCGCCGGCATGGCGCAGGCGCGCGGCCCGGCCCGGGTTCGTTCCCATTCCATCGGTATTGTCGTTGGGGAGTAAAGGACCATGATCGAAGCGATCCAAGCCGCGGCCCAGGCCGCGCAGCCGGCCGCAGCCACGCCGGCGCAGTCACCGCAGGCCTCGACCTACGACATCCGCGAGTTCGCGGCGGCGTTCGACCGCGGCGGTTCGCAGGCGCAGTCGGCGCAGTCGGCCGGCAACGCCCAGGCCGCTCCGGCGGTGGCGCACACCGAGTCGTCGCAGGGCACCCGCGCGGTGCTGTCCATCCTGGACAATCTCAACGGCGGTGCCGAGAAGATCGACACCATGTCGCGCACCATGTCGGCCAACGCCGCCGACCTGACGCCGAGCGAGATGATCCAGATGACCATGCGCGCTCACCAGTTCATGTTCACCTCGCAGCTGACGTCCAACGTCGCCAACCGCACCTCGGACGGCGTGCAGCAGTTGTTCCGCCAGCAGTCGTAAGGTTCCAGCCAGTTCCATAACGGGGGATGCATGCGCAGTAGGGCGTCGGGCTTCAACGTGGTACGAGTCATGGCGGCCCTGCTGGCCTGCCTGCTGATGGTGGGTTGTACGCGCACGCCGCTGTACACCCAGCTCGATGAGCAGCAGGCCAACGAAATGATGGCGGCGTTGCTGGACGCCGGCATTCCCGCCCAGAAGGACCCCTCCCCGAGCAAGACCAGCTGGGAGGTCACGGTCAATCGCGGCGATATCCCCTATGCGATGCAGGTGCTGCACTCGCGCGGCCTGCCGCGCACGCAGTACCGCTCGCTGGGCGATGTGTTCAAGAAGGAAGGCTTCGCCTCCTCCGCGATGGAGGAAAAGGCGCGCTACATCTTCGGCCGGTCGCAGGAGCTCTCGCACACCCTGGCCCGCATCGACGGCGTGGTCGAGGCGCGCGTGCACCTGGCCGTGCCCGACCGCGATCCGCTCGGCGGCTCGGTGCAGGAGTCCTCGGCCTCGGTGCTGATCTTCGAGCGCCCCGGCCGCAGCCTGCGCGACCGCGAGACCGACATCAAGGTGTTCGTCAAGGACAGCCTGGAAGGCCTGAGCGACATCAACAAGGTCACGGTCAAGTTCTTCACCGTCGCCGCGCCGCCCAAGGCCTACCAGAGCGGCGGCCCCTTGGCCGCGGTGATGGGCTCCATCGACCTGACCGTGGTGATCATCGGCGCGGTCGTGCTGGTGCTGCTGGGCGTGGCCTTCTTCTTCTTCGGCCGCATCCGCGCCCGGTTCGCTCCCGCCCCGGCGGCGCCGGCGGGCAATGCGCGCAGCGGGGTCTGGAACGGATGAGCCGCGCCACCGCCCTGCGCACGATCCTGGCCGAAGTCGATGCCAGCTGGCATGGCGAAGGGTCGGAGCGGATCGCGCCGGAGCTGATCGCGCCGGCCGCGGGCAGTGCGTTGGGCCGCCGCCTGCTGGGCGGCTGGCTGGCCGCCGAGGCCGCGCCGGCCTTGCTGGCGCCGCAGCCCGGCGACGGGTTCGGCGCGGCCGCAGTGCGTTGGCCCCGCGCACGTTTGGCGCGCCTGGTCCGCGACCTGGGCGCCCTGGCCTATGCGCCGGCGATCCGCGCCGAAGTGCGGCGCGAGCCGGTGCGCCGGCTCAAGCAAGCCCTGGACAACAGCTATCTGCTCGCCCTGGACAGCCTGGTCTGGGACGGCAAAGTCCAGGCCGCGCTCGGCGCGCAGTTGGCGGCCGAACTCGACGAAGCCTTGCGCGCCTCGGCCGAGGACGCGCCGCTGTACGAACTGCTCGATCGCCGCGGCCGCGCCGAACTGCGGCTGTGGGCCGAGCGCCGCGATCCGGGCCTGGCCGACTGGTCGCGGCTGCTGCTGCCGCGCGCGGCGCAGCAGGCCATCGCCGGCATCGGCGGGCACCTGCCGCCGGAGGCGGTCGAACGCCTCTATCAACACCACGGCGCGCGTCCGCTGGCGGCCTGAGGCCCCGCGATCACTCCGCCTGTTCCCGCTTTCCCGCTCTCGCTCCCGCCCCGTTTCCGGAACCGCCATGCACGCCGACCCGCTCTCCGCCGACCTGCCCAACGCCGCCGCGTCCGCTGCGGCGGGCGCCGGCGCGAGCGCCGCGGGCGTGCGTCCGGGCGGCCGCGCGGCGGCGACGGTGACCGTGTTCGAGCGCAAGCAGTTCGACCGCGCCCTCGCCGGCACCGTGGTGCCGGCGCGGCAGTGGAACGCGATCGACGAACTCGACCGCATGCTCGCCCGGGTCAACGAGCTCTACGAGCAGGCCGGCGAGGAAATCAAACAGGCGCGCGAAGCCGGCTACGCCGCCGGTTTCGCCGAAGGCCTGGCCCGCGCCCAGCAGCAGATGGCGCAGAAGCTGGCCGATCTCAACGAGCGCCGCGCGCGCGTGCTGGCCGACGCCGGCAGCCGCGTGACCGAGCTGGCCTGCGCGATCGTCACCCGGATCTCGCCCGAGTTCGATGCGCGCAGCGTGGTGCCGCCGCTGGTCATGCAGGCGGTGGAGGCCGCGCAGGCCGAGCAGTTCTTGCTGATCCGCGTGCATCCCAGCGTGCGCGAGGACGTCAGCAAGGGCCTGGGCCTGGTGCGCCAGGCGCACCCGGTGGTGGGCGTGATCGAACTGGTCGACGACGAAAGCCTGGACAAACTCAGCTGCGTGGTCGTTTCGGAGGTGGGCGAAGTCCGCGCCGGCGTGGCCCAGCAGATCGAGGCCATCCGCATCGCCCTGTCCGGCGCCGAATACGGCGCCGAGCACACACCGGGGCAGGACGGATGAACGCGCGCACGTGCGCGGGTCCGCGCGAGCGCGCGCCGCAGCGGCGCGGCGCCGGCGGAGGCCTGCGATGAGCAGCCTGCCGCGCACCGTGCTGCAGCCGGCGCCGGCGCCGGTCCAGGTCGATCCGCTGATCGCCGCGCTCAAGCGCGTGCCCAGCGTGGTGCGCGTGGGCAAGGTCGCCGAGGCCTACGGCACCATGATCCGCGCCACCGGCCTGAAGGCGATGATCGGCGAGCTGTGCGAACTGCGCAGCCCGCGCGACCGCAGCTTCCGCCTGGCCGCCGAAGTGGTCGGCGTCTCGCGCCAGTACACCTTGCTGACCCCGCTCGGGCCGCTGGACGGGGTGGCCCACGACACCGAGGTGGTCGCTACTGGCCGCCAGGCCTCGGTGCGCTGCGGCGACGGCCTGCTCGGCCGCATCCTCGATGCCAACGGCGAGGCCATCGACGGGCTCGGCGGCTTCGGCCCGACCGTGCACATCCCGATCTACGCCGCCTCGCCCAACCCGCTGGCGCGGCAGTTGATCGAGCGCCCCTTCGCCACCGGCGTGCGCGCCATCGACACCGTCATCACCGCCGGCGTCGGCCAACGCCTGGGCATCTTCGCCGTCGCCGGCGGCGGCAAGAGCACCCTGCTGGGCATGTTGGCCCGCGGCGGCGAGGCCGACGTCAACGTCATCGCCCTGGTCGGCGAACGCGGCCGCGAGGTCAACGAGTTCATCCACGACAATCTCGGCGAGGCCGGGCTCAAGAAATCGATTATCGTGGTGGCCACCTCCGACCGGCCGGCGCTGGAGCGCAGCCGCGCGGCCTGGGTCGCCACCGCCATCTCCGAATACTTCCGCGACCGCGGCAAGCGGGTGATGCTGCTGGTCGATTCGGTCACCCGCTTCGCCCGCGCCCTGCGCGATGTCGGCCTGGCCATCGGCGAGCCGCCGGCCCGGCGCGGCTTCCCGCCCTCGGTGTTCAGCCAGATGCCGCGCCTGTTCGAGCGCGCCGGCAACAACGACAAGGGTTCGATCACCGCCTTCTACACCGTGCTGATGGAAGGCGAGGACGGCGACGACCCGGTGGCCGAGGAAGTGCGTTCGATCCTGGACGGCCACATCGTGCTGTCGCGCAAGCTCGCCGCCGCCTACCACTACCCGGCCATCGACGTGCTGGTCAGCCTCAGCCGCACCATGCCGCGCGTGGCCGACGAGGCGCACCAGCGCGCCGCCGGCCAGTTGCGCAAATACCTGGCCAAGCACCAGGACATCGAGCTGCTGCTGCAACTGGGCGAGTACAAGCGCGGCAGCGACGCCGAGGCCGACGTGGCGATCGAGAAGATCGAGCCCATCCGCAAGCTGCTCAAGCAGTCCGCCGGCGACCTGGCCGACTACAAGCAATCCATCGACGCCCTGCGCAGGTTGTTCGGATGAAGCGCTATCCCCTGCATACGCTGCTGCAATTGCGCGCCCATCGGGTCGAGACCGCGCGCGCGCTGGTCATGGAGCGCCAGCGGCAGGTGCAGGCGCGGCGCGAGGCCTGCACCGCGATCGAGGGCGAGATCCGCGCGCTCAACGACGAGCGCGCCGCCCAGCGCCTGCGGCTGCTCGACCCGCCGCCGCCGGGCGTGCCCTGGGCGATGGCGATGTCCCAGCGCGAGGCGCACGTGGACCATCTGGGCGAATGCGTGACCGGCGCGCACAAGCGCCTGGCCGACGCCCAGGGCAAGCTGCGCGAGGCCGATGCCGCGCTGGACGAGTCGCGCAAGGCGTTCTTCCGCGCCAAGGCGCGGCTGGACGCCCTGGAAAAACGCAAGGACCTGTGGCGGAAGGAGCAGCAAGCGGCCAGCCAGCGCCGCGACGAGGCCCTCTCCGCCGACCTGTTGCTGGCCGCGCGCCAGAACCAATCCCCCGGGCACTTCTGAACGAGGCCGCCATGAGCACCATCTACAACAGCTCTTTGTCGTCGTCGGAATCCAATTCCTCCAACCGCACCGAGTCCACGCGGCCCAAGGACCGGCGCGAACCGGCCCGGGAACCGCCCGCCGAAGGCTCGGTGGACCGCTTCCGCAACCTGATGCAGCAACGCGACGGCAAGACGCCGTTGGCGCCGGGCCAGGAGCGCCTGGCCGGCGAAGACAAGGCCGCCGCGCAACTGGAGAAGAAAATGCCCACCGGCGGCGCCCAGGCCGGCGCCGATGCGCGCCGCGCCGAACACGCCAGCGACGCCCGCCACAGCGCCAACGAGCAAATGCGGCGGGTCACCGAGCGCAACCAAGGCGACCACGGCTGGGACCTCGGCCGCCAGGACAGCGGCAACAACGCGCCGCCGGCCGAGGCCTCGGCGATGTGGCAGGCGCAACTGGCCATGCGCGACGCCGCCACCCAGACCCAGCTCGCCGCGCCCACCTCCAACGCCGCCGCCTTCGCCGACCTGATCGAGCGCCACGTGCGCCAGATGGCGGTCAGCAGCGGCGTGGCCGGCGATGGCGACGGCCAAGTGCTGCTGCGCCTGGCCGACGACACCTTGCCCGGCACCGACCTGCTGCTGAGCAAGACCGCCGACGGCTGGCAACTGCGCGCCGACGTGCGCTCGCGCTCCAGCTTCGACGCCATTCGCGAGGCCGGCCCCGAACTGGCCCGGCGTTTCGCCGAGCGCGGCCTGGGCCAGCTGAGCGTAGATCCGCGTTTCCACGACTGAGCGCCCGGACGCGCGGCCGCGTGCCGCGCATCCTGGCGCGACCGCGCCGTCGCGCTCCGGGGAGGAGCCGGCGGACCTCGCCACCGGCCCGTCCGGCAGGACGCGCAAAACCACACAA
>CBIFVU010000015.1:0-35856 GCA_966185905.1 uncultured Lysobacter sp.
GCGGCCAACGGCCTGATCACCCAGCAGGGCGGCTCCTGGTTCGACGGCAAGCGCAACACTTATGCGCTGTTCGCCGAGGCGGTGGCGCCGCTGACCGACAAGCTCGAGCTCGATGCCGCGCTGCGCGTGGACAAGTACCCCAACTTCAGCGCCAACCTGGCGCCCAAGATCGGCCTGAAGTACCAGATGCTGCCGCAGTTGCTGCTGCGCGGCACCTATTCGGAAGGCTTCCGCGCGCCGAGTCTGGCCGAGTCGGGCACCGGCGGCGTGTTCGCCCAGATCGGCGGCTACCGCGACGAGGTGCGCTGCGCCGAGACCAACGCCATCGCCAACCTGCTGCGCCAGTCCAACCGCGGCGGCGACGTGGACCTGGGCAATTCGCTGTTCAACGCCGATTGCAGCCGCACCGTGGCGCGCATGACCCAGCCCAACCAGGACCTCAAGCCGGAGAAGGCCAAGATCGCGACCCTGGGCGTGGTGTTCGAGCCGCTGGACTGGCTGTCGGTCTCGGCCGACTACTGGTTCATCTACCGCCGCAACGAGATCGCCGCGCCGGACTACAGCAAGGAAGAAGACATCCTGTCGATGACCCGCTCGCCGATCACCGAGTCCGACCGTGCGGCGCTGGCCGCGCTGGCGGCGATGTGCGCCGATCCGGCCAGCGGCGTGGCTTGCCCGGGCACTTTGCCGGGCTACAGCGTGGGCAACGTGGCCAGCGTGGTCGGCCAGTACAAGAACAAGGGCCGCACCCTGATCGACGGCTTCGACGTGGACGCCCGCAGCCGCTTCTCGCTCGGGCGCTGGGGCAGTCTGAACGTCGGCCTGGCCGCGACCATCGCGCGCCGCAACCAGGCCTACCTGGACCAGGAGAATGGCTGGCTGTACGGCAACACCGTCGGCTACTACGGCAACCCGCGCCTGCGCGCCACGGTCAACGCCGACTGGACCTACCAGCAGTTCACCACCAGCTTCTTCGTCAACTATGTCGGCCCGACCAAGTGGGCCTGGGACCGCATCGACGCCGAGGACAACAACCCGGAGACCTGCACCGCCAACTACCTGGCCGTGCCGGAGGCCCAGTGCGAAGGCGCGCCGTCGTGGTGGACGGCCAACCTGAGCCTGGCCTGGCGCCCCAACGACAAGCTCAACGTGGGCTTCACCGTCAAGAACCTGTTCGATCGGCTGCCGTTCTACGATCCCAACAGCTTCCTGGGCGATTCCAGCGACTACGCCAGCATCCTCGGTCGCAGTTACAGTTTCACCGTCGGCTACAAGTTCTGAGTGTTCCATCGCGCCGGCCGGGGCCGGCGCGATCCTTCCAGGAGATCTATCGCCATGAAACGTAGGGAGTTCATCCTGGCCGGCGCCGCTGCGGCGGCCGGCAGCCTGCTGCCGCAAGCGCCGGCATGGGCGCGCGGCCGCCGCCTGCGGCTGGGCATGATCGGCACCGGCATGCGCGGGCAGGTGCTGCTGCGCGAGTTGGTGCGCCGCGACGATGTCGAGGTGGTGGGCTTGTGCGATGTCGAGCCGATCATGCTCAAGCGCGCCATGGAGATGGTCGCCAAGGCCGGCAAGCCGGCGCCCCGCGCCTACGGCGGGGACGGCGACGCGCACGCCTACCGGCGCCTGCTGGCCCAGCGCGGCCTGGACGGGGTGATCATCGCCACGCCCTGGGAGTGGCACGCGCCGATGGCGATCGAGGCCATGCAGGCCAAGGTCGCGGTGGGCTGCGAAGTGGTCGCCGGCATCACCCTGGACGATCACTGGAAGGTGCTCGACACCCAGCTGCAGACCGGTACGCCGTACATGCTGCTGGAGAACGTGTGCTACCGACGCGACGTGATGGCCGCCCTGCAGATGGTGCGCGAGGGCCTGTTCGGCGAACTGGTGCACCTGCAAGCCGGCTACCAGCACGACCTGCGCGCGGTGAAGTTCAACTCCGGCGACCCGGCCAAGCCCTACGGCGGCGGGGTGGAGTTCGGCGCCAAGGGGTGGTCGGAGGCGCGTTGGCGCACCGAGCACTCGGTGCGCCGCAACGGCGAGCTCTATCCCAGCCACGGCATCGGCCCTTGCGCCATGTACACCGGGATCAACCGCGGCAACCGCTTCACCCGCATCAACGCCTTCGCCAGCAAGGCCCGCGGCCTGCACGAGTATGTGCTCGCGCAGGGCGGAAAGGACCATCCCAACGCCCAGGTCGGGTTCAAGCTCGGCGACGTGGTCACCACCACGCTGGCCTGCGAGAACGGCGAGACCATCGTGCTGCAGCACGACACCTCGCTGCCGCGCCCGTACTCGCTGGGCTTCCGCGTGCAGGGCACCAAGGGCCTGTGGATGGACCTCAACGAGTCCATCCACATCGAAGGGCGCAGCCCGGCGCACAAATGGGAGCCGTTCCAGCGCTACCAGGAGCAGTACGACCACCCCTTGTGGCGCAAGCATGCCAAGGATGCCGAGGGCGCCGGCCATGGCGGCATGGATTTCTTCGTCATCCACGCTTTCGTCGAGGCGCTCAAGGCGCGCGCGCCGATGCCCATCGACATCTACGACGCCATCGCCTGGAGCGCGATCACGCCCCTGTCGGAGCAGTCCATCGCGCAGAATTTCGCCACCCTGGACTTCCCCGATTTCACCCGCGGCGCCTGGCGCGAGCGCAAGCCGATCTTCGCCTTCGGCGCCTGAACCGGCCCGGCGCGTCGAGCGCGCGCCGGCGCTCACACCGCCGGCGCGTGGCGAGCGGCGTCGATGGCGTAGCGGTCGAAGGCCGCGCACAGGGTGCGCAGCAGGCCGCGGCCCGCCTCGGTGCAACCGACCCGGCCGTCGCGCCGCCAGGCCAGGCCGTCGGCCAGCAGGGATTCCAGCAAGCCCGGGTCGGCCACCAGCGTGTCCGGGGCGCGGCCATGGCGGTCGGCGATGCGGTCCAGCGGCGCTTCCATCCGGCACATCAAAGCCTGGATGACCTCGCCGCGGGCGCGGTCGTCCTCGTCCAGCGCGCGCCCGCGCGCCGTCGGCAGCCGGCCGGCCAGCACCGCCTCGCGCCATAGCGGCGTATCCACCGCGTTCTGGGCATGGCCCTGGCGGAACTGGCCGATCGCCGAGGGGCCCAGGCCGAGCAGGGTGGTGGCGGTATCGCTGCTGTAGCCCTGGAAATTGCGCACGCAATCGGCCAGCAGCGCGTCGCCGGGGCGGGCGAAATGATCCAGCCCGAGCGGGCGCAGCCCGCCGGCCAGCAGTTCCTCGTGCGCGGCGCTGCGAATAGCTTCGCGCTGCTGCGCGTCGGGCAGCGCGGCTGCATCGATCATGCGTTGGTGGCGCTGGCGCGCCGGCAGGTGCGCATAGCCGTACAGCGCGATCCGGTCGGGGCCCAGCGACAGCGCCTGGCGCATGGTCCGGCGCACGCCATCCACGCTCTGGCCGGGCAAGCCGTAGATCAGGTCGAAGCCGACCGAGCCGAGGCCGCCGGCGCGCAGCCAGCCCATGGCCTGTTCGATCAGCGCATACGGCTGGACCCGGTGGATGGCGGTCTGCACGCCGGCATCGAAATCCTGGATGCCCAGGCTGGCGCGGGTGAAGCCGTGCGCGCCCAGGGCCAGGGCGAACTCGGCGCTGAGATGGCGCGGGTCGATCTCCATCGCCCGTTGCGCGCCGGGCTGCAGCGCCATGCGCCGCTCCAGCGCGGCCAGCACCCGCGACAGTTCCGCTTGCGACATCAGGTTGGGAGTGCCGCCGCCGAAATGCAGCGCCGAGACCGGCTGGCGCCGGCCCAGGGCCTCGGCGACCAGGTCGATCTCGGCCAGCAGCACATCGACGTAGGCGGCGATGCGCTCGCGATACTGCACCGTGGCCTGGGTGCGGCAGCCGCAATACCAGCACAGCGAAGCGCAATAGGGCACGTGCAGGTACAACGAGACCGCCTCGCCGGCCGGCACCGCGGCCAGCCATCGCCGGTGCTGGTCCGGCCCCAGCGCGCCGAAGCAGGCGGCGGTGGGGTAGCTGGTGTAGCGCGGCACCGGGCGGGCATAGCGCTGCAACAGCGCCGGCGCCAGCGCGGCGGCCGCGCCCGGCTCAGGATTCGCTTTCACCGCGGCGGCTCTCGCGCATCTCGAACCACATGCCGTTGAGGATGGAGAACACGGCCGCCAGGCCGACTCCGAGGATCCAGGTGAAATACCACATGGCGCAGGCTCCTGTGACGGATCGATAACGGATCAATAAGCGTTGGGGTTGTCGCCCAGTTCGTGCTCGACCACCTTGCCGCGCATCACCCGGTACACCCAGGCGGTGTAGGCCAGCACGATGGGCAGGAAGACCACCGTCGCGGCGAGCATGATCATCAAGGTGGCGTGGCTGCTGGAGGCGTCCCACAGGGTCAGGCCGGCGTTGGGGTCCAGCGAGGACGGCAGCAGGAACGGGAACACCGCGAAGCCGACGCTCAGGACGATGCCGGCAATGGCCGCGGCCGAGGCGAGGAAAGCCGCGCCGCCGCGGCGCGCGCGCAGCAGCGCCGCGCTGGCCAGCAGGCCGGCCACCCCCGCTGCCGGCGCCAGCCACATCGCCGGCATGGCGCGGTAGTTGGACAGCCACGCGCCGGTGGCGACCTGCACGGTCTTGGCCAGCGGATCCGAGGGGCCGGCCGGGTCCAGGCCGGAGAGCACTTGCTGGCCGGGCACCCAGGTCGCCAGCAGCGCCCCGGCCAGCAGGTACAGCGCCGCGCCGAGCAAGGCCGCGACCGAGCCATAGCGCGCCGCGCGCTGCGGCACCGGACCTTCGGTCTTCATCACCAGCAGGGCCGCGCCGTGGGCCACCAGCATGCACACGCTGACCGCTCCGGCGAGCAAGGCATAGGGCGTGAGCAGGCCGAGCAAATGGCCTTCGTAGATCGGCCGCAGCACCGGGTCGAAGCGGAACGGCGCGCCCAGCAGCACATTGCCCATCGCCACGCCGATCACCAGCGCCGGCACCGCGCCGCCGATGAACAAGGCCCAGTCCCAGGTCGCGCGCCAGCGCCGGTCGGCGAGCTTGCCGCGGAACTTGAAGCCCACCGGGCGCAGGATCAGCGCGAACAAGATCAGGAACATCGCCAGGTAGAACCCGGAGAAGCTGACCGCGTACAAAGGCGGGAACGCGGCGAACACTGCGCCGCCGCCGAGGATCAACCACACTTGGTTGCCCTCCCAGACCGGGCCGATGGTGTTGACCACCACCCGGCGCTCGCCGTCGGTTCGGGCCACGAACGGCAGCAAGGCGCCGACGCCGAGGTCGAAGCCGTCCATGATCGCGAAGCCGATCAGCAGAATGCCCAGCAGCAGCCACCAGATCAGGCGCAGGGTGGGATAGTCGATGAAGAGCAGGTCCATGGGGAGGCTCCGCTAGGATGAGGCGGGGGTTCGGGGCGGGAGTTCGGAGCGGCGCTGCCGGGCGGCGCGCGCTCAGGCGGCCGGCACGTCGGCCGCGGCCGGACGGGTGTCGGGGCCCAGGTGCGGCAGCAGCTCGTCCGGGCCTTTGCGCACCGAGTGCAGCATCAGCCGGATCTCCACCACCGCCAGCACCGTGTACAAGGCGATGAAACCGGCCAGGCTGAGCGCGATCTCGTACAGCTTGATCCCGGAGGCGGCGTAGAAGGTCGGCAGCACGCCTTCCACTGCCCAGGGCTGGCGGCCGTATTCGGCCACGAACCAGCCGCATTCGATCGCGATCCACGGCAGCGGCAGGCTCCACAGCGCGGCGTACAGGAACCAGCGCTTGGACTCCATCCGCCCGGTGGTCGCCAGCCAGAAGGCCACGGCGAAGAAGGCGATCAGGTAGAAGCCGATCCCGGCCATGGCGCGGAAGGTCCAGAACAGCGGCGCCACCCGCGGCACCGTGTCCATCGCCGCCTGGGCGATCTGCTCGTTGCTGGCGTTGCCGATGTCCTCGCGGTAGCGCTTGAGCAGCAAGGCATGGCCGAGGTCGGGCCAATGCGCCTCGAACTCGGCGCGGGCCTGGGCATCGGTGCGGTCGGCGCGCAAGCGCTCCAGCGCGGCATAGGCCTTCTGTCCGTTGACGATGCGCACTGCGGCGCGCTCGACCAGTTCCAGGATGCCGGGCAACTCGGTATCCACCGAGCGGGTGGCGATCAGGCCCAGCAGGTAGGGCAGCTTGATCTCGAAGCGGTTGGTCTGGCTGTCCTGGTCGGGGATGGAGAACACGGTGAAGCCGGCCGGCGCTTGCTCGGTGTGCCACATCGCCTCGATCGCGGCCAGCTTCATCTTCTGGTGCTCGGTGGCGGCGTAGCCGCTTTCGTCGCCCAGCACCACCACGCTCAGCGCCGAGGCCAGGCCGAAGCTGGCGGCCACCGCCATCGAACGGCGGGCGAAGTCGCGATGACGGCCGCGCAGCAGATACCAGGCGCTGATGGCCATCACGAATACGGCACCGGTGACATAGCCTGCGCTGACGGTGTGGACGAACTTGGCCTGCGCCACCGGGTTGAACAGCACGGCGGCGAAGTCCACGATCTCCATGCGCATGGTGTCGGGGTTGAACACCGCGCCGGTGGGGTTCTGCATCCAGCCGTTGGCGATGAGGATCCACAGCGCGGAGAAATTGGCGCCCAGCGCGACCAGCCAGGTGACCATCAGGTGCTGCATCTTCGACAGGCGGTTCCAGCCGAAGAAGAACAGGCCGATGAAGGTCGCCTCCAGGAAGAAGGCCATCAGCCCCTCCACCGCCAGCGGCGCGCCGAAGATGTCGCCGACATAGTGGCTGTAGTAGGCCCAGTTCATGCCGAACTGGAATTCCATGACGATGCCGGTGGCCACGCCCATGGCGAAGTTGATGCCGAACAGCACGCCCCAGAAGAAGGTCATGCGCCGCCAGACTTCGCGTCCGGTCATGACATAGACGCTCTCCATGATCGCGACCAGGAACGACAGCCCCAGGGTCAGCGGCACGAACAGGAAGTGGTACATCGCGGTCAGCGCGAACTGCAGGCGGGACAGATCGACGACGGTGGGATCGACCATGGCGGAAGTGGCTCCACGCGCGTTTGGACTGGACACAGCCTGGGCGCGGCGGAGGCGCGCGTCCTTGATCTGGATCAAGGACCCGGCGCGGCGCTGGGTGCAGGCTGGCGCCATGCCGAGGTCTGCCGCATCCTGCCTGTCGTATCCACGCCGCCGTTGCGCGCCGCCAGGGGGGCGGCTGCGCCGGTGAACGCGGTGCGCTCGCCACCCCGCTCGGTGGCGGCCGCGGGGACGGCCGCAGCGCCGGCGGGCGGGCCGCCTGGCGAACCGCCCGCCGCCACGACGGCAGTCGCCGGCGAGCTTGCCGCCACCGCGCGTGCGACCGACGAGCGCGCCGCCGCGCGCGCGCGCGAACGTTGGCTGGGCCGCCTGGCCGGGCCACAGCGCGGGCGCCTGCGCGCGGCCGCGGCCTGCACCGTGGCCGCGGGCTGGCTGTTGCCGGTCCAGGCCGGGGCGCTGGCCTGGGCGGTGCAGCAGGTCTTGGTGGAAGGCCGCCCGCCGGCGGCGCTGTGGCCGGTCTTGGTCGCGCTCGGTCTGGCGCTGGGCTCGCGCGCCCTGCTCGCCCAGGCGGCCCAGGCGCTGGCCGGCAGCGTCGCCGACGCGGCCCGCGCGCGTCTGCGCGTGCGCCTGCACGCCGCCTTGCTGGCGCGCGGGCCGGCCTGGCTGCGCGGACAGCGTCGCGGTGCCCTGGCCGAATTGCTGGCCGCGCACGGCGATGCGTTGGAGAACTACTACGCCGGCCACGTGCTGGCGCGTTGGGAAGTCGCCTGGGTGCCGCCGGTGCTGTTGCTGGCCCTGGCCTGGGTCGACCCGGTGGTGGCGCTGATCCTGGCCCTGACTGCGCCGCTGATCCCGGTGTTCATGATGCTGGTGGGCTGGGGCGTGCAGGCGGCCAGCCGCGACCAGTTGGAGGCATTGGCGCGGCTGGGCGGGCATTTCGCCGACCGCCTGCGCGGCCTGGGCCTGTTGCGCCTGCACGGGCAGGGCGAGGCCGAGCGCGAGGGCATCGGCCGCGCCGCCGAGGACCTGCGCCAGCGCAGCTTGCGGGTGCTGCGCATCGCCTTCCTGTCTTCGGCGGTGCTGGAGTTCTTCGCCTCGGTCAGCGTGGCCGGGGTGGCGCTGTACCTGGGCCTGGGCTTCCTCGGCGAGATCGCGCTGCCGTTGGTGTGGCGCTGGTCGCCGTTCGGCCTGGGCGCGGGCGTGTTCTGCCTGCTGCTGGCGCCGGAGGTGCACGCGCCGCTGCGCCGGCTGGCCGCGCATTATCACGAGCGCGCCGCGGCCCTGGCCGCGGTCGGCGCGATCGAGCAGGCCCTGGGGGATCTGCCGGACTGGGGCGCCGCCGCCGCGCCGGTAGGCGGGCCCGCCGAGCCCGCCAGCGATGGTCCGGTGGTGCGCGCGCGCGGCCTGTGCCTGCGCCACGCCGACGCTGCCGCGCCGGTGTTGCGAGGCCTGGACCTGGACCTCGCCCGCGGTGCGCGCATCGGCGTGGCCGGGCCCAGCGGCGCGGGCAAG
Organism: uncultured Lysobacter sp.; assembly: GCA_966185905.1. Lineage (GTDB taxonomy): Bacteria > Pseudomonadota > Gammaproteobacteria > Xanthomonadales > Xanthomonadaceae > Lysobacter. The sequence continues at coordinate 8,517 of CBIFVU010000015.1, forward strand.
TCCAGCCTGCTCGATGCACTCTCCGGCGCTGTGCCTGTCGACGGCGGCGAACTGCAGGTGCGCGCACGTCGGGTCGGCCTGGCGGTGCAGCGGCCGTATCTGTTCGCCGGCAGCCTGGCCGACAACCTGCGCCTGGGCCGGCCCGAGGCTGACGATGGTGCCGTGCGCGAAGCCGCGGCGCTGGCCCAGTTGTCCGCGCTGGCCGCACGCCTGCCGCAAGGCCTGGATACGCCGGTCGGCGAACGCGGTTTCGGCCTGTCCGGCGGCGAAGCGCGGCGGGTGGCGCTGGCGCGGGTGTTGCTGCGCGATCCGGACCTGGTGCTGCTGGACGAACCCACCGCCTTCCTCGATCCCGGCACCGAGGCCGCGTTGCTGGGCGCGCTGGCGCCGTGGCTGGCCGGGCGCAGCCTGGTGATGGCCACCCATTCGCCGGCCGCGCTGGCGTTGGTCGAGCGTGTGCTGTGGCTGCCCGAAGCGCAATGGCTGACGCCGGCGCAGGCGGCGGCGCGCTTGTCGGGGACGGCATGAACGCGCCCGGGCGTTGGCAAGGCCTGCACGGCGAAGGCGCCTGCGCGGTCGCAGCGGCGCAGCGCCCGGACTGCGACCCCCTTGCCGCGGGGCAGGCGACCGTCACGCCCGTCGCTGCACCGCCTGCCGTTGCCGCGCCGATGATCGGGATGGCCGCGGCCGCGACATCTGCGGTCGCTCGCTTCGCCGCCATGTCGTCCGCCAGTTCCGTGCCGACGGGGGCCGAAGCTGGAAGTTCCGCGCCCGCAAGTTTCGCGCCCGCAAGTTCCGCGCCTGCAATTTCCGGGCCTGCAAGTTCCCGACCGGCAAGCTCCGGACTGGCAAGCTCCGGACTCTCAGACCCCGCGCTGGCCAGTTCCGCCGCCCCCAGCGCGCGCCTGGCCGATGTGTTCGCACCGCACCGCCGGCGTCTGCTCGCCACCGTCGCCTTGCTGGCCCTGACCTTGTGCGCCGGCGCGGCGCTGTTGGCGGTGTCGGGCCATTTCCTCACCGCCGCCGCGCTCGCGCTCGGCGGGCTGGCCGGCGGCTTCAATCTGTTCGGGCCCTCGGCGGCGATCCGCGGCCTGACCCTGGTGCGGATCGTGTCGCGCTATTTCGAGAAAGTGGTCGGCCACGACGCCACTTTGCGCATCGCCCGCGATTTGCGCGTGTGGTTCTTCGGCCGCGCCCTGCCGCTGGCGCCGGCGCGCCTGGGCGGCTTGCGCGCCGGCGACCTGCTCTCGCGCTTGCTGGCCGACATCGAAGCGGTGGACGGCGCCTTGGTCCGCGCCGGCGGGCCTCTGGCGGCGCTGGCGGCGATGAGCGCGGCGGCGGTGGCGTGCGCGGCCTGGCTGCATCCGCCGGCCGGCGCGTGGCTGGGCGCTTCGGCGTTGGCGCTGGGTGTGGCAGTGCCGCTGGCGACGGTCTGGGGCGCGCGCCGTGCCGAGGACGCGCGCGCGCGCGCCGCCGCGGACTTGCGCGCGACCGCGCTGGAAGGCCTGGAAGGCGCCTGCGATCTGGCCGCGCTCGGCGCGGCCGGGGCCTGGAACGCGCGGGTGGCGACTTCGGCCGCTGCCGTGGCCGCGGCCGATGCGCATCGCCGCCGCCGTCGCCTCGCCGGCCAGGGGCTGCATGGCCTGCTCGCGGCAGTGTCGCTGCTCGGCATGGTCTGGATCGCGCTCGCCGGCGCCGCGGCCGGTGCGATCACCGCGCCGGTGGCCGCCGCCTTGGTGTTCCTCAGCGTGGGGATGCTGGAAGCCTGGGGCGCGGTCGGCGCGGCTTGCCAGGCGTGGCAGGCGGCCCGCGTTTCCGCCGCGCGCCTGCAAGCCGTGGCTGCGACCGCAGCGGCGGTGGTCGATCCGGCGCGGCCGCAGCCGCTGGCGCCGGCGCCGCAGCCGGTGGTGCTGGAAGCGGTGCACTTCGCCCACCCCGGACGCGCACCGATCCTGCAGGGGCTGGACCTGCGCCTGCTGCCGGGCGAGCGCGTGGCCCTGCGCGGCGACAGCGGCGGCGGCAAGTCCACCCTGGCCGGCTTGCTGCTGCGCACGCTCGCGCCCACGGCGGGGCGGGTGTGCCACGGCGCCCAGGACCTGGCCGAGGTCGCCCAGGCCGATTGGCACGCGCGGGTGGCCTGGCTGCCGCAGGAGGCGCCGGTGTTCGCCGGCAGTGTGCGCCACAACCTCGGCCTGGGCGCCGCGCTGGACCAGGTGCGGGCGTGGACGGTACTGCGCGCGCTCGGCCTGGAGGCGCACGTGATCGCGCAAGGCGGCCTGGACGCATGGATCGGCGAACAGGGCGCGACCTGGTCGGCCGGTCAGGGTCGCCGGTTGGCGCTGGCGCGCGCGCTGCTGCGGCCGTGCGAACTGGTGGTGCTGGACGAGCCCAGCGAAGGCCTGGACCACGACACCGCCCAGGCGATGCTGCGCGCGCTGCCGCAGTTGCTGGACGGCCGCGGCCTGGTGCTGTTGACCCATGCCGAACTGCCGGCCGGGGTGGTGGATCGCTGCTATCGGCTGGAGCGGGGCCGGCTGAGTCCGCAATGACGCCGGTGCGGCGGGCGGCGCGTCAGCGCGCCGACGGTCGCGTCAGGCCGCGTTGCTGGCCGGGACAGTGGTTCGCCGCCATCGCCTGAAGCCTGGCGGCTCGGGCTCGCGATGTGAGCTCGCGATCGGGCCGGCGCGGCGCGCGGCACGCGCCGCGTCAGCGCGCCGAGGAATGCGCCTGCAGCGCCGGCAGGTCCAGCACTTCCACGGTCTGCGCATCGGGCAGCGCAATGGTGCCGTCGCGGCGCAACCGGGTGAAGCTGCGGCTGACCGTCTCCACGGTCAGGCCCAAGTGGTCGGCGATGTCGGTGCGGCCCATCGGCAGCACCACCACCCGCGGATCGGCGTTCCAGCGCCGGCGTTTGTCGGCCAGGGCCAGCAGGAAGGCGGCCAGGCGCTCGACCGGGTTCAGCCGCGACAGGCCGAAGGCGTCCTCGCGCACGTGGTCGAGCTCCTGCATGGCCAGTTGCAGCAGGCGCCGGTCCAGGTCGGGGTGCTGGGCGCGCAATGCGGCCATGTCTTCCACCCGCACCCGGCACAGCGCGCTGTCGGTGACCGCTTCGATATCGTGGCGATGGTGCGGCGAGCCGGACAGGCCGATGAAATCGCCGGGCATGCGGAATCCGGCCACGTGCCGGCGGCCGTCGGCGAGCAAGCGCACCATGCGCAGCGCGCCAGCGGTGACGGTGTAGACCGCCGCGCGCGGTTCGCCCTCGCGCACCAGCACCGAGCCGGGCGCCAGTTGCAAGGTGCCGGTGACTGCTTCCAGCGGCGCCAGCGCGCGGTCGGGCAGGGCCGCGCACAAGGCGAGATGGCGGATGCGGCAGGCGCCGCAGTCGGCGCCGCCTTGCGATCCCGGGGCGTGCCGGGCGCATCGCGCGGGCGAGGCGGGGGCCGATGCGTGAGTGACCATGCGGCCATGATAAACCCTGCGCGCCCGGGCGGCCCTGCGGCTCGGCGGCGCGGGGTCTATGCCAGGCCGGCGCCAGGCTGGAGCGGGGCCGGCGCGATTCGACGGCCGGCGGTACGGGCGCAGCGGTGCGCGGGAAGCGCGTCGGCGTGGGCGCCCGCGAGCGGCCGGTTCGGTCGCTGGCCCAACCAGCCGAGTCCTCCCATCGAACCGCTTATCCAGCCATTCCATGCAGCCGGTCGATCCGGCGGTCCCATCGCCCGGCCCGTGGCGTTGACCCGTCGCTCAGGCCTCGGCTGCGGGGCCGTCGTCGGGAGGGGCGATGGGCGTGTGCTGGTGCTGCACCAACTGCCACTGGTCGTGCCGGCGCCGGTAGGTCGAGGTGCAATACGCGCGATAGGCCGGCTCGCCCTCGCGCTCGGCCTGGACGCGGTAGGCGAGCACGCAGGTGCGCGGGTCCGGCGCACCGGTGCAGCGTTCGCTCAGTTGCACCGTGCGCCAGCGCGGCCCTTGCCGCAGGCTGTCCAGCACGGCCGCCCCGGCCAGGATGCCGACCGGAGCGGCGAAGGCCATCACGCACTGCGGACTGAGGCTGTTGGCCAGCCGCTCAGGGGCCTCGGTCCAGAAGCGTTCTTCCAGCGACCACAGCGTCTGTGCGCTCATGCGTGCCTCCATCGGCGATGCGGCGGCGCGCAGGGCCCGGAGCAGGGCGAAGCGGGCCGCCGGCCGCCTGCCCGCCGTGCGCAAGGACGCGCCGCGGCCATTCAGTGCGGCTGGGCCACCTGCCGCGACACTTCGGCCTTGAGCGAGCGCAGATCCTGGCGCCGCTCCAGGTCGGCCAGGGCGACGATGCCGCACAACCGGCCCTGCGCATCGACGATGGGCACGCGGCGGATGCGCTCGCGCTTCATCACCTCGGCGCAGGTATGCAGATCGTCGCCGGGATGCAGGGTCACCGCCGGCTGGGTCATGCAGTCCTGCGCCGGCACTTGGGTCGGGTCTTGGCCGTGGGCGACCAGGCGCACGACCATGTCGCGGTCGGTGACCACGCCGACCGGGCAACCGTCTTGATCCACGATCGGGATCTCGCCCACGTCGTGGTCGAGCATCAACCGGGCCACCTCGCGCAAGGTCGTCTGCGGGCGGGCGGCGGCCGGGGAAGGCGTCATGATGGCGTCGACGTTCATGCTGGGTTCTCCGTGCGAAGTCGGGCCAGCTTAGGCGGCGCAGTGTTAGCGGCCGGTGCCGTTGGCCTGGTGGAATCGCTAAATCGCCACGGCGCGGTCCGGAGCATCGGCGACGTGCCGGGCCAGCGGCGGCGAAGGCGGTCAAGAGCGCGTCGAGGTTCCGTTATGTCGCCATGAGCGCGAGCGGCCGCAGCCACCACATCTGCATAGCGAAGCGCTCGCTAGCGTGGAGCCGACGCTTCGCTGGCGCGGTCGCACAGGTCCTGGCCCAGGCCACGCGCCCGCCGATCGCGGCCCGCGGACGAACGCGCCGACACGGCGCCCTCACAGGAGATCGCCATGCTTCGCTATGCCATCATTTTCCTGGTCATCGCCTTGATCGCCGCCGTGCTGGGCTTCACCGGCATCGCCGGCGCGGCCAGCAACATCGCCTGGATCCTGTTCCTGGTGTTCCTGGTGCTGGCGATCATTTCCTTCTTCCGCGGCCGTGGCCGGGTGGCCTGAGCCTGAGGCGGCGGCGACGGACGCTGCACGGGAGCGCGGATGAGCCTAACCGAATACCGCCGCAAACGGCGCTTCGACCAGACCCGCGAGCCCGAGCCGGGGCGTTCGCCGCCGCCGGGCGGCCGCGCGATCTTCGTCGTGCAGCTGCACCATGCCAGCCGCCGCCATTATGACTTCCGCCTGCAAGTCGGCGATGCGCTCAAGAGCTGGGCGGTGCCCAAGGGGCCGTCCTACGACCCGGCAGTCAAGCGCATGGCGGTGGAGGTGGAAGACCATCCGCTGGACTATGCCGAGTTCGAAGGGCGCATTCCCGAAGGCCATTACGGCGGCGGCCACGTGGCCCGCTTCGATCAGGGCGTGTGGGCCGCCGAGGGCGATGCCGAAGCGCAGTTGGCCAAGGGCCACCTGCGCTTCGAGCTGTTCGGCAAGAAGCTCAAGGGCGGCTGGCACCTGGTGCGGTCCGGGCGCAACGGGCGCCAGCCGCAATGGTTGCTGTTCAAGGACCAGGACGAATACGCCGGCACGCTGGAGGCCGACGATCTGCTGGCCGATGTGACCGCGCCACCGCCGCGCGACCTCGAACGCGCCGGACGCGGCAAGGCGCGGCGCAAGCGCCTGGCCGAAGTGCCGGTGGCGCGGCGCCGCCGCCGCGACTGGGCGAGGCAGGCCGCGCGCTTGGCCGGTGCGCGACGGGCGCGGGCGCCGGAGGGTGCGTTCGATCTGCAACTGGCGATGCTGGCCGATGCGCCGCCGACCGGCGAGGCCTGGGTCCACGAGCTGAAATGGGATGGCTATCGCCTGGGCGTGGTGGTGCGCGACGGCAAGGCGCGATTGTGGTCGCGCAATGCCCTGGAGTGGACCGGCAAGGTGCCGGAGATCGCCGCGGCGGTGGAGCGGTTGGGACTGCGCGAGGCTGTGCTGGACGGCGAGCTGGTCGCTGGCGGAGGCGGCAAGCAAGACTTCGCCCTGTTGCAGGCGACCTTGTCCGGCGAGAAGCAGGGGCGGTTGACCCTGGTCCTGTTCGATCTGCTGCATGTGGACGGCATCGATCTGTCCGAGGCGCCGTTGACCCAGCGCAAGGCCCTGCTGGAGCGCTTGCTCGACCCGGCGCCGGCGCACTTGGCCTACAGTTCGCACGGCCACGATGGCGAGCAGTCCTATCGCCTGGCGACCGAACAGGGGTTCGAGGGCGTGGTGTCCAAGCGCGGCGACCGGCCCTATCGCGGCGGCCGCGGCGACGATTGGCGCAAGAGCAAGAGCGTGGCGAGCGATGAGTTCGCGGTGGTCGGCTATACCGCCCCGAAGGGTTCGCGTACCGGCTTCGGCGCGTTGTTGCTGGCACGGCCCGATCCGCGCCATGGCTGGGTGTATGCGGGCCGGGTCGGCTCGGGTTTCTCCCAGCAACAGACCCGGCAGTTAGCGCGCGAGCTCGGCCCCGGCCGAGCCGAGCCGAGCGTGCACGTGCCGCCCAACGACACCGACCTGCGCTTGGCGCGTTGGTTCGCTCCGGCCTGGGTGGTGGAGGTCTTCTACCGCGGGCAGGGCGGGCACGGTCTGTTGCGCCAACCTTCGTTGAAGGCGCTGCGGCTGGACAAGCGCGCCGAGGACTTGGCCGACCGCGACCGCGGTGCGGCGACTGACGGTTCGGCGGCTGGACCTTCTACGGCGCGACGCTCGACGGCCGGCTCCTCTACCAGGGGGTCCTCTACCACGGGCTCCTCTACAGCGGGCCGCTCTCCCGCGCGTCCCTCCCCCGCGGGTGCTTCGACCACGAGCCGTTCGCGATCGGCGCGGGCGACCGCGTCGCGTTCTGCCGGAGCGCCCGCCCAGGCGAGGCAATCCGTGCGCGGCCGGCGGCGTTCGCTCGCGGCCGCCGCGGCCGCAGCACAGGGCGAGAGCTTCCGCCTGACCAGCCCGGGCCGGGTGGTGTATCCCGACCGCAGCCTGACCAAGCGTGAGGTCGCCGATTACTACGCCCAGGTCAGCGACTGGTTGTTGCCGGAGATCGCCGGACGGCCGTTGTCGGTGATCCGGTGTCCGCAGGGCGCGGCGCGGCCGTGCTTCTTCCAGAAACACCATACCGCCGGCCTGGAGCAGGTCGATGCGGTGCGGCTGGAAGAAGAGAGCGGCCGCCATGGCGACTACCTGGTGGTGCGCGATGCGGCGGCGTTGATGGAGCTGGTGCAGTTCAACGCCCTGGAGTTCCACCCCTGGGGGGCCCTGGCCGAAGCGCCCGACCGCGCCGACCGCATGGTCTTCGACCTGGACCCCGGGCCGGGCGTGGCCTGGGAGGATGTGGTCGCGGCCGCGCGCCGGATCCGCATTCTGCTGCGCGGCCTGGGCTTGGTGTCCTACGTGCGCACCTCCGGCGGCAAGGGACTGCACGTGGTGGTGCCGCTGAATCCCGGTTGCGACTGGGCCCAGGTCAAGCCTTTCGCCCACGGCTTCGCCGATGCGCTGGCGGCGATGGAGCCTTTGTCGTTCGTGGCCACGGCGACCAAGAAATTCCGCAAGGGCAAGATCTTCGTCGATTACTTGCGCAATGGCCGCGGCGCCACCAGCGTGGCCTCGTTCTCGCTGCGGGCGCGCCCGGGCGCGCCGGTGGCGATGCCTTTGCGTTGGGAGGAGTTGGGTAAGCTCGCCCATGCCGCCGCCTTCGACATCGACAGCGCGCGAGCGCGGCTGAAGCGGTTGCGGCGGCACCCCTGGCATGGCATCGAGGCGGTGCGGCAGGACCTGGACGAGGTCGGGGAGCGGTTGGCGGAGCTGTCGCCGGGGGTAAAGTAGAGGCAGGCGCTGCGAGGCGCGAGGCGAACGCGAGGCCGTAGCGTTGCGGCGCTTCAGCACCGAGCCCCCGGCCAGCGGCCTGCGCGTGTGATTCCTCAGTGGAGTCGTTCTGCTTGAGATGGCGTGATCGCGGCTTGCGCCGATCCTGCAGGCGCGCCGCCCCACCGGCTGTAGCAGCGGCGCAAGCCGCGACCCCGGACAGGCCCATCGCCAAACATCGACGAACAATCGCCGGTCCCGGCTACAGGCCCAGGCAGCACCCTCAAGGCGGCGGCACCTGCTTGCGGCTGGGCGCTTTGCGATCGCTGAGCAGCGCGCTGGCCACCAGCGACAGGCCCAACACGCAGCCGATCACGAACAGCACCAGCGCCAGGGCGGGGTAGCCCAGCAGCCGATAAGGCGTGTCGATGCGCATGATCATCGCCGAGGCCAGGATCAGTGCCGCGGCGATGGTGCCGGTGCTGATCCGGTTGGCGATCTTCTGCAGCGCCTCCATCAAGCGCGATTCTTCCAGCCCGGCCACGGCGATCTGGAGCTTGTTCTCGGCCAGCAAGGACAGCGCCGCCGACAGCTTGCGCGGCGCCTCGCCCAGGAAGTCGTGCAGGTCCAGGCTCTGGATCGCCAGGCCCGGTGCCGACAGGCTGCGGCGCAAGCGCCCCAACAGCAGCCGCTCCAGGTGCGGGCGCACGACCTGCTGGATGTCCAGCTCCGGCGCCAGTGCGCGCGAGACGGCTTGCAGATTGACCAGGGTCCGGCCCAGCAGGCCCAGCTCCGGCGGCGGACGCAGACCGCAGGCCACGCCGATCCGCACCATTTCAATGAACAGACTGCCCTCAGCGAGATCCTGGCCGGCGCGTTCGGCGGCGTAGCGGCCGACCAGATGGCCGATGTCGCGGCGATAGCGCATTTCGTCGAAGTCCTCCAGGCGCAGGCCGATGGCGATGGTCTCGTTGGCCGCGACTTCGCCGCGGCCGTCCACCGCGGCCAGCATCAGCTTGAGCAGGCGGTCGCGGCGTTGCGGCGGCACGTGCACGATCATGCCCAGGTCGAGCACGGCCAGGCGCCCGTCTTCGGCCAGCAGCACGTTGCCCGGGTGCGGGTCGGCGTGGATCTCGCCGTGCAGCAGGGCTTGATCGAGATAGGCGCGCAGCAGGTCGGTCGCCAGCGGCGCGAAAGCGTGCTCGGTGCGCAACAGGCCCGGCAGTTCCACCGCCTTGCGCCCGCGCACCAGGTCCATGGTGATCAAGGACGGGCCGCACAGGCTCCACACCGGCTGCGGCACGAACAGGCCGGGATAGGGCGCCAGATGCCGTGCGAATCGCTCCAGGTTGCGCGCCTCGGCGCAGTAGTCCAGTTCCAGCCATAACGCACGGCGGAACTCGTCCAGCCAGTCGGCGAAGTGCACGCGCTGGCCGGTGGCGGTAATGCGGTCGGCGGTGCGCGCCAGGCGGGCGAGAATGTCCAGATCGGTGGCCAGCACGCGGTCGATCTGCGGCCGTTGCAGCTTGACCGCGACCTCGCGGCCATCGCGCAGCCGCGCCCGGTGCACTTGGGCCAGCGATGCGCTGCCGATCGGTTCGGGGGAGAACTCAGCGAAGGCCTTGGTCAGGCGCACGCCCAGGCGCCGTTCGACCAACTCGCGCACTTGCGCGAACGGCAGCACCGGTTCCACTCGGTCCTGCATCCGGCCCAGCGCTTGGTGCAATGCCGGCGGCAGCAGGTCCGGGCGGGTGGACAGCGCCTGGCCCAGTTTGACGAAAGCCGGGCCCAAGGCTTCCAGGTCGCGCACGAAGGTCTCGCCGTCGGTGGTGTCGGCGGCCGACGGCGCGGCGGCATGGCCGAGCTCCAGGTCGGCGAACAAGCCCACGTGGCGATACTTGGCGACGAAGGCCAGCACACGCGCCGCGCGCATGGCCGGATGGCCGGGTTCGCCGAGCCGATCGAGCAGCGGCGCGTTCAAGCGCGCAAATGCCGTTCGACCGCGTCCACCGAGACGCCCACCGCGGCGACCGCTTCGCGCAGGCGTTGCTCGCTGACGCCGAAGCGCTGGGTCCAGTAGCGCACTTCGTGGTCTTGTTCCAGGCTGATGCGGCTGCGGTCCTGCGCGCCGCGGTCCTTGGGGTCGTCGCTCATGGTCGGGGCACTCCCTCGGGAAGATTCAATGGCGCACCGCGTCGCTCTCATCGCCGGTGTCGAACAAGCGGTCGACGGTGAAGCGGATGCGCGCGCCCACATAGGCATAGTCCAGGGCGCGCGCGTGCCGCAGCACGCGGCCGATGGCCAGCGAGAACTCGCGCTCCAGGCGGGCGCTGCTCGGCGGCCGCACCACCCAGCCGGCGATGGCCGCATCCAGCGCATCCAGCGCCGTTTCCAGGGCCGTGTCCCGCGGCGGTGCGGACGCTGTGGCCGAAGACGGACGGGCGGGACGGGCAGTGAGCGGCTTCATGGCATCCTCGTGTGGGCCGGCAACGCCGGGTTCATGCCTAGGGACGCAAACCGCGTGCCAGACCGCAGCGGCGCCGCAGCGCGGCCTTGCGCCGGGACGCGCGCGGCGGGCGGGAAGTTTTTTCCCCGCCGGCAGAGTTTGCCGGGCCGCGTCGCGCTCAACTGCGCAGGTTGACCGGGATCGCCTGAGCATGGCGGCTTTCGCTGAACACGCCCACCCGATCGCCGAACTGCTTGAACACCAGGTCCACCCGCTCCTCGCCCACGACCAGGCCGCGCACGCGCACGTCTTCGATGCCCGGAGGCAGGTGCGGACGATCCACGTGGACCACGCCGTGTTCGCCGTCCACTTCCACGCCCAGGCAGGCCTGCAACAGCATGAACGGCGAACCCGCGGCCCAGGCCTGGGGCAGGCAGGCCACCGGATAGGGGATGGGCGGCGCGCCGGCGCGGCGGGCGAAGCCGCAATACAGCTCGGGCAAGCGCATCTCGAAATGCACCGCGGTCTCGAACGCGCTGCGCAGCAGGCGCGCGGCCGTGGCGCGGCCGTGGTAACGGGCGATGCCGCTGGCGCACAAGGCGCTGTCGTGGGGCCATACCGAGCCATTGTGGTAAGACATCGGGTTGTAGCGCGCTTGGCCCTTGGCCAGGGTGCGCAGGCCCCAGCCGCTGTGGAAGGCCGGCGACATCAATTGCTCGGCGACCTGGCGCGCGCGCGCCTCGTCGGCCAGGCCGACGTAGAGCAAATGGCCGGCGTTGCTGGCGCGCACTTCGCACAGCCGGCCCTCGCCATCCACGGCGATGCCGTAATAGCCCTGTTCGGGCATCCAGAAGCGCTCCTGCACGGTTCGGCGCAGACGCTCGGCGCGCGCTTCCCATTGCGCCGCGTCGCGGTCCCGGCCACGGCGGCGGCCGAGCGCGGCCATGGCCTGCAATGCCGCGTACGCGTAGCCCTGCACTTCGACCAAGGCGATGGGCCCGGCCGGGAAGCGGCCGTCGGCATGGAACACCGAGTCTTCGCTGTCCTTCCAGCCTTGGTTGGACAAGCCGGTGGGCTGGCGGCGCGCGTAGTCCAGCAGGCCCCAGGGGTTGGCGTCGCAGACCCGCTCGATCCAGGCAGTGGCCGCGCGCAAGGCCGGCCACAGGCCGTCGATGAAGTCCATCTCGCCGGTGCGGCGCGCATAGGCGCCGGCCAGCATGACGAACAGCGGCGTGGTGTCCACGCCGCCGTAGTACAGGCCGAAGGGCAGCTCGCGCAGGCTGGCCATCTCGCCCTTGCGGGTCTCGTGCAGGATCTTGCCCGGGGCCGCGTCGAGGAAGGCCGACTCCTCCTGGGCCTGGTGCTCGGCCAGGAACTGCAGCACGCCGCGGGCCAGGCCCGGGTCCAGCCACAGGGTCTGCAAGGCGGTGATCACCGCATCGCGCCCGAACGGGGTGGAGAACCACGGTATGCCAGCGTAGGGATACGGCCCGCTGGGCAGCTCGCTGGTGAGCAGGGCCAGGTCCGAGCGCGAGCGGCGCATCCACTCGTCGAACAAGGGCCCGTTGCTGCTGACCCGCGCACCGCGGCGCTGGCGATGGCGCATGCGCAGGCGCGCCTGGGTGGCGGCGCGGCGGAAGCGCGCGCGCGAAGGCAGCGCGGGTTCGGGCGCGCGCCCGGCTTCGACATACAGCTCGACCGTGGCGCCGGGCTCGATCCGCAGGGGCAGGGCGACCTCGTCGTCGCCGTCGGGCGCTGGCGCCTGGGAGAACGCGATGCAGGCGCTGCGCAGCACCCCGTCCAGGCCGCGGTAGCGGAACAGCCGCTGGCAGCCTTCCTGCGCGCCCACCAGCATCTCGCCGCGCGCCTTGCGCACGCTGCCGCGCACCTCGAACATGTCGCGGAAGTCGGCGGCCAGGGCGAAGCGCAACGGCAGCGTAGCGATGCGTGCGTCGTAGTTGGTGCAGGCGATGCGCTCGTACATGCGCTCCTGGAACAGGAAGCGGGTGCGGGCGATGTGCACCAGCCCCTGCGGCGTGCCCGATTCGCCGATGGGCGCCAGCGCGCGATTGGTCAGGTGGGCGACGAAGAACACGTTGTCGCGCGAGACCGAGGCGTTGAGCAGGGCCGGCTGGGCCTCGCCCAGGTGCAGGCGATAGCGGCTGAGCAGGCGGGTGTCGTTGTGGAACAGGCCGTCGCTGTGGCCGGCGATGTCGCCGTAGCCGTTGGCGATCAGGAAGCTGTCGCCATCCTTGAGCACATGGCTGGTGTACAGCGCGGCCGTGGCCGAGGATTCCATGCTCAGGCCCTCAGCCGCAGCCCCTGGCCGCCGCGCCCGCTCATCTGTGCGTACAGCTCCAGATAGTCCTGGGCCATGGCCGCGGCCGAGAAGCGCCGCTCGAACAGGGCCCGCACCCGCGCGCGATCGAAGCCGGCCACTGTCGCCACCGCGGCCACCGCCTCGTCCTCGGATTCGACGATGAGGCCGCTGATGCCCTCGTCGATGACCTCCGGCACCGAACCGCGGTTCCAGCCGATCACCGGCGTGCCGCAGGCCATGGCTTCGATCATCACCAGCCCGAACGGCTCGGGCCAGTCGATGGGGAACAGCAGCGCGCGCGCCTGGCCCAGGAATTCGCGCTTGCCTTCGTCGTTGATCTCGCCGACGAACTCGATGCCCGGCGCGTCCAGCAATGGCTCGATGGTGTCGTGGAAATAGTCCAGGTCGGCCTTGTCCACCTTGGCTGCGATCTTCAGCGGCAGGCCGGCGCGGCGAGCGATGCGGATGGCGCGGTCCAGGCGTTTTTCCGGCGAGACCCGGCCGAGGAAGGCCAGATAGTCGCCGCGCGGCCGCTCGACGAAGGGATACAGGTCGGTCGGCAGGCCGTGGTAGACCGTGCCCAGCCAACGCGCCTGCGCCAGCGGGCGGCGCTGGCGGTTGGAGATCGACACCAGCGGGAAGCGCGACCAACGCCGATAGGCCTCGGGGAGATCCTTGAGGTCCAGGCGGCCGTGCAGGGTGGTCAGGGTGCGCTCGGCGCAATGCTCGAAGAAGGGAAAATGCAGCAGGTCGACATGGAAGTGCAGGATGTCGAACTGATCGGCGCGCTTGCGCACTTCGTGCAGCATGCTCAGGTGTGCGGCGACGTTGGACTTGCGCGGCGCCGGATCCAGTCGGATGGCCTGGTCGCGCACCGGCACCAGTTCGGCGCGAGTGCGCGCGTCGGCGCTGGCGAACAAGGTGACGCGATGGCCGGCCTGCACCAAGGCGTCGCTGAGGTGCGCGACCACGCGCTCGGTGCCGCCGTACAGGCGCGGCGGCACCGATTCGTACAAGGGCGAGATCTGGGCGATGTTCATCGTGGTTCTCATGGCAGGGCGGAGAAGACGGCCGCACCGGGGCGGTCGCAGCCGGGTCCGCGCGGTGGCGGTCGCAAGGGCGGGCGCGGGCTCATGTCGGCCCGCTCCAGGGCGCCAGCCCGGCCCAGGCTGGGCGCACCCCGCGCGCGTCCGGCCTCGGGGCGGGTCCGGCTGCGGCCGCCCGCAGCCTCGCGGGCGCGGGTTGCGCCGTCGTGGGGACGGCGCGCAACTGGTCCAGGAAGGCGCGACGCCAGGCGGTGACATCGTTGCGGCGCAGGGTCTGCATCATTGCGCGCCAGCGCTCGCGCCGCTCCTGCGCGCCCATGTCGGCGGCGCACTGGATGGCTTCGGCGATCTCGTCGGGGTCGTGCGGGTTGACCAGCAGAGCCTGCTCAAGCTCGCAGGCTGCGCCGGCGAAGCGCGAAAGCACCAGCACGCCGGGATCCTGCGGCGACTGGCAAGCCACGTATTCCTTGGCGACCAGGTTCATGCCGTCGCGCAGCGGCGTGACCAGGGCGATGGCGGCCTGGCGATAGAAGCCGGCAAGCAGGGCATGCGGGAAGTCGTGGTTGACATAGCGCACCGGGGTCCAGTCGGGCCGCGCGTGCACGCCGTTGACGTGGCCGGCCAGGCTGTCCAACGCCTGGCGCAGGCGCTGGTACTCGGGCACGTCGCCGCGCGAGGGCGTGGCGATCTGCAGATAGGTCAACTCGTCCTGGCGCCGCCGCTGGCGCGCGAGCGCGCGCTCAAGATAGCGCTCGAAGCCGCGCAGACGCTCGGGCAGGCCCTTGGAATAGTCCAGCCTGTCCACGCCGATGGCCAGGCGGCGGCCGTCCAGGCTGGCGCGCAGTCGCGCGACTTCGGCGCAGGCGTCGGAGGCGGCGGCCTGGGCGGCGATGGCCGGGGTGTCGATGCCGATGGGCAGCGCGGCGATGCGCAGGCGGCGGTCGCCGTCGCGCCACAGCCCCGGCCCGCACGGCGCCAAGTCCGCATGCCGGCGCAGATAGTCGCTGGCATGTTCGGCATCCTGCTGGGTTTGCAGGCCGATCAAGTCGTAAGCGGCCAGTTCGCCGAACACCGCCGCATGCGCGGGCAGGGTGGCGATCAGGTCCGCCGGCGGGAACGGCACGTGCAGGAAGAAGCCGATGCGGTTGTCCACGCCCAGGCGGCGCAGCTCGCGCGCCAGCGGGATGAGGTGATAGTCGTGCACCCAGACCAGGTCGTCGCTGCGCAGTTCGCGCGCCAGTCGCGCCGCCAGTCGCGCATTGACCCGGCGATAACCGGCGCTGCATTCGCGGCCGTAATCGACCAAGTCCAGGCGCGAGTGCAGCAGCGGCCACAGCACCCGGTTGGCGAAATCGCGGTAATAGGCCTCCACGTCGGCGCGCGGCAGGTCGATGGTGCAATAGTCCACGCCGTGCTCGCGGCAGCGGTGCGGCGGCGCATCGCGCTCGCCGCTGCGTCCGCTCCAGCCGAACCACAGTCCGGCGTCCTCGCGCAGGGCCGCCTTGAGCGCGATCGCCAGCCCGCCGGGGCGCTGCGGGCCCGGCCAGGCGACGCGGTTGGATACCACCACGGTGCGGCCCATGTCAGTCCGCTCCCGACGTGGCGGCGCCCGGCTCGGCCCCCAGCCAGCGGCGCACCGCGGCCGGATCGGGCAGGCCATGATGGGCCGCACTGTCGGCGCGCGCGCCCACCAGCACGCTGATGCCGCCGTGGGCATTGACCACGGCGAAGCCGGCTTCGTCGGCGGCATCGTCGCCGGCGAACACCGGGCGCCGGCCGCGGAACGCCGGTTGCCGCAGCAAGGCTTCGATCGCTCGACCCTTGTCGCAATGCGCCGGCCGCATCTCGATGCCGTGCGCGCCGGGATGGGCGCGATAGCCGGGCAAGCGCGGCAGTGCCGCAGCCGCGAACGCAGTCAAGGCCGGCGCGGCCTGCGGCGCCTGGCGCCAGTGCAGGTTGAGGCAGGGGCCGTGGCGTTCGGCCAAGGTGCCGGGATAACGCGCCAGCAGCGCTCGCAACTCGCGTTCCAGCCGCGCCAGCGCCGGTGGTGGCGCTGGCGCGGCGGTATCGCCGTAGCCGCAGCGTTCCAGCCCATGCAGGCCGGCGATGCAGATTTCGTTGCAGGCCGGCAGCAAGCGCCGCAGCGCCGCGATGGAGCGGCCGCTGACCAGAGCCAGCGCGCCGTCCAAGTCGCGGGCGATCTCGCCCAGCCGCGGTCCCAACCGCTCGGGGGCCCGGGCCTGGTCGGGCGTGGCCGCCGATTCGATCAGGCAGCCGTCCACATCCAGGAACAGCGCCCAGTCGCGGGCCAGGGCCGGCGGCGCAGGACGTTCGCGGGATAGCGCGAGGTTCATGCCTGCATGCTAGGCAGGCCGATGTAAGCGCCGAGTCCATGCCGCAGGCGCGCAGCGAGCGTTTTTTCCGCTTCCGGCGTGCAGTTGCTGCAGGCGCGTGCAAGAGCTGCCGCAGCCCTGCCGCTCGCGCCGACGCGGACTCGACCCGGCGCGGCTGGAGAGGACCGAGGCGGCGCGGTCGGGGGCCCGGACGGCCGGTGGCATGGAGCTTGCGACCTGCTTGGACAAGACGCCGGGATCGGCGACCGCTCCCTTGGCCCGTTGCGCTGCGGTCTGGCGCTTGGCGTGCCCGCAAGGAGCCTGGCTTGCAGGGTGTGCGCTCGCGGGCCCGCGCCGGCCGTCCTGAGCGTGCGGGACTGCGCGCGCAGCGGGGCCTTGCGAGCCCGCGCTTGCCAGCCTGCGCGCCAGCGAATCCTCTGCGCGCGACCGGACGCAACGCCGCCGATCCGGCGGGCCCTTCCCACCGTCCACAGGAGACCCCGCATGCACAGGAGCCGATTCGCGCAACTGGTGATCGATTGCGAGACCACCGATCCCGACTGGGCCGCCCAGTTCTGGGGGCAGGCGCTGGGTTGCCGGGTGCTGGCGCTCAAGAGCGCCAGCGATGCGATGTACCGGCAACTGCTGACCCGCGAGAACCAGCCCTGCCTGATGGTGCAGGCGGTCGAGCACGCCAGCCGCATGCACCTGGACATCGAAACCGATGACGTGGAAGCCGAAGTGGTGCGCCTGGAACGGCTGGGCGCTGCCCGCATCGCCCAGGTCAAGCGTTGGTGGGTGATGGCGGCGCCGACCGGGCAACGCTTCTGCGTGCTGCCGCCGCAGCGCGCGGACTTCCCCGCGCACAGCAACGTCTGGCGCTGAGGCCGCGGCCGTGGATGCGCGCGCCGCCGGCGCCGCGGTGCCCTTCGCCAAGCCGCCGGTGGCCGAGGTCCCCGAAGGCGGCCTGCGCCGGCTGCGCACGCTCGCCGCCGATTGCCGGGCCTGCCCACTGTGGCGCGATGCCACCCAGACCGTATTCGGCCAGGGCCCGGCCGATGCGCGGGCGATGCTGATCGGCGAACAGCCCGGCGACGAGGAAGACCGGCGCGGCGCACCCTTCGTCGGCCCGGCCGGGCGGTTGCTGGAGCGCGCCCTGGCCGAGGCCGGCCTGGACCGCGCCGACTTGTACTTGACCAACGCGGTCAAGCATTTCAAGTACGAGCGCCGCGGCAAGCGCCGCATGCACAGTCGCGCCAACGCGCACGAGCAGGAGGCCTGTCGGATCTGGCTGGCTGCCGAATGGCTGCGCTTGCGCCCACGCTGGGCGGTGGCGCTGGGCGCGATGGCAGCGCAGACCCTGTTCGGCCCGGGCTTTCGCCTGACCCGCCAGCGCGGCCAGTGGCAGCGCTTGGACGCACGCACCCAGGCGCTGGCCACTTGGCACCCCTCGGCGGTGCTGCGCACGCCAGGGCCAGGGCGACCGCAACGCTATGCGGAATTGGTGCGAGACCTGGCGCGCCTGGCCGAAGCGCTGCAGCGCCGGCCGGGTTGAACGCGCGCACGGCGCATCGGCGGCGGCCAGCGCGAAAGGCCCACGGTGTTGGCGCCGGCAAAGGCCAGCGGACTACGCGCGGCAACGGTCCAACAGCGCCGCCGGCTGGACGCCCGGCGCGAAAACTGGCTGCGCCTTCGGCTACTGCCGCAGCCGCTCGTCCACCGCCACGGTGTCGCAGGACAGCCACTTCAGCTTGGCCATGTCGTCGTGGCCCAGGTTGAGCAAGACATTGCGTTCGCGCGGCGACAGTGCGCTGGGCACATACAGCGCCAGCGACGCACCGCTGTCCACCCAGCAATCGCCCACGCGCTGCACGTGCGCGCGATAGGGCCGCTGGTTCCAGTCGTCGGGCAGGCGGTCGCCGACCGGATGCACGCAGTCGGCCGGCACACTGGCCACGGCCATGCGCAGTTCCGCAGGCACTGGCCCCTGGAGATGCACCAGGAATTCGAGCAGGGCCGCCGCCGGCGAGGAGGAGGCGTAGACCACCCGGCGTCCGGCCGAACTCCAGCGGCCTTCGCTGGCGGTGTGGCCGTTGCTGAAGGCGCGTTCGCTGTCTTCGGCGGCGACCACGCGGTAGATCAGCACGTCCGGCGGTTCGCGCGCCGGCGCCGGCGCATGCAGCGGCGTGGTCGAGGGCGGATCGCTGGCGGGGAAGGAATCGGCCAGTTGCTTGTCGCGCGAGCCCGGCGAGGCGGTTGTGGTGGCGCTCATGGACGCGGTCTCCAGCTTGGGGGGCGCGGGCGGCGAGTGCGGACAACCGCTGGCGCCGGTCGGTTCGGGGATCGATGGACTGTGCGCAGCAAGCTCCGTGCCATGCCGTGCCGGGGCGCGCCGGCGCGACCGCCAGCGCGCTGGACCGTGCTGGACCGTGCTGGATCGGTACTGGATTCGGTGCTGGGCCGTCGCATCCAGCGTCGCAGGAGGCGAAGAAACTGCCGCGGCAGGCAAGAGTTCCCGCCGCGGTGCTGATCGCTTCGGCGCCGGTCGCCGGTGGCGCGGGCCTGCGGCGTTGGCACGCGACTTGCGGCGTCTGTGCATGAGCCGCCCTGAGTCGCCCTGAGCGGCCACGAGGAGCGGCTACCAGCAACGCGCCCCGTCGGCTCGTTCCAGTGCAGCCGCGGCCCGCAGCAGCGTGCGCCCTTCGTCTCGGCACATGCGGCCGCTGGCCCGGAACCCCGCCTTTCCGCCGGGCGAACACGCCCTTCCGCAGGAGCCCCCCCATGAGCGCACAGACCGCACGCACGCCACCGCCCCAGCACCAAGACCGGCAACCCGGACGCCAGACCCGCATGGTCCCCGAACCCGAAAGCATCCGCGAAGACTACCGCGGGGCCGACCGCCTGCGCGGCAAGGCCGCCCTCGTCACCGGCGGCGACAGCGGCATCGGCCGCGCGGTCGCCCTGCATTTCGCGCGCGAAGGCGCGGACGTGGCCGTGGCCTATCTGGAAGAAGACCGCGATGCGCAGGAAACCCAGCGATTGGTGGAAAAGGAGGGCCGGCGTTGCCTGCTGCTGCGCGGCGATCTCGGTCAGCCCGAGCATTGCGCGGAGGTGGTGCGCCAGACCATCGAGGCCTTCGGCCGGCTGGATGTGCTGGTCAACAACGCCGGCGAGCAGCACCCGGTGGAGGAGCCCGAACAACTGCGCCAGGCGCAGATCGAGCGCACCTTCCGCACCAACATCTTCGCCTACATGTACCTGGCCAGCGCGGCGCTGCCGTACCTGGAGCGCGGCGCCAGCATCATCAACACCGGCTCGGTGACCGGCGTGCGCGGGCACGAAACGCTCATCGACTATGCCGCCACCAAGGGCGCCATCCATGCCTTCACCTTCTCCCTGGCCCAGGCCGTGGCCGACCGGGGCGTGCGGGTGAACGCGGTCGCGCCCGGGCCGGTGTGGACCCCGCTGATCCCGGCCAGCTTCGATGAGCAGCAGGTGGCCGAGTTCGGGCGCAACACCCTGCTCAAGCGGCCCGGGCAACCTTCCGAGATCGGCCCGGCCTACGTCTTCCTGGCCAGCGCGGACGCCTCGTTCGTGACCGGCCAGACCATCCACATCAACGGCGGAGGACATATCAGTGCGTAATCCGCGCAGCGACCGGGACGCGATTCCCGGAACCGGGGAGTTCAAGGCCGTGGCCGAAGAGGCGATGCGGCTGGGCGCGCGCGCCTTGGAAAAAGGCCGCGAATGGTGGAACGAAATGACCGACGCGAACGACAGGAGAGACGACATGAGACAGCAGCAACCCTCGCGCGACTATCCGGGCGAGCGCACGCCCCGCCAGGGCCGCGATTGGGACGAACGCGGCGGCGGCGCACAGCGCGCCCGCGGCCGCCAGGATCCGCGCAATCCGGACGACTATCTCGAGGGCCGGGAGGACTCGTGGACGCACGACCAGTCGCGCTACGCCGAGCGCGCAGGCGAAGACGACCGCGCCTATCGCCTCCAGGACCAGGACGAAGGCCGCGATCCCTACGGCCGCCGCTACGCCCGTCCAGGCGAGCGTAGCCTGTATGGCGCGCACGGCCCGGACCTGGGGCGCGATGAACGCCACGACTACTACGACAGTGGCTGGCGCGCCGGCGGTTTCGACGAGCGCAGCCAGACCGTGGGCTGGGAAGACGACCGCGGCGATGCGCCGTATGCCTCGCCGGGTGCCGGCCGGTTCCGCGGCGCTGGCGGGCAGTACGGCGAGCGTTCGCGCTACGGCGGCGAAAGCGCCGGCCGCGGCGGGCGCGCGGGCTTGTACGACTACTCCGCCTACGGACCGCGCCGCGGCGAGCAGCCGGGCTATGAGCGCCTGGAGCGCGGCGCGCGCGGCCGCGGCGAAGGCTACGGCGGTTCCTCCGGGTATGGCGCCGACCGCAGCGGTTTCGCTGGATCGGCCTATGGCGCCGGTTTCGAGGCCAATGCGCAGCGCGGCGAGCGCGGCTACCAGGAGCCGGGCGATCGCGGCCACTACGACGGTGGCTACCGCAGCCAGGGCAGCGGCCAGGGCTACCGCGAACAGGGCCTGGGCGGCCATCGCGGGCGTGGCCCGCAGCGCTACTCGCGTTCGGACGAGCGCATCCTGGAGGATGTGAACGAGCGGCTGACCGAAGACGACCTGATCGACGCCAGCGACATCCAGGTGCGTTGCAGCGACGGCCGCATCGTGCTGGAAGGCGAAGTCGACGACCGCTGGATGAAGCATCGCGCCGAGGACATCGCCGACGCTTGCAGCGGGGTCAAGGACGTGGACAACCGCATCCGCGTGCGCGCGGCCAGCGGCGAGCGGCAAGGGCGCGGGGATCGTTCGATGGGCCGCGAAGGCGAGGGCATGGACGAACGCAGCGGCCGCAGTGCTGCCACCGGTGCGGGCGCCGGCTCGTCGGCCGCCGGCAGCGGCGCCAGCGCTGGCGGAGCGGCTGGCGCCACCCCCGGCAGCAGCACTACGCCCGCCGCCAGCGGCGGCAGCGGCACGACACCGCCGAGCGGTACCTCCGGCCAGCGGCACTGAGCCGGCTGGGCAAGACCCGGGTCGCCGGCGGGAGCCGGCGGCCCGGTGCACCGCACCGGCCGCAGGCGTTTCGGTGCCGGTCCATGCGCAGCGCCCGCCCGGCCTGCGCAGGCGGCCTGTCCTCGTGGTCCGCCGGACGGCGCCGGAGCGTCTGCGGCCGGTGCGGTGCCTTGCCCGGCCGCACTGGGCCGGCACTAGCGGTTTGCTTGCAGGGGCGTGCGACTGGCGCCGCAGACCGGCCTCGCGCTTTCGCCACGCATCCGCGCCGCTAGTGCAGGACGCGGCCGCGAGGCGATCTTGCGCGCGACCAGCGCACGCACCGCTGGCAGGCATCGATCACGCGTCCAGCGCCACCCCGGCCTGGCGCGCCCGCTGCCCGCGGTGCAACGCGGCCAGCAGCTCTTCCAGCGCCGCTGGCTTGACCACGTGTTCGTGGAAACCCGCGGCGCGGGTGCGTTCGCGGTCTTCGGGCTGGCCGTAACCGCTGTAGGCGATCAGATAGGGCGCGCTGGGATGCGAGGCCAGGGCGCGGGCCACGTCGTAGCCGGTCAAGGGGCCGGGCAGTTCCAGATCGCACAGCACCACATCGAAGGCCTGGCCCTGCCAGCGCGCCAGCGCCTGCTCGGCGTCGCCGGCTACCTCGGTGCGGTGGCCCTCCAGTTCCAGCAACACCCGCAGCGCCTCGGCGGTGTCGCGTTCATCGTCCACGATCAGGATCGCGCCGGATGCGCCGCGTGTTGTCTGCGCCGTCGCCGCCGGCGACGGTACTGCGATGCTGGCGGGCGCAG
This sequence comes from uncultured Lysobacter sp., assembly GCA_966185905.1. Classification (GTDB taxonomy): domain Bacteria; phylum Pseudomonadota; class Gammaproteobacteria; order Xanthomonadales; family Xanthomonadaceae; genus Lysobacter. The sequence continues at coordinate 30,425 of CBIFVU010000015.1, forward strand.
CGATGGCCGGCAAGTCCACGCAGAAGCAACTGCCGGCGCCGAGGCCGTCGCTGCGCACGGTTACGCCGCCGCCGTGGCGTTCGACCAGGGTCTTGACGATGTTCAGGCCCAGGCCCAGCCCGCGCGAACGCCAGTCGGGCGTCTGCACGAAAGGCTCGAACAGCTTCAGCGCCATGTCCTGCGACAGCCCCTGGCCGTGGTCGCGGATCTGCACCTGGGCCCGGGCGTCTTGGTCGCGGCACTCCAGCGCGATAGCCTGGCCGGGATCGCTGGCCTTGATCGCATTGGAAACCAGGTTGTCGAACACCTGGCGCAGGCGCGCGCGGTCGCCGTCCACCCACACCGGCATCGGCGCGCGCACGCTTTGCAGCACCACGCCCTCGGATTCGGCGCGGGCGAGGTTGTCCTGCCGCACTTCTTCCAGCAACAGGCCCAACTCCACCGGTTCGCGGCGCAGTTCCAGGTCGCCCTGGGTGACGCGGGAGATGTCGAGCAAGTCCTCGACCATGCGCTGCAAATGGCGGTTCTGCCGGGCCAGGGTCTGCAAGGCGCGCTGGCGCTGGTCGGCACTGGCGTCGGCGCGGGCCAGCACGTCGCTGGCGGCGCTGACGCCGGACAGCGGGTTGCGCAGTTCGTGGCTGAGCACGGCCAGGAAGCGACTGATGCGCTGGTTGGCCGCGGCCAGCGTCTCCAGCGCGCGCTTCTGGTCCTCGATGTCGCTGCTGGCGCCATACCAGCAGCGCAACTGGCCGTGAGTGTCGAACAGCGGCTGGCCGCGCACCACATGCCAGCGATACTCGCCGCTGGCGGAGCGGAAGCGCAGTTCGACGTTCAGCGGTTTGCCGCTGCGGATCGCCTCGTTCCACGCGCGCAGGCCGATCTCCAGGTCGTCGGGGTGGGTGATGCGTTGCCAGTTTTCCTCCCCGCTCAGGCCGGTGTACTCGTACCAGCGCCGGTTCTGGTAGCGGATGGCTCCGTCGGGTTCGGCGATCCAGACCATCTTGGGCAGATTGTCGAGCAGGGCGTGCTGCTCGGCCTCGGCGTTGCGAAGCTGGATCTCGAACAGCCGACGCTCATGGATGTCGCGGATGCCGCCGATCCACTCCACCACCCGGCCGTTGCCGTCCTCCACCGGCACGGCGCGCATGGCCACGTAGCGGGCTTCGCCGTGCGGGGTGAGCACGCGGAACTCCAGGTCCACCATGTCCACGGGATCGCCGCGCATGGCCTCGGTCCAGATCGCGCGCACTCGCGCGCGGTCGTCCTCGGCGACCGCTTGCAGCCAGCCTTCGCCGCGATACTGCGCCGGCGTTTGCCCGGTCAGTTCGTCCCAACCGGGCGCATCGGTCATGTGGCCGTCGCGGTCGGCATACCAGACGATCCCGGCCCAGGCCAAGGCCAGGCTGCGGAAGCGCCGCTCGCTGGCCTGCAGGCGCTGGGCCGACTCGATCCGCTCGGTCACGTCCATCGCATGGATGACCACGCCCTCCACCGCGGCGCCGTCGGGCCGGTAAGGCACCAACTGCACGTCGAAGTGATGGCGCACGCCGCGCCGGCGCAGCTCGGTGGGAAAGCGCACCGCCTCGCCGGCGAAGGCGCGGTCGAGCAAGTCCTGGTAGGGCTCCAGGTCCTCGCGCGGATGGATGGCGTCCAGGCGTGCGTTCAACAGCGAAGCCCGGGGAAACCAGCGGGCATAGTCGCGGTTGAACAGCCGATAGCGGCGCTCGCTGTCCACATAGGCCACCAGCGCCGGCAGGCGATCGATCAGCGAGCGCATCAACTGGCGCTGCGCGCGCAGCGCGGCATCGCTGCGTTTGCGCTCGCCGATGTCCAGGGCCAACAAGGCCACATCGTCGCCGTCCAGGGCCTCGCCGGCCAGCAGCATCCAACCGTGGTCCTCGTGCTCCGGCGCGCGGACTTCGGTCGGAGCGAAGGCGCCGTCGCGGCGCAGGTTGTCCAACAGCGCGGCGGGGATGCCCAGCGCCTGCAGCGAGCGCGGCGCGCGCGCGGCATCGGCGGTGGCCGGGAGCAGGCGCTGGAAACCGCGGTTGGCCAGCCAGCGGCCGCTGTGCAGGTCGGCGAAGCAGATGCCCCACAGGTCGGTGTCGAACACCGCGCGCAGGCGCCGGTCGCTGAGCGCATAGCGTTCCTCGCCGACCGGCCGCAGGAACAGCAGATGCCCGTCCAGCGCCTGGCGCGGGCCGCGCAGGGCGACGATGTCGGCGATCAGGCGCTGCCCACCCTGGCCGGCCAGATCGACATGGAAGCGCGAGTGCGAGCGCGATCCCGAGCCGCCGCTGGCGGTGGCCTCGGACTGGAACGCATCCTCGGGCAGGCCGGCGAGCAACTGCGCCAGCGGCTGCCGTTGCGCCTGCTCGCGGTCCACCCCCAGCAAACGTTCGGCGGCCGGATTGAGATAGCGCACGCGGCGGCTCACGTCGATGGCGAGCACGCCGTCGTCGATGCTGCCCAGCACCGCCTGGAGATGGATCTTTTGGGTATGCGCGGTCCGCCTCAGCCGGCGCGCGGTGGCGGCCAGCCACAGCAGCACGAGCGCCATCGCGGCGTAGAACGCAGTGGCATAGGCGCCGGTGTCGCCGGCGGCGGCCAGGCCCGGCCAGTACCAGAACAGCGCGCTGGTCGCCGCCAACGCGATCAGTCCAGTGCGCGCACCGCCGGCCAGGGTGGCCAGCACTACCGCCAGGTACAGCGCGGCCACCGGCAGGGCATCGCGGAGGTCCTGGCCGAACTGCACATGTCCGATCGTGGCCAGGGCGGCCAACAGCAGGGCCAGGCCGAACCCGCGCGTGGCCCTGCCAGCGGTGGCGTGGTCGGCGTTCACCGTGCGCGGCCGCTCACGATGCGGCGCGGTCGCCGGGCGCCGCCGGCGGCTCGCCGAGCAGGGCCGAGCAGCGCTTGCAGGCTTCGCGCGCGCGCTGCAGGTTGTCGCGCGCGGCCTGATCGGCGCCGGCGTCGAGCAAGCCGGCGGCCGCGGCGGCCGCCATGGTCGCGGTATTGACCTCGTTGCGCAGGCGATGCAGCCAGCGCGCGAAGTCGGCCTCGGGCGAGGCGGACGGGTCCGGAGAGGATGGCAGTGGAGGCGCTTGCTCGTTCATCGCCGGTCCCGCCGCTCAAGGCACGTCATGGCCGGCCTCGCGCAGCCGCGCGAGCTGGTTGTGGATGGTGCGTACGCTCACGCCCAGGGCCTGGGCGGTGCGGGTGCGGTCGTTGCCGAAATGGGCCAGGGTCTTGAGCAGCATCTCCTGTTCGACCTGGGCATAGGTCATGCCGACCGAGAACGCGATGTGGGTGGCGTCGTGATGCACCGGCGCCAGCTTGCGGAAGCCCGGGACGATCCGGATCGCATCGCCCTCGCTGGTCAGGAAGGCGCGCTGCACCGCGCTGCGCAGCTCGCGCACGTTGCCCGGCCAGTTGTGCCGGAGCAGGCCGCGCTCGCTCTCGGCGGTCATCCGCTTGGCGGCGCCGTAGCGGGCGTTGAGCCGTTCCAGGAAATTGCGCGCGATCAGCACTGCGTCCTCGCCCCGGCTGCGCAGCGGCGGCAAGTCCAGGGCGACGTCGGCCAAGCGGTAGAACAAGTCGTCGCGCAACACGCCCTGGTCGATGGCGCGCTGCGGGTCGCGGTTGGTGGCGGCGACGATGCGCACGTCCACCGGCACCGCCTCGGTGCCGCCGACGCGGGTGACTGTGCCGGTTTCCAGTACCCGCAGCAGATAGACCTGCAGGGCCGGCGGCATCTCGGTGATCTCGTCCAGGAACAAAGTGCCTTGGTTGGCCTGCTCGAAGTAGCCGATGTGGCGGCTGGCCGCACCGGTGAAGCTGCCGCGCTCATGGCCGAACAGGTGGCTGGCGAGCAAGTCCGGCGCGATCGCGCCGCAGTTGACCGGGACGAACGGCCCGTTGCGCGCGCTGAGTTCGTGCAGCGCGCGCGCCACCAGTTCCTTGCCGGTGCCGCTCTCGCCGCTGACCAGGACCGAAGCCTCCGACGGCGCCACCCGGCCCAGGCAATCGAGCAAGCGGCGCATGGCCGGGGATTCCCCGATCAGGCCGCCGGGCGAGTCCACCGTCGGCAACGGCGGCTGCGCGCGCGCGGCGGCATTGTCGAGCAGGGCGGAAAATTGTTCCGGGCACAGCGGCTTGATCAGGTAGTCGATCACCGGCAGCGACACTGCGCGCGCGGCGCTCTCCACCGAAGGCTGGCCGGTGACGATGGCGATCTGGCCGTGTTCGGGCAAGTCCAGTTCGTCCAGCAGCTCGAAGCCGTTGCCGTCGGGCAGGTCCAGGTCCAGCAGCAGCAAGTCCACCGAAGGCAGCCGCGACAGGTCGCGCGATTGCTCCAGCGAATGGGCCAGGTACGGGGTGAACCCGCGAGTGCGGGCGAAGTCCGCGGCGGCAGATGCGAAATCGCGATCGTCGTCGACGATCAGCAGGGTGGGGCGGTGGGCGTCGGCCGTCGTGGACACAGGGATACCTTGCGCTGGCGTGGACATCCTGTACGGGGGAAAGCTCCTGTGCGGGCGGAAACAAATGCAGGGCAAGGCTAGTGCCGCCGGGGTTAACGCGACGTTGGCGGAAAATGATTCCGGCGTGATGAAGGAAATTCCCGGGCAACGCGCGCCGGAAGCGGACCGGACGGCGCCTGCCGCGGCTGCAGACGCCGTGGGCCAAGGCGCGGCCGCTGGTGGCACGCAAGTTGCTTCGCTCCCCATCGCCAGGATCCGCAGCCGGCGATGGCGCCGGCGTCCAGCCGCGAGGAGATCACGATGACTGTGTTCCGCACCAACGCCCTGCCGACTGCAACCGCCTTGGCCCGCACGCCGAGCCTGCCGATGGTGTCCGCGTCCGCCTCCGCGCCTGCCTTCGCTGGCCCCGCCCATGCGCGTCTGCGGCCAGGCCTGCTGCCGCTGCACCGCGACGAGCGCGAGTCGATGCTGTCGCTGGACGTGGTCGACATGGATTCCGAACTGGCGTACTGGCGCAGCCATTACCGCGGCCTGGTGCCGCGCACCGGCCTGCGCTACAGCGACCATGAGCCGGCGGTGAAGCTGGGCCTGGACGCCTACATGCGCGCCCACGGCCGCGACGTTGGCCAGATGCAGGAGGAACTGCGCGCTTGCTACCAGCGCACCCGCGGCGGATCGCGCCTGGAATGGGAGGAGGCGCGGCCGGTGGTCGAGGCGGTGTGGCGCCGCCTGCAGGCGCGCGGGGAGGATCGGTGAAGCTGCGCCAGACGTTCGACCGCGGCGCCCGCTCGGCCGCGCGTTGGGCCGGGCACCCGGCCACGTTTTGCCTGGCCGTCGGACTGGTGCTGGCCTGGCTGCTGTCGGGCCCGCTGTTCGGCTTCAGCGACACCTGGCAACTGGTGATCAACACCGGCACCACCATCATCACCTTCCTGATGGTGTTCCTGATCC